>NZ_JBJGYJ010000001.1:0-285866 GCF_054049935.1 Geodermatophilus sp. SYSU D00742
ACACCGCCCGCGACGGCAGCCCCAAGCTGGTGCAGGAGTGCACCCTGCCGCTGACCGGCAAGGCCTGCGTCGACCGCGTCATCACCGACCTCGCCGTCATCGACATCACCCCCGCCGGCTTCACCCTCCGCGAGACCGCCCCGGGCGTGACCCCCGACGAGGTCGCCGCCGCGACCGGCGCCCCGCTCACCGTCGCCGACGACGTCCACGAGATGCAGCTCCCGGTCGGGGTGTGACCGGGGGCGCGAGCGACCGTCGCGGCTCCGCGCCGACCGATGCCGGCGAGGGGGTCCGGTGACCTTCTCGGTCGTCGCGCGCGACCCGCGGACCGGCGACCTGGGCATCGCCGTCTCCTCGTGCATCCTCGCCGTCGGCCGGGCGGTGCCCACCGCCCGGCCGGGCGTGGGCGTGGTGGCGGTCCAGGCGCGCAGCCGGCGCGGGCTCGGTCCGGCGCTGCTGCACGGCCTCGAGGACGGCGCGGCCCCGGCCGACCTGGTCAAGCGGGCCGCGCACTCGGCCGAGGACGCCGACCGGCAGATCGCCGTCCTGGACGCCGTCGGGCGGGTCGCCGCCGACACCGGGCGCGGGTCCTTCCCGGTCAGCGGGCACCTGGTGGGCGACGGGATGAGCGTCCAGGGCAACATGCTCGCCTCCCCGGAGGTGCTGCCGGCGATGGCCCAGGCGTTCACCGCGGCCCGCGGTGACCTGCCCGACCGCCTGCTCGCGGCCCTGACGGCCGGGCAGGACGCCGGTGGGGACGTCCGCGGCCGGCAGTCCGCGGCGCTGCTGGTGGTCAGCGGCTCCCCCGCCACCGACGAGGACGACGGCGTGCGGATGGACCTGCGGGTCGACGACTCCGGTGACCCGGTGGCCCAGCTGCGGATGCTGCGCAACCTGCAGCGGGCCTACGACGAGCGGGACTACGAGCACCTGGCGCTGTTCGCCCCCGAGGGCGCCCGGGACCTCTACGCGGCGCTGGCCGCCTCGCAGCGCGGCGACCGGGCCGGCGCCCGTGCCGCACTGGAGGCGATGCGGTCCCGGCCCGGCTGGTCGGCCTGGCTGGCCGCGATGGCGGGCGACTCCCGGCTGTCGGGGGTCTCCCGCCTGCTCGGGTGAGTGCCCTCCCGATGCGCACGCGTCACGGGCGGGTCAGCCAGTCCACCGCCTCCTGCACCACCTCCGGCGGCACGACGTGGCCGCCGGAGAACTCGCGGTAGGTGACGTCGATCCCGGCGTCCCGCAGTCCGGGCACCAGGCGACGGCTGGTCCGCGCGATCGGCAGGACGTCGTCCCGGTCGCCGTGCGAGACGAAGACCTCCGGCCGCCCGTCACGCGGGCCCACGGGGACGAAACCGGGCGAGAACGCGACCACCCGCGCGAGCAGACCGCCGTTGGCCAGGCCCAGGCCCAACGCGTACGAGGCGCCGTCCGAGAACCCCGCGACGGCCACCCGCCGGGGGTCCACCGGCAGCACGGCGAACACCCGCGCCAGGGCCTGGTCGAGCAGCTCGGCGTCGGGGCCGTAGCCGCCGGTGACCGCGTCCCAGGTCGGCCCCCGGGACGCCGGGGCCAGCAGCAGCAGCCCGCGCTCGTCGGCCGGCTGCTGGAGCAGCGCCAGCCCACCCGCGGCGTCGCCACCGGCGCCGTGCAGGGTGACCACGAGGGGCACCGGCCGGTCGAGGGCCACGCCGGGCGGGACGTGCAGCAGCGGCTCGCGATCCACGCCCAGCCCGAGCGGCCCGGTGCCCGCGGCCACGTCCCTCGGCGGCAGCGGGAACCCGCTCCCCGGTCGTGCCGAGAGCACCGCCGCGGCGCCCCGCCCGGCGGACGACGGCCCGGCCGGGAGCGGGACGCCGCAACCGGCCAGCAGGCCCGCCGCGGTGAGCCGGCCGCCGGCCACGAGCACGCGTCGACGGGTCCACACCGCGGCGTCCCGGCGTTGCGCTACTTCAGCAGGCTCCGGGCAATGACCATGCGCTGGATCTGGTTGGTGCCCTCGTAGATCTGGGTGATCTTCGCGTCGCGCATCATCCGCTCGACGGGGAAGTCCTGGGTGTAGCCGGCGCCGCCGAACAGCTGGACGGCGTCGGTGGTCACCCGCATCGCGACGTCGGAGGCGAACGCCTTGGCCGCGGCGCACAGCCGGCCGAGGTCCGGGCCGCCGGTCTCGCCGCGGGCGGCGGCGACGTAGACCAGGTGGCGGGCGGCCTCGATCTGCATGGCCATGTCGGCGAGCATGAATTGCACGCCCTGGAAGTCCGAGACGGCCCGACCGAACTGGCGGCGCTCGCGGGTGTACGCCACCGCCGCGTCCAGCGCGCCCTGGGCGATGCCGACGGCCTGGGCGCCAATGGTCGGGCGGGTGAAGTCCAGCGTCCGCAGCGCGGTCTTGAAGCCGGTGCCGGGCTCGCCGATGACCCGGTCGGCCGGGATGGTGCAGTCGGTGAAGTACAGCTCGCAGGTCGGCGAGCCCTTGATGCCCATCTTCCGTTCCTTGGGCCCGACGGCGAAGCCCGGGTCGTCGGCGTGCACGACGAACGCGGAGATGCCGTTGGCACCCTTGTCCGGGTCGGTGACGGCCATGACCGTGTACCAGCTGGAGACGCCGGAGTTGGTGATCCAGGCCTTGGTGCCGTTGAGCACCCAGGAGTCGCCCTCGCGCCGGGCGCGGGTCTTCATCGCGGCGGCGTCGGAGCCGGCCTCGCGCTCCGACAGCCCGTAGCTGATCATCGCCTCACCGGCGGCGATGGAGGGCAGCACGGCCTGCTTGAGCTCCTCCGACGCCGACAGGATGATCGGCATCGAGCCGAGCTTGTTGACCGCCGGGATCAGCGAGGCCGACGCGTCGACGCGGGCGACCTCCTCGATGACGATGCAGGTCGCGATCGGGTCCGCGCCCTCGCCGCCGTACTCCTCGGGGATGTGCGTGGCGTGGAAGCCCGCTGCGGTCAGCGCCTTCTGCGCCTCGATGGGGTAACGGGACTCGGCGTCCACCTCGGCGGCGAACGGGGCGATCTCCCGCTCGGCGATGTCCCGGACCGCGGCCCGGATCGCGTCGTGCTCCTCGGTCAGCGCGTACAGCCCGCCGGCGTTGTTACCCACGGGTAGATGGTAGGACGGCCGACCTCGGATGACGATGCACACGCCCCCGTCAGGAGGAGGCGAGCCGCTCCTGCAGCGCGGCGTCCCGGGCGACCACCGAATCGGCCAGCTCGACCTGGAAGCGCTCCACGGCGGCCCGCAGCTCCGGGTCGCCGGCGGCCAGGATGCGGACGGCCAGCAGCCCGGCGTTGCGGCCGCCCCCGATCGACACCGTCGCCACCGGCACCCCGGCCGGCATCTGCACGATCGACAGCAGGCTGTCCAGGCCGTCCAGGCGGTCCAGCGGCCGCGGGACGCCGATCACAGGCAGCGGCGTCGCCGCGGCGACCATCCCCGGGAGGTGGGCCGCTCCCCCGGCACCGGCGATGACGACCCGCAGTCCGCGCCCGGCGGCGGACTCGGCGTAGTCCAGCATCCGGCGGGGGGTGCGGTGGGCGGAGACGACGTGCACCTCGTACGGGACGCCGAACTCGGCGAGCGCCTCCGCGGCGGGCTCCATCATCGGCCAGTCGGAGTCGCTGCCCATGACGATGCCGACGATCGGGTCCACGGGTCTCCTAGTGGTCGGTCTCGAACGCGAACGCCGGGTCGATCTCGCCGTCGGCCAGGTAGCGGGCGGCGGCCACCGCGCGGGCCCGCACCTGGTCGAGGTCGTCGCCCAGCGCCGTCACGTGGCCGAGCTTGCGACCGGGGCGCTGCCCCTTGCCGTACCAGTGCAGCTTCACGTCGGGCCAGTGCGCCATGAGGTGGTGCACGCGCTCGTCGATCGCGGGGCCGGACCACCCCTCCGCCGCAGCCCTCCCGCCGAGCACGTTGGCCATCACCACGACCGGCGCGGTCATCGCCGTCGCACCCAGCGGGTAGTCCAGGACGGCGCGCAGGTGCTGCTCGAACTGGCTGGTGCGGGAACCCTCGATCGTCCAGTGCCCGGAGTTGTGCGGCCGCATGGCGAGCTCGTTGACCAGGACGCCGTCGGCGGTCTGGAACAGCTCGACGGCCATCACCCCGACGACGCCCACCCGCTCGGCGACGCGGACGGCGAGCTCCTGGGCGGCGGTCGCGATGGCCTCGTCCAGTCCCGGGGCGGGCGCGAGCACCTCGGTGTTGATGCCGTCGCGCTGCACGGTCTCGACGACCGGCCAGACGGCGACCTGCCCGAACGGGGACCGGGCGACCAGGGCGGCCAGCTCGCGCACCAGCGGCACCCGCTCCTCGGCCAGGAGCACGCCGTGCCGCTCGACCAGGTCGGTGGCCGCGGCGGCGTCGTCCACCACGAAGACGCCCTTGCCGTCGTAACCGCCGCGCGGCGTCTTGAGCACCACGGGCCAGCCGTGCCGGTCGGCGAACGCGGTGACGTCGGCGACGGAGGTGACCTCCGCCCACGCCGGCTGGGGTTCCCCCGCCTCGGCCAGGGCCCGCCGCAGGACCAGCTTGTCCTGGGCGTGGACCAGCGCGCCCGGACCGGGGGCGACCCGGTGGCCGGCCGCCTCGAGGGCGTGCAGGTGCTCGGTGGGGACGTGCTCGTGGTCGAAGGTGACCACGGTGGCGCCCTCGGCGACGGCCATCAGCGCGTCGAGGTCGCGGTGGTCGCCGAGGCGGACGTCGGCCGCGACCAGCGGCGCGGACTCGTCCGGCCCGGTCGAGAGCACCCGCAGCGACTGGCCGAGGGCGATCGCGGCCTGGTGCGTCATGCGGGCCAGCTGCCCGCCACCGATCATCGCCACCACCGGCAGTCCGGTGCGCGGGTCGAGACCCGCAGCGGGCTGCGGGGGTGCGGGGGTGCCGCGGGCGGGGGCGGGGGCCGGGTGCGCGCTCATGCCAGCACGAGGTTAGCGGGGCTGCTGCGGCGGGCTCCCGGCGCCGTCCAGCAGGGCCTTCCGGATGAGCAGGCCGGCCTCGTCGGCCACGCGCTGTGTCGGGTGCACGCCGTCCAGGCTGGCCCCGGGCACATAGGCGCCGTCCTGCCGGGCGTCGGCCCACGGGTCGACGAACTGCCAGCCCTGCTCGTCGGCCAGGACCTGCAGCTGCCGGTTGAGTTCGGTCGCGGACTCCGGGAGGTCGTCGTGCGGCGGAACGGCGGACAGCAGCACCGCGCCGATGCCGACCACGTCGGCGACGGCGAGCAGGTCCTCCCGCGTCCGCTCCCACGGCCGGCCCAGCACGAGATCGTTGGTGCCGCCCATGAGGACCAGGACGTCGGCGTCCATGGGGGTGGCGGCGGCGCGCATGTCAGCCGTCGTGGCGCCGCCGGTCGCCCAGCCGCCGCGGAACTCCAGTTGTGGCCCCACGGCGGCCCGGATCCAGGAGAGCTCGCCGTCGACCTCCGGGCCGCGGATCGGCTCGCCGCCCGCCGTGAGCGAGTCGCCCACCGCCACCATGCTGCGGACGCCGGCCTGCACGACCGCGGGACCGCCCGCAGCCGCCGCCGAGACCCCGGCCCGGGTCGCCTCGTCGCCGGTGATGGCCGGACCTCCGCACCCGGAGAGGACGGTGAGCGCCATCACGAAGACCGGGAGAGAAGCGGTCCGGCGCGAGTGGGGCACCGCCTCAGTCTCCCAGTGCTGCGGGACCCCGGCGACCGGGCCGCACTCGTACACTCGCGCCCGTGCCCGCCGCCGAGCCCCTCCGCGGCCGGTTCGCCAGCAGGTGGCGGTTGCTGCTCCGGGAGCTCAGCGCCTTCGGGGTCGTCGGTGCCGTGTGTTTCCTCATCGACGTGGGCCTGTTCCAGCTGCTCTACAGCGTCGGCGTCGACCCGGTGAGCGCCAAGCTCGGCGCCACCCTGGTGTCCCTCACCGCCGCGTTTCTGGGCCACCGCTTCTGGTCGTTCGGCCACCGAGCGCGGACAGGGCTGGGTCGGGAGTACCTCCGCTTCGGGCTCGTCAACGCCCTCACGCTCGGGCTGGGGCTGGCCGTCATCGCCGTCGTCCGCTACCCGCTCGGCCAGGAGAGCAGTCTGGTCCTGCAGGCGGCCAACATCTGCTCGATCGCGGCGGGCACGGTGATCAGGTTCACGGTCTACCGCCGTTGGGTGTTCCCCGCTGCCGGCCCGGCGACGGCCGTGGCGACCCCCGACGCGACCCGTCCCCTCCCCCAGCCCGCCGCGGACTGAACCGGCCCCTCAGCACACAGCCGGCGCGGGTCCTGGGTGGACCCGGGCCGGCCGGTGCAGAGAACCGCGAGCGAGGCGCTCGCGGCGCGGTCAGACCTCGATGGACCGGGGCAGCATCCGCCGCATGCCCTTGCGCATGGGCTCCTCGACGAAGCGGAACAGCGCCCAGCCGGCCACGACCGACAGCGTGAGCGCCGCTACGAGCAGCCCGCGCCGGCCGAGCGAGGTGACGTCGTCGGCCCAGTCACTCCGCCCGATGACGAAGAGCATCAGGTCCAGGAAGAACCAGTGGACGAGGTAGAAGGCGAAGGAGACCTTGCCGCCCCAGACCAGCACCCGGCTCGACAGCAGCGTCGAGACACCACCGGCACTGAGGGCCAGCGAACCGATCAGCAGCGCGAACAACGGGATCACGACGACGGACTCCGTCGACCCCCAGAGGGAGTGCCCGTTGTGGCCCCACTCCTGCCCGAAGCGCGGCCGCCACACGGGGTCGAACTTCTGCAGCAGGTAGATGACGGCGACGATCGCGACCACGAGGACCGACGGGCGGAGCAGCAGGGGCACCTGCCGACCGCTCCGGGCCACGCGCTGGACGACGAGGGCGACCAGCGCCCCGGCGAAGAACTCCGACAGCACCCGGAGCGCCACGATGCCCGGGATCATCTGGTCGCCGTTCCAGGCGAGGTCCGCGCCGTCCTCCAGGGACAGGCCGACGAGCACCATCGGCAGGAGCGCGGCACCGGCCAGCAGGACCAGCGCGCGGGTGCGCAGCGTCGACTGCGCCTTGGCGAGGAACAGCACCAGGACGCCGAACACGAGGTAGGCCATCCACTCCGCGCTGATCGACCAGTCGATCGGGTTCCAGTCGTGGTGCTCACTGCCCCACGACTGGATGAGGAGCACGTGCATGAGCAGCCGGCGCACGTCGAGGGAGGCGGCGTAGGCACCGTCGCCGGTGACCCAGGTCTGGGCGATCCGGTAGGCGCCGTAGACGAACAGCATGGCCACGGTCACCGGCCACACGCGCGACAGCCGCAGCCAGAGGAAGCCGAGCACCTTGCGCGGCTGCCACCCGGTGGCCATCCGGTCCAGGTGGGTGAAGGTCAGGATGAAGCCGCTGAGGATGAAGAACAGGTCCACGCCCAGGTGGCCGACGTTGAACAGCGGGGTCAGCGGCCAGCTCTGCGGGAAGCTCTCCAGCAGGTACGGGCGGAAGTGGAAGCACGCCACCCACAGCGCCGCGAACGCCCGGATGCCGGTCAGCTGCGGGATCACCCGCGGCAGGCCCCGGGACGGCGACGGCGCCTCGGTCTCGCCCTCGGCGACGTCCTGACGGGGCCGCGCGGAGGGGACCGGCGGGAGGAGGCTGGGGCCGGGCGCGCGGCCGTCGATGAGCACCATGAACGTCACTTCCGTCGAGTGTGAGCTGCCCTGCCGTCCCAGACGGCGGCCCGGGCCCCGGATACTCGGCGGCCCTTGCAGTGCGTGCGGCCAACGCTACAGCGAGATACGGCTGGGTCGACCCGAACGGCGAAGTTCACAGCGCTGGAGCACCACCGGTCACAGCGCCCCCGCAGACCTCGATCACCGGGGGGAGGTGACTCCGGCCGACCGTGGGCGGACGCCGGCCGGTCGGGCCCCGAACCGACGCTGGACAGCCCAGTCGCCGTCGGTTCAGGGACGACGGGGTAGCGGCGGACGCCCGAGCCGGTCAGGCCGCCCCGGACGCCTCCGCCACCCGGGCTCCGCGTGCGGACAGCCGGCGGTCCAGCCAGCGCACGATCGCGACGGCCAGCAGGAAGTTCCCCACCACGTACACCGGCAGGTAGTACATGAAGTAGTAGGCCGGAGCAGAGGCGAACACGATGCCGGCGTGCACGAGGAGGGCCAGCGACAGCAGTCCCCAGGTCCAGCGCCGGCGGAGCAGCCCGGCTACGGTCATCGCCACCAGCCCCACCAGGGTCGGGATGGTCGTCCAGACCCACGGCCGCAGGCCCGTCCCGGTCCCGTCGGGGTGCATGACCAGCAGGGCTCGCATCGTGCTGTGCCGCACCTGGTCGTCCAGCGGCTGTGAACCGATGTTCTCCCGCTCGAAGGTCGTGAGCATCTCGTTGCCGGGGGCGTCGGCGAAGAGCAGACCCGTCGGCACGTAGGGCCGGGCCGGGTCGAGGTCGTTGGTCGCGACGAAGGTCCTCCACCGGGCCTCGAGGAAGTCCTCGGGGTTGTGCAGCACCAGGCTCACCGCGCCGCGGTAGAACTCGTCGAGGTGGTCGGCGTAGTCCGACCGCAGCGCTCCCGGCGCCCAGTAGCCGGGGATGTCCGAGTGGTCGGAGTACTGCCGCAGGTGGTCGACGTCCATGACCGTGTCGATCAGGGCCAAGTCGGCCGCGACGTCCCCACCGGTGAGGTCCTCGTCGGCCACCATCACCGACAGCGGGTTGTACAGCGCGGTGAGCTGGTACTCCGGCCGGGACGTGCTCTGGGTGAGCACGAACCCGCAGGCCACGACAGTCAGACCGGCCAGGGCGGCCACGACGGCCCGGCCGTTCTTCCGCCACACCTCCCGCAGCAGGCCCAGCCGCGCGGCGACGACGGGCAGGAGGGCCAGGTAGAAGATGCCCTCCGTGCGCCAGAACGCCATGAGGGTGACCAGGACGCTGTAGCCGACGAACTCCCGGTAGCGGTCCCCGCGCAGGTCCGGTGCCAGCACCAGGAGCAGGAGCTTCCCCAGGGCGAGCAGCGCGACCAGGCTGTAGGCCGTCATCCGCAGCGGGTGGTAGACCTCGAACAGGACCGGCAGGAACAGGAACGGCACGACGACCAGCCAGGCCAGCCGCCGGTCCGCGAGGAGGGTCCGGACGCCCGAGGCCAGGTAGCCCACGACGGCCGCGGCGAGCAGCCCCTGCACCAGCACGATGCCCACACCGGTCGGCACGAGGTACAGGCACAAGGTGTGGAACACGACCGTGAGGTAGTGCTGCCAGTGGTAGGGCGCATAGGTCTGCGCCGCGTGCAGCACGTGGAACTCGTCGAACGTCCAGTGCCCGGGGTAGACCAGCGCCGCGAGGGCGGCCAGGACGACGAGGTACGCCCCGCCCATCACCAGTCCGGCGCGTGTCCGGTCGTCGCCCTCCCGGAGCCGGGCGAGGAGGTCCACCAGCAGCGCGACGAGGGCGAACAGGGCCACCGCGAAGAGGGCCTTGAGTGCCCAGGACGGGACGGCGGTGGCGTCGTCGACCGCGTCGAGCTCGAAGGCGACGGACTCGGTGAACGGCAGGACCACCAGGCACCAGGCCACGGTGATGCCCGCGCTCACCAGCCACTTGTTCGCGATGACCCTCTGCATGTCTCCCCCTCCAGGCGCGTTCCCCACAGCCCACCGGCCGGCACGCGGGTGCGTGCCGGCCGGTGGGCAGGGTGTCCGGTCGAACGGTCCTGCGCCTGTCAGTTCCTCGTGACGGTGCAGCTGCCGCTGCCGGTGGTCGGACAGGTGATCGTCCCGTGCTGGAACGGGGTCCGGCTGCCCTCGGCCACGGTAGTTGCCTCGCCGGTCGGGAAACCGAGCTCGCCCCGGGGCCCCCCGAGCCCGCGGTAGGCCTCGTCGGCCGCCGAGAGGACGGCGAAGGAGCCGACCGTGCTGATGTAGATGCCGCCCTTCTGGAACGCCTGCGACCAACCGCCGGGGAGGGTGCGCTCGAAGCCCGTCGGGAAACCGAGGGGCCCCGCCGCCCCGCCCGTCTGGCGGTACTTCGCGTCGATGCCGTTGACCGTCGGGTAGGCGCCCTCGGCGCTGAGGAACAGCGAGCCGCTCTGGAACTGCTGGGACCAGCCGCCGGCCACCGCCACCTCCGGGCCCGCCGGGAAGCCGAGGACGCCGGCAGGACCGCCGAGCTCCAGGTAGGCGGCGTGGATCGCGTTGATCGTCGGCCAGGAGCCCGCCGCGCTCACGTAGAGCACGCCGTGCTCGAACTGCTGCGACCAGCCGCCCGCGACGCTGCGCTCCAGGCCGACGGGGAAGCCGAGGGCGCTGCGGGGGCCGCCGAGCTGCTGGTACCGCGCGTTGATCGCGTTGTACGTCGGGAAGGTGCCCGCGGCGCTGAGGAACAGCGAGCCCCGCTCGAAGGCCTGGCCCCAGCCGCCGGGGTAGGACCGCTCGCCGCCGGCCGGGAAACCCAGCGCGCTGGACGGGCCGCCCAACCGCTGGTACTCGGCGTCGATGGCGTTGACCGTGGCGTAGGAGCCGGCCGCGCTGACGTAGACGGAGCCGACGCCGAACTGCTGGGTCCACCCGCCGGTGATGCCCCGCTCGGCTCCCTTCGGGAAGCCGAGCACGTTCGGGCCCCCCAGCCGCTGGTAGACGGCGTTGATCGCGTTGTAGGTGACGAAGGAGCCCTCGGCGGTGACGTACACCGACCCACGCTCGAAGTTCTGCCCCCAGCCGCCGGAGAAGGTCATCTCCGGGCTCGTCGGGTAGCCCAGCGGACCGCCGGAGCCGCCGAGCTGCTGGTACGCGGTGTTGATGCCGTTGACCGTCGCGAACGAGCCGGCCGCGCTGACGTAGACGGTCCCGCGCTCGAAGTTCTGCGCCCAGCCGCCCGCCAGGGCCATCTCCGGACCCACCGGGAAGCCGAGCACGCCGTCCCGGCCACCGAGCTGCTGGTACTTGGCGTTGATGCCGTTGACCGTCGCGAAGGAGCCGGCCGCGCTGACGTAGACGGTCCCGCGCTCGAACTGCTGCGACCAGCCGCCGTTGATCGCCCGCTCCGGGCCGACCGGGAACCCGAGGACGCCGTCGCGCGCGCCGTTCTCCCAGTACTCGGCGTTGATCCCGTTGACCGTCGCGAAGGTGCCGGCCCCGCTGGCCCAGACCGACCCGCGCTGGAAGTGCTGCACCCAGCCGCCGTTGATCGTCAGCTCGTTGCCCACCGGGGCGCCGAGGACGCCGGGCCCGTCGTTGGACCAGTACCAGTCGCGGATCGACCCGGTCACGAGGAACTGGGTGGAGCCGAACCAGTCGCTGAAGTAGCTGAAGAAGTTGCGGTTGCCGTACGAGGAGCAGCTGTTGCCCGTGCCGTAGCCGGCCGCCAGCGCCGCGGCGTTCGGCTGGTACGGCGTGTAGTTGTAGAGGTTCGCCGTCGCCTGGTTCGCGATGTAGACCTGCGCCGAGCCGCAGGCGGCGTTCGGGTGCCAGTACACGGTGTTGTTCATGCCGGCCTTGTAGCCGTAGTTGCGCGGCAGGGTGGCGTAGCGCCGGAACTGCCAGGCGGCCATGTAGACCTGGTTGAAGAACCCGTAGTACTGGGCGTCACAGGGCGCGGTGTCCGGGCAGCCGTAGCCCATCGCGATCCGGTACTTGCTGGCCGTCGGGCTGGTCGCGGTGACCAGGCCCTGCTCCTTCTGCAGGGTGACCAGCAGGACCTGCGGGTTGATGCCGCAGACCTGGGCGACCTTCCAGATGATGTCGGCCGCGCGCTCGTTCTCCGCGCCCGGGTACGTGGCGCAGTTGGTGCCGGACCGCGTGTAGGTCGACGTCCGGTAGTTCTTCATGCACAGGTCCCCGGCCGTGCAGCTGTTGCCCTTCTGGACCAGGAACGCCTGGATCTGCTCCGGGGACATCGTCGAGGAGTTGAAGTACACCGCGTCGGAGATGATGTTGCCGGCCCGGAAGGTGCTGAGGTCGGCGGCCTGGGCCGGGCCGGTGGAGGTCTGCACCACGAGAGTCGAGGCCGTGGCCAGGACGCAGGCCACGGCCCCCAGCAGCCGGGCCGCCCGCTTCCCCCGCATCAGGGCACCACGACCTCGACGTCGCGGGACAGCGTGGTGCCACGAGCCGAGGTGTAGGTCACCTGACCGCTCCAGGAGCCCGGCGTCATCTCCGGCAGCGTGAGCTCACCGCAGCTGGTGGTCCGGGCGTCGGCCACGGCCTCGACCGTGGCGGTCCGCTCGGTCGACCCGTCGGAGAGGCTCAGGCCGCACTCCCCGCCGTTCTCGAGGACGCCGGCGACGTACGCGCCGACCAGCACCGCACCCGTGGGGACGTCGAACCCGCTGTAGGTGACGACCAGGTCGGCCTCCGTGGGGCGCGCGGTGTCGAGGGCCGGCGACTGGGCGGCGGGCGCGTCGGCCGGCTCGTCCTCCTCGTCGGCGGCGCCGGTGGGGGTGGCCGCCCCGGGTGTCGATCCGCCCGTGGGTCCGGCCGCGCCCGCCTCGGCGGGGATGGTCGGCAGGGCGGCCGTCGTCTCGACTCCGCCGTCCTGCCAGCTGCGGGTGAGGACGAAGGCTGCGGCGCCGACGGCCACCAGGACCGCCAGGCCGAGCAGTACGCGGCGGGACCGCTGCTTCATCTGTTGACCTCGACTCGTGGACGGGCTGAGCGCCGACGCGCCGGGATGCGCACCGATGACGTCTGTGGCAGCCGTGCCACAGACGGAGAGGTGACGCTCAGTGAGTGCAGGCTAGCCAAGCGCACTTACTAGACAGTGTCGACACGCGGTGTGACGGGTCCGTCACTTTCGCCGGTCAGCTCGCCAGGCGCGACCCGTGCCGTCCCGCGATGACCTCCAGGCGGGTGGGGATGCGGGTGCGCAACTCCTCGAGGTGGCTGATGACGCCGACCGTCCGGCCGCCGCGGCGCAGCTCGTCGAGCACGTTCATCACCGCGTCCAGCGCCTGCGCGTCGAGCGTGCCGAAGCCCTCGTCGACGAACAGGGTGTCCATCTGCACGCCCCCGGCCTCGGCGGTGACGACGTCGGCCAGCCCGAGCGCCAGCGCGAGGGAGGCCATGAAGCTCTCGCCGCCGGACAGGGTCTTGGTCGGCCGGCGGGTGCCGGTGTACTCGTCGAACACGTCCAGGCCCAGGCCGCCGCGGGCGCCGTGCCGGCCCTGTGCGTCGCTGTGCAGGAACGTGTAGCGGGCACCCGACATGTCCTGCAGCCGCCGGCTGGCCACCTCGGCCACCTGCTCCAGGCGGGCGGCGAGCACGAAGGACTGCAACCGCATGCGCAGCGTGTTCGCGCCGCGGCCGGTGACGAGGTCGGCCAGGCCGGTGACCTGTTCGGCCCATGCCCGCCGCTCGGCGAGCTCGACCTCCGCGGCGACCACCTCGCCGGCCAGTGCGTCGAGGGCATTAGAGCAGCGGCGGGCCTGGTCGAGGGCGGCGACCGCCTCCTCCCGCCGGGCGGTGAGGCTCGCACACCGCTGCTCGAGGGCGGCGAGGTCGGGCCGCGCCGGCAGGTCGGTGAGCTCGGGGTCGGCCAGGGTGGCGACGACGACCGAGCGGGCCTCGTCGTGCTCCCGGATCCGCTGCTCCAGGGCGGCGAGCCGGTCGGTCTCCAACAGGGCGGCCGCGGCGTCGAGGAGGTCGTCGAACCCCGCCGTCGCGGCGCGGTCGGCCGCGGTGCGCCGGGCGGCCGCGGCGGCGGTACGGGCGCGGAGCTCCTCGGCCTCGGCGGCGACGACCGCCTCGCAGCGCTCCGCCGCCGTGGTGAGCCGGCGGACCCGGGCAGGCAGGTCGGCATCCGTGCCCCGGGCGGCGTCCAGCCGCTCGGTCAGCTCCCGCAGGGCGTCCTCGCGGGCCGTCCGCTCCACGGTGCGGCGCTGCAGCTCCTCGCGGTCGGCCGCGAGCGCGGCCGCTGCTGCCTCCCGGCCCGCCTCGGCCTCCACCAGCCCCCGCCGGGCGTCGTCGGCGGCCGCGGCGGACGCGGCGACCGCGTCGAGCTCGGCGCGCGCCTCGGCCGCCCGGGCGGCCAGCTGCGGTACCGGGAGCTCCCCGGCCCGCGCGCGGAGCACCGCCAGCTCGCGGTCCCGTTCGTCGACGACCCGCCGGGCGGCGGCGGCTCGTGCCTCCGCGGCGTCGGCTGCGGCCCGGGCCCGCTCCTCGTCGTCGGCGGAGACGCCCCGGCCGGTCGGCAGAGCCGGCCGCGGGTGCTCGGTGGCGCCGCACACCGGGCAGTCGGCGCCCGGCACGAGCCCGGCCGCCAGCTCCGCCGCCATCCCGTCGAGGCGGGCGGTCCGCAGCTCCACGAGGTCCTCGCGGGCCTCCAGCCAGGAGCTCCGCGCGGCCTCGGCCGCGGCTCGGGCGGTCTCGAGGTCGGCGGCGACGCGCTCGGCGGCGGTCGCGGCGGCCAGCGCCGTCCGGGCGGCCTCCTCCGCCGCGGTCAGCCCGGGCAGCCGGGCGGCCGCCGCTCCCGCCTCGTCCAGCCGCCCCTGGGCGTCGGCGACCCGGCCGGGCCAGGCCTGCGCGGCACGGGCGCCGTCAGCGCAGCGGACGGTGAGCGCCTCGACGTCCCGCGCGAGCCGGGCCAGCTCGCGGACGAGCCCCCGCGCCCGCTCGGCCTCCGGGGCCAGCGCCCGGGCCGCGGCGGCGTCGTCGCGCAGTTCCCGGGCGAGCAGGAGGTCGGCCTCCCGCCCGTCGGCCACCGCCGTCCAGGCGGCCCGCGCCGAGGTCAGCGCCGCGGCGGCGGCCTCGGCCTCCAGCGCGGAGCGGCCGGCCGCCTCCAGGACGTCGCGCAGCGCCTCGGCGCGGCGCCCGGCGCCGGCACGGGCCCGCAGGGGCGTGAGCTGCTCCTCCCGCTCCGTCAGCCGGGCCAGCTCCTCGCGGGCGCGGTCGCGGCGGTCGTGCCGCCCGGCCAGGGCACGGGCCGCGGCGAGCTCGGCGTCCAGCCGGGAGCCGGCGTCGGCGGCCTCCTCGGCCGCGGCCGCGGCCCGGGTCAGGTCGCCGGCGGCGCGGGCGCGGACGGCGGTCACCCAGGAGCCGACCGACGTCCCCGGGTGGGCGCCGACCAGCTCGGGGGCCAGGTCCTCGGGCACCTCGACGTCGGCGATCTGGGCGACCCGGTGCAGCAGCGTGCTGATCCGGTGCCGGTCGGCGCGCAGCGTCTCCTCGGCGCTGCGCCGCTCGGTGGCCAGCCACTCCTCGGCGCGGGCGAACCGGCCGACGTCGAAGAGGGTGCGCAGCAGCCGCGCGCGGTCCTCGGGCTCGGCGCGCAGGAACCGGGCGAAGTCGCCCTGCGGCAGCAGCACCACCTGGCAGAACTGCTCGGCCGACAGCCCCAGCCGCACCCGCAAGTACTCCGAGCCCTCGTCGATCCGGGTGCTGACCGGCTGCCAACCGGCGCCGTCCCACCGCTGGACGAGGAGCCTGGCCTGCTCGGTCGTCTCCCCGGCGCCGCGCTTCTTCGGGCGGGTCTGCTCGGGGCGGCGCAGCACGAGCAGCCGTTCCCCGGCGAGGGTGAGCTCGAGGGAGACCTCGGTGCGGGTGGCGGCGTCGGCGTGGTCGCTGCGCAGCCGTTTCTCCTCGCCGCGGGCACCGGGCACGGTGCCGTAGAGGGCGAAGACCACCGCGTCGAGCAGGGTCGTCTTGCCGGCGCCGGTGGGCCCCCACAACAGGAACAGCCCGTCGCGGGCGACGTCGTCGACGTCGACGGTCTCGGTGCCGGCGAAGGGGCCGAAGGCGGACAGGGTGAGCGAGTGCAGCCTCACCGGGCCGCCTCCTCGCGGGCCTCGGCGCCCAGGGCCCGGGCCAGGAGCTCACGCTCGGCGGCCGTGGCCCCCACGCCGCCGCGGACGTGGGAGACGAACTCACCGGCCACGTCGAGGTCGGGCCGGCCGCGCAGCCGCTCCTGGTAGCTGCGGCCGTCTCCCCCGGTACCGCCGCCGGCCCACTCCAGGTGCACGCAGTGCGGGAAGCGGGTGCGCAGCCGGCGCATCGGGTCGGCCGGGCGGACGGCGTCGGTCAGCCGTGCGGAGAGGAAGTGCTCCTCGACGTCGGCGTGCGCCGGGTCGTCGAGCAGCTCGGCGAGGGTGCCGGTGAGGACGGTCAGCGGGCGCGGCGTGGGCAGGGGCAGCGTCCGCACCCCGGCGAGACCGGTGGCGTCGAGGTCTACCAGCCAGGCCTGCTTCTGCTGGCCGGCCTCACCGAAGGAGTAGGCCAGGGGCGAGCCGCTGTACCGCAGCCGCGGGGTGAGCGTCTGCGGCCGGTGCAGGTGCCCGAGGGCCACGTAGTCGACGCCGTCGAAGACCGCGCCGGGCACCAGGTCGACACCACCGACGCAGATGTCGCGCTCGCTGTCGCTGGCCACCCCGCCCCCGACGAAGGCGTGGGCCAGCACGACCGACCGCGTACCGGGGCGGAGGAAGAGGTCGGCGCGCACGCGGTCCATCGCCTCGGTCAGCACCGCCTCGTGGGTGCGCGCCAGGCTGTTCTCCCGCCCACCCCCGAGCTCGTGCCGCGCGATCTCCGGCTCCAGGTACGGCAGCCCGTAGACGGCGACCTCACCGTGCTCGTCGCGCAGCAGCACCGGCTCGTCGAGCCCGGCGGTCGAGGCGCGCACGTGCAGGCCCGCGACCGACAGCAGCCCGGAGAAGGTGCCCAGCCGGCGTGCGGAGTCGTGGTTGCCCGGGGTCAGGACGACGGTGGCGCCGGCGCGCAGCAGGCGGCCGACGACCCGGTCGAGCACCGCGGTCGCGTCGGCCGAGGGCACCGCGCGGTCGTAGACGTCACCGGCGACGACCACCGCGTGGACCGACTCGGCGACGACGACGTCGGCCAGGCCGGAGAGCACCGTCTCCTGCTCGCGGAGGAGGTCGGCGCCGTGCAGGGAGCGGCCGATGTGCCAGTCGGAGGTGTGCAGCAGCCGCATGGGCGCAGAAAGTAGGTCGCGGTACCGACAGAACCGCCCAGGCGCGCCGTGACGGAACCGTCACACCGCGCCGCGGCCGGTCAGAACCGGGCCGTCGGGTACGGGCTCTCCCAGCCGTTCACGTAGGCCGCCGACTCCTGCACCCGGCGGTCGGCGTCCTCCTCGATCATGTGGTTGAGCAGTTGCTGCACCCCGTCGCTGTCGGGGATCTGCCGCAGCACCGTGGCACCGCCGTCGCCGACCGTCTCGATGGTCAGCGTGCCGGAGCCGATCAGCCGCTCCCACAACGTCTGCCGGTAGGAGACGTCGGCGATGCGGGACAGCCCGATGTCGCGGCCCCGGCGTGCGAGGACACCCTCGCGGAAGAGCAGCCGGTGGGTCGTGATCACGTAGTGGGTGGTCCGCCACCGCAGCAGCGGCACCAGCACGGACCACGTCAGCAGGACCAGCGCGATGCCCGCGACCACCATCCGCACCACGCCCTGCCGGCTCCCCTCGGGGACGAGCGCGGCGCCGAAGGAGGCCGTGCCCACCACGAGCAGGAACGCCACGACCGGCCAGGAGATCGTCAGCCAGTGCGGGTGCAGGTGCCGGACGACCTCTTCGTCGTCGGCCAGCAGCTTGTCCGGGTAGGGCACCCGAGCAGGATGACGCAGCGGAGTCGGAGCGTCACAGTTCTCCGGCGTGTGTCCGCACGTGTCGCACGTCACCGCTGGCCAGCTCCAGTCGCCCACCCGTCGTCCGGACGACGAGCCGGCCGTCCCAGTCCACCGCCTCGGCCACGCCGTCCACGGTGGAGCCGTCGGGCAGGGTGACCACGACCGGCGTCCCGACCGTGGCGCACCACGCCAGGTAGTCGCGGGCCAGGCCCGTGCCGACCGGGTCCCCCAGGGCCTGCACCCAGGACAGGTAGCGGCGCTCGAACCCCCGCAGGAACCGCAGCAGCACCTCCCCCCGGTCGACCGGCGCCCCGGCGGCCAGGGCGAGGGAGGTGCCGCCTTCGGGCAGCTCGTCGGCGCGGGTGGAGACGTTGAGCCCCACCCCGACGACCACCGCGCCGGACGCCACCTCGGCCAGGATGCCGGCGAGCTTGGCGCCGTCGGCGGCGAGCAGGTCGTTGGGCCACTTCAGCGACGCCCGGACGCCGGGCACGTCGGCGACGGCCTCGGCGAGCGCGACGCCGGTCAGCAGCGGCAGCCAGCCCCGCCGCGCGGCGGGGACGTCGGGGCGCAGGAGGAGGGAGACGGTGAGGCCCGCGCGGGGCGGTGAGGCCCAGGTGCGGTCCAGGCGCCCGCGGCCGGTGGCCTGGTACTCGGCGACCAGCACGGTGCCCTCGGGGGCCTCCTGCGCTGCGGCGGCCGCGAGGACGGCGTTGGTGGAGCCCACCTCCTCCACGACCTCCAGCGAGCGCCACAGGGCGCTGCCGGCGGTGAGCGCGGACGCCACCCGGTCCGCGTCGAGGGGCGGCCGGTCCGGGTCGACCGAGCGGGACGGCGTCGGTTCGGGCACTCCCCTACGCTACGGAACTCGTGAGCGAGCATCGCAGCGAGCGACCGAGCCGGCGTCGGAGCGGATCGCGGTGAGCGCGGCCGAACTGGAGAGCGCCGGCGAGCACGTGTCCGGCGACGTCGACATCCACACGACCGCGGGCAAGATCGCGGACTTCGAGCGGCGCGTGCAGGAGGCCACGCACGCGGGCTCGGCGCGCGCGGTGGACAAGCAGCACGCCGCCGGGAAGATGACCGCGCGGGAGCGGATCGAGGCGCTGCTGGACCCGGGCTCGTTCACCGAGCTCGACGAGTTCGCCCGCCACCGGTCCACCAACTTCGGCATGGAGGCCAGGCGGCCCTTCGGCGACGGCGTGGTCACCGGCCACGGCACGGTCGACGGCCGGCCGGTGTGCGTGTTCTCCCAGGACGTCACCGTCTTCGGCGGCAGCCTCGGGGAGGTCTACGGCGAGAAGATCACCAAGGTGCTCGACCTGGCCATGCGCAACGGCTGCCCGGTCATCGGCATCAACGAGGGCGGCGGCGCGCGGATCCAGGAGGGCGTGGTCTCCCTCGGTCTCTACGGCGAGATCTTCCGGCGCAACGTGCACGCCTCGGGCGTCATCCCGCAGATCTCCCTGGTGATGGGCGCCGCGGCCGGCGGGCACGTCTACTCCCCCGCGCTGACCGACTTCATCGTGATGGTCGACGAGACCAGTCAGATGTTCATCACCGGCCCCGACGTGGTGAAGACCGTCACCGGCGAGGACGTCACCCTCGAGGAGCTCGGCGGCGCCCGCACGCACAACACCAAGTCCGGCGTCGCGCACTACCTGGCCGAGGACGAGAACGACGCGCTGGACTACGTCAAGGCGCTGCTGTCCTACCTGCCGAGCAACAACCTCGACCCGCTGCCGGTGGTGGAGCTGCCGCCGGTCGACGTCACCGTCCCCGACGGCGTCACCGACGACGACCTCGAGCTCGACACGTTCGTCCCGGACTCGCCGAACACGCCCTACGACATGCACACCGTCATCGAGCACGTCCTCGACGACGGGGAGTTCCTCGAGGTGCAGGCGCTGTTCGCGCCCAACATCGTCACCGGCTTCGGCCGGGTCGAGGGCCGGCCGGTGGGCGTGGTGGCCAACCAGCCCACCCAGTTCGCCGGCACGCTCGACATCGACGCCAGCGAGAAGGCCGCCCGGTTCGTGCGCACCTGCGACGCGTTCAACATCCCGGTGCTGACCTTCGTCGACGTCCCCGGCTTCCTCCCCGGTACCTCGCAGGAGTGGGAGGGGATCATCCGGCGTGGCGCGAAGCTCATCTACGCCTACGCCGAGGCCACCGTCCCCAAGATCACGGTGATCACCCGCAAGGCCTACGGCGGCGCCTACGACGTCATGGGCTCCAAGCACCTGGGCGCGGACCTCAACCTGGCCTGGCCGACGGCCCAGATCGCCGTCATGGGCGCCCAGGGTGCGGTCGGCATCCTCTACCGCAAGGAGCTGGCCGAGGCCGAGGACCCCGAGACCCGCCGCGCCGAGCTCATCACCGAGTACGAGGACGCGCTGCTGAGCCCGTACATCGCGGCCGACCGTGGGTACGTGGACATGGTGATCCGGCCGTCGCACACCCGCGTGCAGGTCACCCGCGCGCTGCGCCTGCTGGCCAACAAGCGCCAGACCCTCCCGCCCAAGAAGCACGGGAACATCCCGCTGTGACACCGTCGTCCTCCGGCCCCCACTCCTCCGACCGGACTCCGCTCCTGCGGGTGGTGAGGGGCCGGCCCACCGGCGAGGAGCTGGCCGCGCTCACCGTCGTGGTGGCGGCCCTGGCCCAGCCGCGCGACCGGCGCAGGCCGGCACCGGTCGGGGCGTGGGCGGCGGCCGGCGATGCCCACCGCACCGCGCTGCGCCCCGGTCCCGGCGGCTGGCGGGCATCGGGCAGGTTCGCGTGAGCGCGTGTGGGCGGGCCCGCGCCCGGGCAGCAGCGCGGCGGGGGCAGCGGACGAGCCTCACAGAGGAGCACGCATGAGTGTCGACCGTCGGTTGGTGCTGGCATCGGCGTCCCCCGCACGGCTGGCGCTGCTGCGCCAGGCCGGCCTGAGCCCGGAGGTCGTCGTCAGCGACGTCGACGAGACCACCGTGCGGGCGCCGCGGGTGGGCGAGCAGGTGGCCCTGCTGGCCGCGGCCAAGGCCACGGCCGTGGCCAGGCAGGAGAGCGACGCCCTGGTCATCGGGGCCGACTCGCTGCTGGAGTTCCGCGGTCGGCCCATGGGCAAGCCCAGCGACGTCCAGGAGGCCCGCGACCGCTGGCAGCGGATGAGCGGGAAGAGCGGCGTCCTGCACACCGGCCAGGCGCTGTTCGACGTCCAGGACGGTCAGGTGGTCGGCCGCGACGTCGCCGTCGTCTCGACGGTGGTGCACTTCGCCGACCCGACCCCGCAGGAGATCGAGGCCTACCTGGCCACCGGCGAGCCCCTCGCCGTGGCCGGCGCCTTCACCCTCGACGGGCTCGGTGCGCCGTTCGTCCGCCGGGTGGACGGCGACCCCGCCGCCGTCGTCGGGCTCTCGCTGGCCACGCTGCGCACGCAGCTGGCCAAGCGCGGGCTGGCGATCACCGACCTCTGGCGCCGCTGAACCCCGTTCGCGCAGCCAGCCCCACAGAGTCCGAACCCGAGGAGAACAACGGTGCAGAAGGTCCTGATCGCCAACCGCGGTGAGATCGCGGTGCGCGTCGCCCGCGCCTGCAAGGACGCCGGGCTGACCAGCGTCGCCGTCTACGCCGAACCCGACCGCGACGCCCTGCACGTGCGGGTCGCCGACGAGGCGTTCGCCCTCGGGGGGACGACGCCCGGCGACTCCTACCTGGTGATCGACAAGATCCTCGACGCCGCGAAGCAGTCCGGCGCCGACGCGATCCACCCCGGGTACGGCTTCCTGTCGGAGAACGCCGACTTCGCCCAGGCGGTGATCGACGCCGGGCTGACCTGGATCGGCCCCTCCCCCGAGGCGATCGTCGCGCTCGGCGACAAGGTGCAGGCCCGGCACATCGCGATGAAGGCCGGCGCCCCGCTGGTGCCCGGCACCAAGGACCCGGTGGGTGGCGCCGACGAGGTGGTCGCCTTCGCCGAGGAGCACGGGCTGCCGGTCGCGATCAAGGCGGCGTTCGGCGGCGGTGGGCGCGGGCTGAAGGTCGCCCGCACCATCGAGGAGATCCCGCACCTGTTCGACTCCGCCGTGCGCGAGGCGGTGTCGGCCTTCGGCCGCGGTGAGTGCTTCGTGGAGCGGTTCCTGGACAAGCCGCGGCACGTCGAGGCGCAGGTGCTGGCCGACACGCACGGCACCGTCGTCGTGGTCGGCACCCGCGACTGCTCGCTGCAGCGGCGCAACCAGAAGCTGGTGGAGGAGGCGCCCGCGCCGTTCCTCACCGACGAGCAGCGCGAGCGCATCCACTCCTCGGCCAAGGCGATCTGCGCGGAGGCCGGCTACCACGGGGCCGGCACCGTCGAGTACCTGGTCGGCGCCGACGGCTCGATCTCCTTCCTCGAGGTCAACACCCGGCTGCAGGTCGAGCACCCGGTCAGCGAGGAGACCAGCGGCATCGACCTGGTCCGCCAGCAGTTCCGGATCGCCGAGGGGCTGCCGCTGGAGTTCACCGAGGACCCCACCCCGCGCGGTCACAGCATCGAGTTCCGCATCAATGCCGAGGACGCCGGGCGCAACTTCATGCCCGCCCCCGGCCCGGTGCAGCGCCTGGAGATCCCCCAGGGCCCCGGCGTGCGCTGGGACTCGGGGGTCGAGACCGGCGGCGAGGTGGCCGGCGCGTTCGACTCGATGCTGGCCAAGCTGATCGTGACCGGCGCGACCCGCACCGAGGCGCTGCAGCGGGCCCGCCGCGCGCTGGACGAGCTGGTCGTCGAGGGCATGCCGACGGTGATCCCGTTCCACCGCGCCGTCGTCCGCGACCAGGCGTTCACCAGCGAGCCGTTCACGGTGCACACCCGCTGGATCGAGACCGAGTGGGACAACCAGGTCCAGCCGTACTCGGCCGCACCGGCCGGGCAGGAGGAGGCCGAGCCGCGCCAGACCGTCGTCGTCGAGGTCGGCGGGCGGCGGCTGGAGGTGTCCCTGCCCGCGGGCCTGGCCGCCGGCGGCGGTGCGCCCGCCGCGGGCGGGGGCGCCAAGCCCCGCCGCCGCGGGCACGGCCACGGCGGGTCGGCGGCGTCCGGTGACTCACTGACCAGCCCGATGCAGGGCACGATCGTCAAGGTCGCGGTCGAGGAGGGTGCCACCGTGGCCGCCGGCGACCTGGTCGTCGTCCTCGAGGCGATGAAGATGGAGCAGCCGATCGCCGCCCACAAGGCCGGCGTGGTCAAGGACCTCGCGGCCGAGGTGGGCGCCTCGGTGACCAGCGGAGCGGTCATCTGCACCATCGCCGACGCCGAGTAGCGCCGGGGACGACGGAGGGCCTGCCACACGTGCGTGGCAGGCCCTCCGTCCTCCCGGGCTCCGGTCAGGGACTGGTGAGCGTGCCGCCCTGGAAGCCCTGGGAGCACCCGCGCGCCGTGCACCGGGGCTCGGTCATCGGGTAGCCGAGCGGCCCGCGCTCCCAGCCCTGGGTCGCCCAGCGGTCCCGGATGCCGCCGGACACCACGCGGGCACCCGTGGCGCTGCTGTAGAACACCGATCCGCCCTGGAAGTGCTGGAAGCAGCCGCCGGCGGCCAACCCGCAGGTCGTGTCGGTGACCGGGTAGCCCAGCCCGCCCCACTCCCAGCCCTGCGCGGCCCACTTGTCGCCGATGGCGCCGAGCGTCGCGTGCGCGCCGGTGGCCGCCGACCAGTAGACGGAGCCGTACTGGAAGAGCTGCAGGCAGCCGCCGTCCCTGGCACCGCAGGTGGCGTCCGACACCGGGTAGCCGAGGATCCCGCGCTCCCAGCCGACCGCCGCCCACCGGTCCCGGATCACTCCGTTGACGATCCGTACGCCGCCGGTCGGGCTGGCGAACACCGAGCCGCCCTCGAAGTGCTGGAAGCAGCCCCCACCGGCCAGCCCGCACGTGGTGTCGGTGACGGGGTAGCCGAGCCCGCCCCACTCCCAGCCCTGCCGGGCCCACAGTTGCCATATCCCGCCGATGACCGCGTGCGCGCCGGTGCGGGCCGACCAGTACACGACCCCGTACTGGAAGGGCTGGAAGCAGCCGCCGTCCCGGGTGCCGCACGTCTGACCGGCCACCGGGTAGCCGACGAACCCGCGTTCCCAGCCGGTCGCCGCCCACCGGTCGCGGATGGCCCCGTCGATGACGTGGGCGCCGGTCTGCAGCGTGTAGAAGACCGATCCGCCCTGGAAGTGCTGGAAGCAGCCGCCCGAGGCCAGCCCGCAGGTGGTGTCGGTGACCGGGTAGCCCAGCTTCCCCCACTCCCAGCCCTGGCCGGCCCAGAGCTCCCAGATGGCCTTGCGGACGATGTGGGCGCCGGTGGCCGGTGAGTAGTAGATGACGCCGAACTCGTAGGTGCGGAAGCAGCCGCCGTCCCGGGCGCCGCACTTCTCTGGCGCGGTGGGGGCACCGAGCGGGCCACGGCTGCCCCCGGAGGTGGCGTACGCGGTGTTGATCGGGGTCCCGGGGGTGATCCGCACGGTCGCGGAGGCGGGCGAGGCGCTCTCGACGCGGACCACGTGGTTGGCGACGGTCAGGGTCACCGGCCGGCCGACCGGGAGCGCCTCCTGCAGATCGGCCTCCCAGCCCGCGCGGGCCGAGGGGGTCCCGTCGAGGAGGACCGTGCCGTCCACCGCCCGTGCCTCCTGGCGGCGGACCAGGACGCCCTGGTCGAGGGTGGGCCGCCGGGTCGTGGTGCCGAGCCAGGCATCGCGGCCGGCGGCCGATCGGTACTCCAGCCAGTGAACGGCGCCGTCGGGGCCGGTGAGCCGCACGGCACGTGTCCCCGTGGGTGAGGAGATCGGCGCGAGGGTGACCACGACCTCCGGCCCGGGCCACGAGACCGTCGTCTGCTCCTCCGCGGGGACCAGCCCGATCGTCCCGGCCTGCGCCGCGCTCAGTGAGCCGAGCTGCTCCCAGGACACGCCCATGACGTCGTACCAGTCGTAGTAGGGCACCGTCGCGCAGATCCCGACGTCCACTGCGCCGTCGCACTGCAGCAGGTTGGCGTGGCCGAGGCCGAAGTTGTGGCCGAATTCGTGCGCGAGCACGGAGACGTCCCTCGAGCGGACGTACATCATGCCGCCGCTGCTCGGTGACCGGCCGATCTGCGCGAGCCCGTACGCGCAGGTTGGTGAGTCGTTGCCCGTGGGCGGGAGGTAGAGCGCGAGGTGCTTACCGGGGCCGGCCTGGAAGCCGACCTCCCGGGCGACGTCCGCCCAGAGCGCGGTGGGGTCGCCGCACCCGAGGGTCGTCTTCGTCCAGGGGTGGGTCTGGGTGACGCCGATCCGGATGGTGCCGCCGCTCTGCTCCTCCCAGAACGCCGACACCGACTCGTTGACGGCGGTTGCGATCTGCTCCGGCGTCGTCCCGTCCGGCACGGTGCCGGGTACCTGGACCGGCACGACGGTCACCTGGTTGGTGTAGGGCTGCGTGGCCGCTGCGGTCGGCGGCGGGGCCGGCTCCTCGACGACCTCGGCCGCCAGGACCTCCCGCGCGGGCTCCAGCCCCTCGGCGGCCTGGGCGTCCTCGACCTCGTCGCCGACGGTCACCTCGACGGTCGCCCCGAGCGCGACGTCAGCCACCTGCTCGGTGGGCACGCGGACGGTCTCGCCGTCGTCGGTCTCGACCCAGCTGACGACGGCGTCCTCCGCGTGCGCGACGGCGTCCTCGTGGTCCTCGTGCTCGGTCACGGCCTGGACCAGCTCGCCGACGATGCGGTGGCCGGCCGGTTCCTCCGCGGCCGCGGGGACGGCGCTGACGACGACGGGGAGGACGGCGATCGATGCGGCGCCCAGGACGAGCAGGCGCACGGCGGGACGGCGGGAAGGGGGCACGGGGCGCACTCCAAGCAGGTGGGGGCTGCTCCCTCCATCGGCGTACCGACGGCGGAACTGGACGACCGAGGGGATCAGCGGTGGGCGCGGGCCCTCCGGACCCCTGCCCAGGCCCCGGCGGCGGTGGCCGCGAGGCCGAGGCCGGCCAGCAGCGGCGTGGCCCACCCGGGCACCGACGAGGTGTAGGTGGCCGTCTGCAGGGCCGCGACGGTGCGACGGGGACCCTCGTCGGCCGGTGCGTGGGCGGCGTCCGGGCCGGTGGCCGGGGCGGCGGCCGGGACGGCGTCCGGTCCGGCTCCGGGGGCGGTGTCCGGTCCGGCTCCGGGGGCGGTTGCCGGCGCCCGGACCGGCGGTGCCGGTGCGGCGGTGCGGCCGTCGGCGGGCGCGGCGGCGAGCACCGCGGGGGTGTCGGGCGGCGCCGGGGCCGGCGTCGCGGGGACCGCGCGGGCGGTCGTGGTGACCGTGACCGTCGCGGCACCGGCGGTCAGGCCGGTGACGGTGACGGTGACGTCCCCGTCGGAGAGGGACACCGGCACGCCGGCCGGCAGGGCGGCCTGCAGGTCGCCGGTCCACGACCCGGCGGCCGTGGGCGTGCCGTCGAGCAGCAGCGAGGTGTCGGGCATCGCGCCGGTGCGGTGCAGCAGCACCCCGGTCTGCAGCCGGAAGCGGTTCTCCGCGGTCTCGAGCCAGGCGTCCCGGCCCGTGGCCGCCCGGTACTCCAGCCAGTAGGTCGCGCCCTCCGGGTCGGCGATCCGGACGGCCCGGGTGCCGGTGCGGCCGGCGAGCGGGGCGAGGGTGACCGTCGTCGTCGCGCCGTCCGCGGGCAGGGCCACGTGGGCCGAGCCGGGCAGCACGCCGAGGGCCGCCGCCTGTGGGGCGTTGAGGGCACCCAGGCGGCTCCAGGAGGCGCCCATGACGTCGTAGTAGTCGCGGTAGGGGGCCGTTCGGCAGCTGCCGCCCTCGACGGCGCCGTCGCACTGGTGCCCCGAGGAGTGGCCCAGGCCGAAGTTGTGCCCGAGCTCGTGGGCGATGACCGAGGGCAGGAGGTCGCGGACGTAGACCCGGCCCCCGGCTCCCGGACCCGCGCCGACCTCGCCCATCGCGTAGGCGCAGTGGGTGCCGGCCGAGTCGGCCAGGTACAGCAGCAGGTGCCGCCCCGGACCGTCCTGGAAACCGACCGCGGCGGCGACCTGGTTCCACAGCACCGTCGGCGAGGAGCAGTCGACGGTCGCCTGGATCCACCCGGGGGCGGCCGCGGTGACGCCCAGGCGGATGCCGCCGCCGGTCTGCTCGGACCAGAAGGCGGCGACCTCGTCGTCGACGACGTCCACCAGCTGCTCCACCGAGGTGGCGTCCGCGTGCCCGCCGGGCGGCAGCACCCGCACCACGGTGACCTCGTTGGTGAGCGACCCGGTCCGCGCGCCGTCGGCCGCGGGGGTGGGCTGCAGGAGGGCGGCGTCCAGCAGGTCGCGGGCGGGCTCGACGCCGTCCTGCGCGGTGCCGGTCAGCTGCCCGCCGACGGTGACCTCGACGGTCGCGCCCACGGGGAGCCCCTCGGCGGCCTCGGTGGGGATCCGCACGGCCTCGCCGTCGGCCCCCTCGACCCAGGTCAGCGGTGCGTGGTCGGCGTCGTGTCCGGCGGGGGCGTGCTCGGCCGGTCCGGCCTCGGCCCAGGTCTGCACCAGCTCGCCGACGACGGTCTGCGCCGGGCCGGCGGCCGGCTCGTCGGCCCGCGCGGCCGCGGGCGGCAGCGCCAGCGAGACGACGACCGCGGTCGCCACGCCGGCCAGCGCCCGGAGCGGGCGGCGGCGGGGGGCGGGGGGCCTCCGGGCGGGGTGCATCCCCCCAGCCATCGGCGGTCGCTGCCCCTGTCGGCACCGGATCGGGGGAATCCAGTCGAACGCCCCGTCACATCAGGCACGCCCGCCGCGGGTCCCCCTGCGGCCCCACCGGCCCCGTCCCGGTGGCCCCACGGGCCTCCGCCGTCCCGGCCGGTCGGGTGCGTTACGCCAGCGCGTCGGCGCCCATCAGCCGGCGGCCCGCCTCGGTGATCGACCCCGACAGCGACGGGTAGATCGCGAAGGTGTGCGCGAGGTCGGTGACCGTCAGGCCCTTGGTGACGGCGAGGGCGATCGGCAGGATCAGCTCCGAGGCCCCGGGCGCCACCACCACACCGCCGACGACGACGCCGGTGGCCTGGCGGGCGAAGAGCTTGACGAAGCCGTCGCGCAGGTCGGCCATCTTGGCGCGCGCGTTGGTCGCCAGCGGCAGCCGGACGACGTCGATGTCGGCGCCCTCGGGCAGCGTCTTCTCCTGCACCCCGACGGTGGCGATCTCCGGGTGGGTGAAGACGTTGGCCGCGACCGTCTTGAGCCGGATGGGCGTGACCGCCTCGCCGAGGGCGTGCCACATGGCGATCCGGCCCTGCATCGCCGCGACCGAGGCCAGCTGGAACACCCCGGTGACGTCACCTGCGGCGTAGATGCCCGCCACGTTGGTGCGCGAGACGCGGTCGACGACGACGTGCCCGGAGGAGGCCAGCTCCACCCCGCACTCCTCCAGCTTCAGCCCGGCGGTGTTCGGCACGGTGCCCACGGTCATCAGCGCGTGCGAGCCCTCGACGGTGCGCCCGTCGGTCAGCTCGACCGAGACCCCCTTCTCGGTGCGCCGCACGCCGGCGGCCCGGCCACGCTCCAGCCGGCCGCCGCGGGACTGGAAGACCTCCTCGAGCACCTCGGCGGCATCGGAGTCCTCCCCCGGCAGCACCCGGTCGCGGGAGGAGACCAGCGTGACCGGGACGCCGGCCTCCAGGTAGCCGGAGGCGAACTCCGCCCCGGTGACACCGGAGCCGACGACGACCAGGTGCTCGGGCATCTCCTGCAGGTCGTAGACGTCGCGCCAGTCGAGGATCCGCTCGTGGTCGGGCTCGGCACCCGGCAGCACGCGGGGGTCGGCGCCGGTGGCGATCAGGACGACGTCCGCCTCGAGGGTGTCGGTGGCGGTCCCCTCGGCGTCCACGAGCTCGACCCTGTGCTCGGCCAGACCGCGGACCTCGTCGGCCATCCGCGCCTGACCGGCGACGACGCGCACGCCCTCGCCCTCCAGGCGCGCCTTGATGTCGGCCGACTGGGCGACGGCCAGCCCCTTGACCCGCTGGTTCACCGCGGGGAGGTGGATGCCGACGGCGCCGAGTTCGGCGCCCTGCACGCCGAGGGCGAGGGAGTCGCGGACGTTGGTCATCGCGCCGGCGGAGGCGATGAAGGTCTTCGAGGGCACGCAGTCGGTGAGCACGCTGGCCCCGCCGACGCCGTCCCGCTCGATGACGGTGACCTCGGCACCGAGGGATGCGGCGACCAGCGCGGCCTCGTAGCCGGCGGGGCCGCCGCCGATGATCACGATGCGGGTCATGGGGGTCCTTGTCGGTGCGGTGCGGACACGTGCGGAGGCCCATTCTCCCCGCCGCGGGGACAGCGTCGTCCATCCCCGGGGGTCGAGCGCGCCACACCGGCCGTAGGCTCGCGGTCGATGGGCCTCTACGCCGCCTACGGGTCGAACATGGACCCTGCACAGATGCTGCGGCGCTGTCCTTCCTCACCGCACACCGGCACCGGCTGGATCCGTGGGTGGCGGCTGACCTTCGGCGGGGAGGACCTCGGCTGGGAGGGGGCGCTGGCCACCCTCGTCCCCGACGACACCACGCCCGGTGAGTCGCTCTCCCCGGGCGTCTTCGTCGCCCTCTACGACCTCACGGACGCCGACGAGCGGGCGCTGGACGCGTGGGAGGGCGCCGACCTGGGCCTCTACCGCAAGCTGCACCTGCGGGTGAACACGCTGACCGGCGACCAGGTCGCCTACGTCTACGTGCTGGACGCCTTCGAGGGCGGGCTGCCCTCGGCGCGGTACCTCGGCGCCCTGGCCGATGCCGCCGAGGCCGCCGGCGCCCCGGACGACTACCTGTCCGAGCTCCGCTCCCGGGAGTGCCGCTCCACCGGTCTCTAGCCGGCCGCGAGGTCGGTGACGGGGTTGCCGACGCCGGCCTCCCGCCAGTCCTCGCCGGGGCCGTCCTGCGACCAGCCCCGGCCGGGGTGCAGCAGCTCGACCCTCCCGGATCCGTCGTCCAGCCGGTAGGCCGCGCGCCGCTCCCACCGTCGGCCGGGACGGTCCTCCTCACCCGCCACCCGCACGTCGATGCCCGCCGTCATCACCCCGGACGGCGCACCGGCGGACAGCCGCACCGCGTCCCCGCCGAGCGGCGGCGCCGTTCCGGGTGCGGTGACCGTCCAGGACACGTCGTACGTGCGGCCCCGAGCCGAGTCGCGGTCGAGGGTCCGCGACCAGACCGACCGGCCGTCGGACAGGTAGGCGACGACCACCTCGCGGTCGGTCGGGTTCTCCAACCGCAGCCGCACCGTCACCGCCGACCCGGTGCTGACGCGCAGTCGTTCCATGCCCAGGCGACCGCCCGTCGTCCTCCCGGACGGCAGGTCCTCGGAGAGCCGGTACAACGCACGATCGGGATGGCGGTCCACGAGGCCGAACACCTCCGGCCCCCGGTCCTCGGCGTAGAGGACCGGCTGCTGCAGGGAGGGGACGTTCTCGAGGAACGGGGTGGTGCTGAGGAAGCCGAGGTCCCCGCGTCGAGGCAGGAACAGGATCGCGTCTGCGAGGTCGTGGCCGGCCACGAAGCGCTCGACCGCCCGGAAGTCGTCGCGCACCGCGGTGTTGGCCGCCACCTTGTCCGGTACGGCGGTGACGGTCAGGACCACCATGGCCGCGACCACCGACGCCGCGAGCGGACGGGCCCGAGCGGAGGCCCGGCGCCACAGGAGGACCAGCCCGGCGGCGCCGAAGACGCACAGCGGCACGACGACGGGCAGGTGGTAGAAGGGCCCGAAGGCCTCCACCCCGTCCCACAGGCGGCTCATCGCGTAGGGCCCCCAGAACGGCAGGTAGCCCAGGGGGACGGTGAGGGCCAGTGCGGCCACCGCCCACCGCGCCCGCCCCGCGGTGCGCGCGAGCCCCACGACGGCCAGGACGAGGAGGAGGACGCCGCCGGCGGTCCAGCTGGGGAGCCAGCGCACGTTGGTGAGGAGACCGGCCCACGCGTCGCCGGGCGAGAAGGGGATCGTGGACTCCGGGAAGACGCCCCGCGAGCCGAAACCGAACCCGTCCTGGGGCCCGGTCGCGGTGTACGGCAGCCGGAACGGGTGCCCCATCACCGCGACGTTGTAGACGAGGGACCCGACCACCAGCGGGACGGCACCGGCGGCCAGGCGAGCCGCGCAGCCCACCCACGACCAACCGCCGCGGTCACCGGCCCGCCGGGCAGTCCACGCCCCGGCCAGGACGACGAGCACGAAGGGCAGCGAGAACAGCACGGCGTCGAAGGGGCGGGCGAACGCCGCCACCCCGAGGACCGCCCCGGCGGCGACCACCCGGACCGACGACCGGCGGCTGACCCCACGGAGCCACAGAACGGCGAACGCCAGGCCGAGCAGGAGCTGGAAGAGGTACGGCAGGTACGTCCCGCTCAGGACGAGGAAGACCGGCGACGCGGTCAGGAGCGCGCCGGCCACGAGGCCCGCGGCACGGTCCCGCAGGACGTCGCCGGCGAGCACGGCCGTCAGCACCGCCGTGCCGGCGGCGGTCGACCCGAGGCCCGTGCGCGGCGACCCGGTGAGGAGGTCGGCGGCGGCCAGCACCGCGGGCCAGGGCGGGGTGTACTTCAGCACCACCCGGTCGCCGTGCACGGCCGAGGCCCACGGCCGGAGGAGGTCGTGGTCGGCCGGGAGCGTGACGGAGACCCGCTCGAGCAACCGGGCCATGGCCACGTAGACGGAGTCGTCCCGGTTCGCCGAGTACAGCGGGAACAGCCACCAGGACGTCGCCACCGAGGCCCCGAAGGCGGTCACCGCGAGGAGGACCAGCGCGCAGCGCCAGCGCCGGTCGCCCAGGGGTCAGCCCTCCGGAGCGGCCAGGAACGTCTCCAGCAGCTGCCGGGCGGCCAGCGCCGGGGTGACCTCCCCCGCGAGCACCGCCTCCTCCAGCTCCGGCGCGGCCGAGCGGACACCGGGGTGGGCGCGCAGCCGGTGGTCCAGCCCGTCGCGCACCAGCTGCCACGTCCAGCGCACCTGCTGGCTGCGGCGCCGCTCGTCGAACTCCCCCGACGCCCGCATCCGGTCCTGGTGCTCGACCAGCTTCGCCCACACCACGTCCAGGCCCTCGCCGGTGAGCCCGGCGCAGGTCAGCACCGGCACGTCCCAGCCGCCGGGCACGTGGCCGCGCAGCATCCGGATGGCGCCGGCCAGCTCCCGCGCCGCCTTCCGCGCGTCGGCGGCGGCCGGCCCGTCGGCCTTGTTGACGGCGATGACGTCGGCGATCTCGAGGATGCCCCGTTTGATGCCCTGCAGCTGGTCGCCGGTGCGGGCGAGGGTGAGGAACAGGAAGGAGTCGACCATCTCCGCGACCGCGACCTCCGACTGGCCGACGCCCACCGTCTCCACGAGGACGACGTCGTAGCCGGCGGCCTCCACGACCACCATGGACTCCCGCGTCGCCTGGGCGACTCCGCCGAGCGTGCCCGAGGTCGGCGACGGGCGGATGAAGGCGGCCGGGTCGACGGCCAGCCGCGCCATCCGGGTCTTGTCGCCGAGGATCGAGCCCCCCGACCGGGCGGACGACGGGTCGACGGCGAGCACCGCGACCCTGGAGCCGGCCGCGGTGAGGGCCACGCCGAGTGAGTCGATGAAGGTGGACTTGCCGACGCCGGGGACCCCGCTGATCCCGACCCGCCGGGCCGCCCCCGCGTGCGGCAGCAGCTCCACGAGCAGCTCCTGCGCGCGCTCACGGTGGTCGGCCCGCCGGGACTCCACCAGGGTGATCGCGCGCGCCATCACCCGCCGGTCCCCGGCCAGCACGCCCCCGACCAGCGCCGGGACGTCGATCGGGCGGCTCCGGGGGGCGGAGACGGCCGTCCCTGCCCCCCGGGGCCCGCCTGGCTCCTCCATCAGTGCCCGAGTCGGTCCGACAGCGTCCGCAGCAGCTCCTGCGCGGCGTCCGCGATCACCGTGCCGGGCGGGAAGACCGCCGCCGCACCCATCTCGCGCAGCGTGGGCACGTCGTCGGGCGGGATGACGCCGCCCACGACGATCAGCACGTCGTCGGCCCCGAGCTCGGCCAGCGCGTCCCGCAGCGCCGGCACCAGCGTGAGGTGCCCGGCGGCCAGCGAGGACACCCCGACCACGTGCACGTCGGCCTCGACCGCCTGGCGGGCGACCTCCTCCGGCGTCTGGAACAGCGGGCCGACGTCGACGTCGAACCCGAGGTCGGCGAAGGCGGTGGCGATGACCTTCTGCCCGCGGTCGTGGCCGTCCTGGCCCATCTTGGCGACCAGGATGCGGGGACGGCGGCCCTCCGCCTCGGCGAACTGCTCGGCCAGCCGGCGGGTCTCCTCCACGGGACCCGATGCTCCCGCCTCGTCGCGGTACACGCCCGAGATGGTCCGCACCTGGCCCGCGTGCCGCCCGTAGACCTCCTCCAGCGCGTCGGAGATCTCCCCGACGGTGGCCTTGGCCCGCGCCGCGTCGACGGCCAGCTTGAGCAGGTTCGAGTCCAGCTCGCTCCCCCGCCGTCCCTCGGCCGCGGCCCGCGCGGCGTCGGTGAGCCGGCGCAGCGCGTCGGTCACCGCCCCGGCGTCGCGGGAGGCGCGCAGCTCCTCCAGCTTGGCCTTCTGCTGGGCGAGCACGTCGGCGTTGTCGACCCGCAGCACCTCGATCGCCTCGTCGGCCTCGACCCGGTACTTGTTGACGCCGATGACCGGCTGCCGGCCGGAGTCGATGCGCGCCTGGGTGCGGGCGGCGGCCTCCTCGATGCGCAGCTTCGGGATGCCGTCGTCGATCGCCTGCGCCATCCCGCCGTGCTCGGCGACCTCCTGGATGTGCGCCCACGCGCGGCGGGCGAGGTCGTAGGTCAGGCGCTCCACGTACGCCGAGCCGCCCCAGGGGTCGATGACCCGCGTGGTGCCCGACTCCTGCTGCAGCAGCAGCTGGGTGTTGCGGGCGATGCGGGCGGAGAAGTCCGTCGGCAGCGCGAGCGCCTCGTCCAGGGCGTTGGTGTGCAGCGACTGGGTGTGTCCCTGGGTGGCGGCCATGGCCTCCAGGCAGGTGCGGACGACGTTGTTGTAGACGTCCTGCGCGGTCAGCGACCACCCCGAGGTCTGGGAGTGGGTGCGCAGCGACATCGACTTCGCGTTCTGCGCGCCCGCCTCCTTGACCAGCCGGGCCCACAGCAGCCGCCCGGCCCGCAGCTTGGCGACCTCCATGAAGAAGTTCATGCCGATCGCCCAGAAGAAGCTCAGCCGGGGCGCGAACGCGTCGACGTCCAGCCCGGCGCCCTTGCCCGCCTCGAGGTACTCGACGCCGTCGGCCAGGGTGTAGGCCAGCTCCAGGTCGGCCGTCGCCCCGGCCTCCTGGATGTGGTAGCCCGAGATGGAGATCGAGTTGAACCGCGGCATCTCCTGCGAGGTGAACGCGAAGATGTCGCTGATGATCTGCATCGAGGGCTTGGGCGGGTAGATGTAGGTGTTGCGGACCATGAACTCCTTGAGGATGTCGTTCTGGATGGTCCCGGTCAGCTGACCGTGGGACACCCCCTGCTCCTCGGCGGCGACGATGTAGAGCGCCAGCACGGGCAGCACCGCGCCGTTCATCGTCATCGAGACGCTCATGCGGTCCAGCGGGATGCCGTCGAACAGCTGCCGCATGTCCAGGATCGAGTCGACCGCCACCCCCGCCATGCCGACGTCGCCGACCACCCGCGGGTGGTCGGAGTCGTAGCCGCGGTGGGTGGGCAGGTCGAACGCGATCGACAGCCCCTTCTGGCCGGCGGCGAGGTTGCGCCGGTAGAAGGCGTTGGACTCCGCCGCGGTGGAGAAGCCCGCGTACTGCCGGACCGTCCACGGCTGGGTCGTGTACATGGTCGGGTAGGGGCCGCGCAGGTACGGCGGCAGGCCCGGGAAGGTGGCGAGGAAGTCCAGCCCCTCCAGGTCGGCCGGGCCGTACAACGGCGGGACGGCGATGCCCTCGGGGGTCTCCCAGGCCGCCTCCCCCACGCTGCGGCCGGTCGCCTCCTCGAACCGCTTGGCCCACTCGTCGACCGAGACGCCGGCCGCCGGACGGCCCAGCTCGACGCCGCTGAAGTCGGGGATGCCGCTCATGCCTGCTCTCCTTCCCCGGGAGGGGCGGACATGGCCATCTCCGCCCCTGGGACGCCGAGGTGCTCGTGGACTCGCTGCAGCACGTCGAGCGCGTCGCACCCGGCGTACACGTACCCGTCGACGCCGTCCACATCCAGCGACGGCTTGCCGGCCAGCCACACCTGCGTGGCACCGGCGGCGCGCAGGTCCGCGGCGAGCGCGGCCGCGGACTCCGCGTAGTCGCGGTCGGTACCGCAGATGCAGGCCACCGTCGTCCCGGCGTCGGCGAGGCCGGAGGCCCCGTCGCCGGACGGCGTCGCCAGGCCGCCGGCCTGGAACAGGTTGGCGGCGAAGGTGGCCCGGGCGGTGTGCCGGGCGATCGGGCCGATGGTGGCCAGGTACACCTGCGGACGGGTGGCCGCGGCATCGGCGCGGTCGCGCAGCGCCTCGAACTCCTGCGCGGCGCGCACCCGCGGCAGGCCACCGGCCGGCAGCACCTCGGCGGCCGGCTGCCGCTCCGGGAGCCGCTCGGTCAGGTTGGGGAACTCGCTGACCCCGGTGATCGCGTCCTGGCGGTGGGCCAGGCGCTGCGCCCGCGCGTCCCAGGCCGCGGCGAGCCGGTCGCGCACCAGGCCCGACCCCAGCGCGGCCGGCAGCCCGCCGGCCCGCTCGATCTCGGTGAACCACTCCCAGGCGGCGCGGGCCAGTGACTCGGTGAGCGACTCGACGTACCAGGAGCCTCCGGCCGGGTCGAGCACGCGGGCGAGGTGGCCCTCCTCGACCAGCAGGCTCTGGGTGTTGCGCGCGATCCGGCGGGAGAAGGCGTCCGGGAGGCCGAGCGCGGCGTCGAAGGGCTGCACCGTCACGACGTCGGCCCCGCCCACGCCCGCGGCGAAGCAGGCGACGGTGGTCCGCAGCATGTTCACCCACGGATCGCGCCGGGTCGTCATCACCGAGGAGGTGACGGCGTGCTGGCGCTGGCCGCGGACGTCGGCGGAGGCACCGCTCACCTCGCCGACGCGGTCCCACAGCCGCCGGGCGGCGCGCAGCCCGGCGATGGTCGTGAACTGGTCGGCGCTCGCGGCGAACCGGAACTCCAGGTGACCGAAGGCCTCGTCGACGCCCAGGCCACCCTCGGTCAGCGCCCGCAGGTAGGCGACCCCGGCGGCCAGCGCGCAGCCCAGCTCCTCCACCGCCGAGGCCCCGGCGTCGGCGTAGACGGTGCCGTCGACGACGACCGTCCGCAGACCCGGGTGGGCGGCCGCGCGGCGGGCCAGTGCGGCCAGGCCGGAGAGGTCCTGCTCCTGCCCGGAGGCGGCCTGGAGCCCGAGCGGGTCCAGCCCCAGTGAGCCGCCGGGGGCGAGGTCCGTGCGGCCCTCGACCAGGGCGAGGAACGCCTCGGCGGCCGGCTCGCCGCCCTGCACGGTCACCGGGGCGAGGTCCAGGAGGACGTCGGCGAGCACGTCGCCGAGCGCGTCGACGGGGATGGCGCCCTCGCCCAGCACCAGCCACAGCGAGGTGACGCCGTTCTCGAGGTCGGCGGCGATCGCCTCCCTGGTCACCGCGACGTCCGGGTGCGCGTGCCGCTGCCGGACGTCCCAGCCGCCGGGCACGTCCCCACCGGGCGCACCCGCGCGGGCGCCGCGGACGAACGGCGGGAGGCCGGGGGCGCCGACGGCCGAGGGCAGGTCCCCGGCGTCCTCGGCGGTGAAGAGCGGGCCGACGGTCACCCCGGTGGCGACGGTGCGGCGCAGCGCGTCCTCGACCGGGTCGGGCAGCTCCTCCCGGCCGGCCTTGCGCAGCACGCCGGCGACCAGGTCGCGCCACTGCTCCCGGGTGGCCGCGGGGAACTCCCCGGCGAGCCGCAGGTCCTCGGGGACCTCGTGCTCGGCCGGCACCTCGGCATCGCCGGCGTGGGCCGGCTGCGGATCGGCGGAACGCATCGTCGGGCTCCCCTCAGTCGATCTGCGGAGTATCTACCGCCGCTCGCCGGGACGAGCGCGTCCGGGGTGCGGGGACGGACCTGTCGGCGCCGCACCGGCATCGGCGGCCAGCGCGTGCAGGGCGGTCCGCGCCAGCAGCCGCACCCCCACCCCGATCGCCCGCTCGTCGACGTCGAACGTGCCGCGGTGCAGGTCCAGCGGGGCGCCGCCCCCGTGGGTGCCCAGCCGGGCCAGCGCGATGGGCAGCACGTCGGCGAACCACCCGAAGTCCTCCCCGCCCATGCTCTGCGGGGACAGCCGCAGGCCGTCGTTGCCCACGGTCTCCAGGGCCGCCGAGCGCAGCAGCGCCACCGCGCGCGGGTCGTTGACCACGGGCGGGACGCCGCGGATGTAGTCGACCTCGCAGTCCGCGCCGGTGGTCGCCGCCACCCGCTCGACCAGCGAGCGCAGGAGGGTCTCGGCGTTCTGCCACTGGTCGCGGTCGAGCACGCGCACGGTGCCGCGCAGGTGCCCGCGCTGCGGGATGGCGTTGGCCGCGACGCCGGCGTTGACCGCACCCCACACCAGCGACATGCCCGCCCGCGGGTCGACCTGGCGGGACAGCAGGGCGGGCAGGTCGGTGATCAGCCGGCCCAGGGCGTCGACGAGGTCGACGGTCAGCTGCGGCCGGGCGGTGTGGCCGCCGGGGCCGGTGAGGGTGACGTCCATGCGGTCGCAGGCGGCGGTGATGGCGCCGGTCCGCAACCCGACCGTGCCGGCCGGCAGCGACGGGTCGCAGTGCAGCGCGAACGCCCGCGAGGCGCCCTCGAGCACGCCGGCGGCGACCACCTCGGTGGCGCCGCCGGGGACGGACTCCTCGGCCGGCTGGAAGACGCAGCGGACGGTGCCCGGCAGGTGGTCGAGGCTCGCCAGCGCCAGCGCGGCGCCGAGGACGACGGTGGTGTGCACGTCGTGCCCGCACGCGTGGCAGGTGCCCTCGCGGGTGGAGGCGTAGGGGACGTCCTTGAGGTCGGGCAGCGGCAGGGCGTCGATGTCGGCCCGCAGCACGACCGTCGGCCCGGACCCGCCCTCCCCCTCGCCGACCTCGACGACCAGGCCGGTCCCCGAGGGCAGCCGCCGGGGGTCCAGGCCGGCGTTGCGCAGCCGCTGCTCGATGAACGACGTCGTCTCGAACTCGGCGAAGGCCAGCTCCGGGTGGGCGTGCAGGTGCCGGCGGACGGCGACCAGCTGCTGCTGCCGATCGGCGGCCCACTCGTCGACCGCCGTCCCCAGCTTCTCCGGGAACTCCGTCACGCCGGGCGTCCCCCGGCGGACGCGGCGGGGTCGGGAGCGGGTACACCGGCCGGCAGTCCGTCGCGGAGCTCGGTGAGCAGGCTGTCGACCACCGCGCACAGGTCGCCGTCGTGGGCGGCGGCGACCGCGCGCTGGCGCTGGTAGGAGGCGCCGACGGCGAGGACGCGCTCGACGTCGGCCAGCTCCGCCTCGCAGCCGAGCCGGCGGGCGGTGGGCGCGAGGTCCTCGACCAGGTCGGTGATCGCCTGGCGCACCGGGCGCACCGTGCCCTTCTCGTCGACCACGATGTCGGCGTCGAGGCCGTACCGGGCCGCCCGCCACTTGTTCTCCCGCAGCACCCAGCTGGCCGGGACCGGCAGCGTGTAGCCGCGGTCGAGCTCGCGGTCGAACTGCTCGACCAGGCACTGGGAGAGCGCGGCGATCGCCCCGACCTCGTCGAGGGTCGGCAGCCCGTCGCAGATGCGCAGCTCGACGGTGCCGAAGTCGGGGTGCGGGCGGATGTCCCACCACACCTCGCGCACGCTCTCGATGGCGTGGGTGGAGATCAGGGTCTCCATGTACTCCTCGAAGCGGTCCCAGCCCGACAGCTGGTAGGGCAGCCCGGCCGTCGGCATCCCCTCGAAGACCTTGGACCGCGCCGACGCCAGCCCCGTGTCCGCGCCGACCCAGTACGGGGAGGACGCCGAGAGCGCCAGGAAGTGCGGCACGTACTGGGTGAGGGCGTTGACGATCGGGATCGCCTTCTCCGGCGCCCGGACGCCGACGTGCACGTGCACCCCGAAGATCTGCAGCCGCCGCGCCAGCCACTGCATCTTCTCGACCAGCTGGAGGTAGCGCTCCTTGGGCGAGATCTGCTGGGTCTGCCAGTCGGTGATCGGGTGGGTGCCGGCGCACATGAGGCCCAGGTCGCGGCGGGCGGCAACGGCCCGCACCTCGGCCAGGGTGCCGGCGAGGTCGGCCTTCGCCTCGCCGACGGTGGTGCAGATGCCGGTGATGATCTCGATCGTCGACTGCAGCAGCTCGTGCTTGGCCTTGGGGTGCTCGTCGGCGCCCTCGGGCCGCATCTCCCGGAGGATCTCCACCGCGCCGGCGGTCAGCTGCCGGGTCTGGAGGTCGATCAGCTGCAACTCCCACTCCACGCCCAGGCTGGCGCGTTCGGAGGAGTGGAAGGGGATCCGCACGCTGCGGAGTCTAGGGATGATCACGCTCTTCGGCTGATCGGTGTGAACGCGACCGGTGAGCGGGCGCTGGGCTAGCGTCGGTCCGTGAGTTCCCCTCCGCCCGACGACCCCTCCGCCCTGGCCGCCCGAGCGGCCGACGACCTCGCCTCCGTCCTCGGCGGCGGTCACGACGTCGCCGTCGTCATGGGGTCCGGCTGGGCCCCGGCCGCGGACGCGTTCGGCGCCGCCGAGGCCGGTGTGGCGATCGGCGACCTGCCCGGGTTCGCCGCGCCGACAGCGGTCGGCCACGGCGGGGAGGTCCGCTCGGTGCGGGTCGGCGAGCGGCGGGTGCTGCTCTTCCTCGGCCGCACCCACCTCTACGAGGGCCGCGGCGTCGAGCCGGTGGTCCACGGCGTCCGGACGGCGGCCGCAGCCGGCGTGCGCACCGTCGTCCTCACCAACGCCGCCGGCGGGCTGGCCCCGGACCACCGGGTGGGCCAGGCGGTGCTGATCAGCGACCACCTCAACCTGACCGCCCGCTCGCCGCTGGTGGGGGCGACCTTCGTCGACCTCACCGACCTCTACTCCCCGCGGCTGCGGTCGCTGGCCCGCGAGCTCGACCCGTCCCTGACCGAGGGCGTCTACGCCGCGCTGCCCGGGCCGCACTACGAGACGCCGGCCGAGATCCGGATGTTGCGGACCCTCGGCGCCGACCTGGTCGGCATGTCCACCGCGCTCGAGGCGATCGCCGCCCGCGCCGCCGGCCTGGAGGTCCTGGGCCTGTCGATGGTCACCAACGCCGCGGCCGGGATCACCGGCGAGAAACTGGACCACGAGGAGGTGCTCGCGGCGGGCAGGGCGGCGGCCGGGCGGCTCGGCGAGCTCCTGGTGCAGTTCGTGGGGCGGCTGCCATGAGCGTGGTGCTCGTGACCGGGGCCGCCGGGCGGATCGGCACGGTGCTGCGCGGCGGGCTGCCCGAACGCGGCTGGGCGGTCCGCTCCCTCGACGTCGTCCCGCTCCCCGACGCCCGGCCCGGCGAGGAGCAGGTGGTCGCCGACGTCACCGACCTCGCCGCGGTGGAGGATGCCGTCGCCGGCGCCTCCGCGGTCGTGCACCTGGCCGGCATCTCCGGGGAGTCGACCTGGCCGGCCGTCTCGCACGCCAACATCGAGGGCACGTACTGCGTGCTCGAGGCGGCGCGGCGAGCCGGGGTCCCCCGCGTCGTGCTGGCCAGCAGCAACCACGCGACCGGCTACACCCCGCGTCCCGACGGCGGCCTGCTGCGCGAGGTCGACGCCCCGCCGCGGCCGGACACCTACTACGGCGTCTCCAAGGTGGCGATGGAGGCGCTGGGCTCCCTCTACGTGGACCGGTACGGGCTGGACGTCGTCTGCCTGCGGATCGGCAGCGCCTTCCCCGAGCCGACGACGGTGCGGCAGCTGTCGACGTGGCTGTCCCCCGGCGACCAGGTGGCCCTCGTCGACGCCGCGCTGCGGGCGCCCGCCCCCGGCTTCGCCGTCGTCTGGGGCGTCTCGGCCAACACCCGCAACTGGTGGGACCTCACCGCCGCCCGGGCACTGGGCTACGAGCCGTCCGACGACGCCGAGGTGTTCGCGTCGGCGCTGCTCGAGGCCTACGGCGAACCCGACCCCGCCGACCCGGTGCACGCGCGGGTGGGCGGCGAGTACACGACGGCGCGGTTCGACGCCGAGCACTTCGAGCCGCCGCTGCCCCGCGGCGACATCGCGCCGGGCAGCGGAGCCGATCGATGACCGGACTCGCGAGCTCTCCCCGGGACGCAGCAGCCCTCCGAGCGACACCGGTGAGCGCCGGCGAGGAGGCGCCGTGAGCCTCCTCGACGTGGCCCGCGACTGGGCCGACGCCGATCCGCACCCCGGCGACCGGGCGGAGATCGAGTCCCTCATCGAGGCGGAGAACACCGCCGAGCTCGAGCGCCGCTTCGCCGGGCCGCTGACCTTCGGCACCGCGGGGCTGCGGGGGCCGCTGCGCGCCGGGCCGGCCGGCATGAACGCCGCCGTCGTCACCCGGGCCGCGGCCGGGCTGGCCCGCTACCTGGCCGACGCCGGGCACGCCGGGGCCGGGGTGGTGATCGGGTTCGACGCCCGCCGGCGCTCCGACGAGTTCGCCCAGGTGTCGGCGGCGGTGTTCTCGGCGGCGGGGTTCGACGTCCAGGTGCTGCCGCGGCCGCTGCCCACCCCCGTGCTCGCCTTCGCCGTCCGGCACCTGGGCTGCGCGGCCGGCGTGATGGTCACCGCCAGCCACAACCCGCCCGACGACAACGGCTACAAGGTCTACCTGGACGACGGCGCCCAGCTGGTACCCCCGGCCGACCGGCTCATCGAGGCGACGATCTCCGCGGTCGGGCCGGCGCGGGAGGTGCCCCGCTCCGACGACTGGGTGACCCTCGGGGACGACGTCCAGGCCGACTACGCCGCCGCCGTCGTGGCCGCCCTGGAGCCCGACCGCGTGCCGGCCGCGGACCGCGCCGCACTGACCGTCGCCTACACCGCGATGCACGGGGTGGGGTCGGACACCACGCGGGCGGTGTTCGCCGCCGCCGGCTTGGCGCCCCCGGTGAGCGTCGGCGAGCAGGACTCCCCCGACCCCGCGTTCCCGACGGTCAGGTTCCCGAACCCGGAGGAGCCGGGCGCGGTCGACCTGCTCCAGGCCCTGGCCGCCCGTGTCGACGCCGACGTCGCCATCGCCGAGGACCCCGATGCCGACCGCTGCTCGGTGGTCTGCGGCGGCCGTCAGCTGACCGGCGACGAGGTGGGCGCGCTGCTGGCCGACTGGCTGCTGCGCCGCGGGGTGCGGGGCACGTACGCGGCCTCGCTGGTGAGCGGTTCCCTGATGTCGGCGCTCGCGGCGGCCCACGGGGTGCGGTTCGCCGAGACGCCGACCGGGTTCAAGTGGATCATCCGCGCCGGCACCGACGACGTCCCGCTCGTCTTCGGCTACGAGGAGGCGCTGGGGTACGCCGTCGCGCCGCAGGTCGTCAAGGACAAGGACGGCATCTCCGCCGCACTCGCGGTCGCGCTGCTCGCCGCCGAGCTCAAGGCCTCGGGCCGCACGCTGCTGGACCGGCTCGACGAACTGGCCGGCGAGCACGGGCTGTTCGTCACGGGGCAACTGTCGGTGCGCGTGGAGGACCTCTCCCGGATCGACGCGATGATGGCGCGGCTGCGCTCCTCCCCGCCCACCCGCCTGCTGGGCCGGGAGGTGGCGTTCGCCGACCTGGCGCACGGGGAGCCGCCGGTGGACGCCGTCCGGCTGCTCGGTGACGGCGTGCGGGTGATCGTGCGCCCCAGCGGCACCGAGCCGAAGCTCAAGGCCTACCTGGAGACGGTGGTGCCCGTGCACGACGACGCGGGCCTGATCGCGGCCCGCGGCCGGGGCGCCGACGAGCTCGACGAGCTACGCGCCGAGATGGCCGCCGCGCTGGGGGTGTAGCGGATGGACGTCCGCGCGCTGGTGTTCGACGTGTTCGGGACGGTCGTCGACTGGCGCGGCGGGGTGGCGCGGGAGGTCCACCGGCTCGTCGGCCCGTCCGTGGACGCCGCCGCGGTCGCCGACGACTGGCGGGACCGGTACGTCCCCTCGATGGAGCGGGTGCGCTCGGGCGAGCTGCCCTGGACGCCGCTGGACGCCCTGCACCGCTCCTCGCTGGACGACGTCCTCGCCGACGCCGGGCTGCCCGACGTCCCGGCCGCGGTGCGCGACGAGCTGGTGCTCGCCTGGCACCGGCTGGATTCGTGGCCGGACGTCGTCCCGGGGCTCACCCGGCTGGCGCGGTCGCACGTCCTCGCGCCGCTGTCGAACGGCAACGTCGCGCTGGTCGTCGACATGGCCAAGAGGGCCGGGCTGCCGTGGGACTGCGTGCTGGGCGCGGAGATCGTGCGGCACTACAAGCCCGACCCCGAGGTGTACGACGCCGCGCCGCGGCTGCTGGCGCTGCCGCCGTCCTCGGTGCTGATGGTGGCCGCGCACGTCGAGGACCTGGTCGCGGCCCGCGCCCGGGGCCTGCGGACGGCGTACGTGCACCGGCCCGACGAGTTCGGCGGCCGGCAGGTGCCGCCGGAGACGGATCCGGACGCCGACCTGTCGCTGCACTCGTTCGAGGAGCTGGCCGACCGGCTGGGCGCCTAGGTTCCCGGCGGCCGCGGGCGGCTCGACCGGCCGGCGTGCCCGGGCCGGCTCAGCGGACGGGCGCCAGCAGGGCGTCCAGGTCGACCTCGCCGGCCAGCAACCCGTTGGCGTCGCCGAGCTCGGTGAACAGCTCGAAGGTCTCCTCGCTGACGTCGGTGTTCCACTCGGGCAGGGTCACCTCCGCAGCGAGCTCGGGTGAGATGTCGAGGTAGGTCGGCAGGATCGCCCGCACGGCGTCCGGGTTCTCCTGCGCATAGGTGAGCGACTGCTCGATCGCCCGGGTGAACCGCTCGACCAGGTCGGCGTTCTCGCCCGCGAACCGGGCGCTGGTGAAGTAGCTCGACACCTCCACCTGGACGTCGGTGAAGTCGTTGAGCGGGGTGGTGAGCACCCGGATCCCCTGCGGCTCGCCCAGGCTGATGAACGGCTCCACCTGCCAGGCGGCGTCGACGTCGCCGGCCTGCAGGGACGCGGCCATGTTCGGGAACGGCAGCTCCACGAAGGTGATCGAGTCCGGGTCACCGCCGTCGGCCTCGACCGACGCCTTGACGACCGTGTCGCCGATGGCGTTGACCGTGTTGGTGGCGACCCGCCGGCCGGCGAGGTCGGCGGGCCGGGTGATCGACTCGTCCGCGGTGACGATCGTGTAGGCGTCCTGCTCGGGGTCGCCGGTGCTGTCGACGCCGCTGGCGATCACCTGCAGGGGCAGACCGCTGGAGGCGGCGACCACCAGCGAGAGGTTGTTGCCGAACCCGATGTCGATGCTGCCGCTGGCCACACCCGGGACGATCGCCGCGCCGCCCTGGCCCGCGCTCAGGTCGAGCTCGATGCCCTCGTCCTCGAAGAAGCCCTGCTCCATGCCGACGTAGACCGGCGCGACGTCGATGATGGGGATGGTGCCCAGGGCGATCGTCTCGGTGCCCTGGCTCCCGCCACCGCCCTGCTCCCCGGATCCCCCACCGTCGTCGCCGGAGTCGCCGCCGCACCCGAGCAGGAACAGCGGCAGGGTGAGGGCTGCGGCCGCCCATCCCCTGGGCCGGGTCGTCGGTCGGGCACCGTGGCGGATCACCCGTCGATCGTGACACGCGCCACCGGGGGGCCGCGCGCTCCGCCGCCGTTCCTCCCGCCCTGCCGGTCCTGCAGGACCGGCAAGGCGCGAGATGCACCGGCAATGCGATCGGGTGGTTGTCCACAGGGCTGCGTGCCCGGGGCGGCCGCGCTCCGTAGTGTCCCGGCGGTTGGTGGATCGACTCGGGGGTGGACGACGTGGCACGGCGCACGACGCTGCGACTGGTGGCCGGCCTGACCGTGGGTGCGGCCCTGCTGGGCGGGTGCGCGCAGGCGCAGCAGGCCAGCGAGAACCTGCCGAGCGCGGCTCCGGAGGCCGAGCCGTCGGACGCGGAGCTCCCACCCCTGGGTCCGGCGGACCTGCCGATGCCCGACGAGGCCCGCACCCAGGACGCCGCCGGTGCCGAGGCGTTCGTGCGGTACTACATCGACCTCATCAACCGGACGTCCACCGTCATGGACGCCGCCCCGCTCCGAGAGTTCAGCAACGGCTGCGCAGAGTGCAACCGCATTGCCACGGAGACCGAACAAGACGCGCAGGCTGGATATCGGTACCAGGGCGGAAAGATCACCATCACGTGGATTAAGTCCCCGCCTCCAGGTTCGGAGGCAGAGATCGGCTTTGTGGCGGATCAAGAAGCTCTGAGCGTGCTGGACACCAGTGGCGCCCCGGTGCAAGGACTGACGTTCCCCGCGTATGACCAGCTGTCTTCAGGGGCGTCCGCCCGCTGGCATCAACCCAGCCAGACGTGGATCTTGACTGGCCTGACACTCGGATGACTCGTCACAAGAGTTCGTATGCGGCGACAGCAATCGCGACAGCGGCCTTAGTGTTTGCGTTGACTACCCCGGCCTCTGCCCAGGAGTGTCGCCGTGGCTGCGGCACTGCCCAAGTCGGCACTGCGCCAGGTGCGCTTACCGCATCACTTGCGGCGAATGTGCCCGGCTCTGGCTGGACCGCCAGTCATGGGGCTTCAGTGGCACACCCATACACCTACCGGCTGACGCCTCCGTGCGAGTACGACACTGCCGCTGGGGACACATGTCGCGCTGAGGATGACCGGCTCTGTCCCGCACCGCCGGAGCGGGTCGCCCAGTTCCTGGTCATTGAACAGCGAAGACTTGTTCTTCCTGACGGCACGACGGTCGACGGATTCCCAGTGGCACCCGGCACTACTCCGGGCACGCCTATCGGGGAGTGGCAAACGATCACCCGCACCTGCGTGGACATCACCGAGCTCAACCCGCCGCCGTCCCCCGGCGAGGTGTTCCGCTACTTCCAGACCCTGCCCCTGCCGCAGCTGCCGACCCAGCAGCAGCCGCCCGGCAACGGCCTGGTGGGCCTGCCGGTCGTCTTCTACACCGACGGCCCGACGACGCAGACCTTCACCGTCGACATCCGCGGGTTCGACGTCGACATCGTCGCGACGGCCAGCGGCTTCACCTGGCACACCGGCGACGGCACCGAGCTCACCAGCGCCGACCCCGGCGCGCCCTACCCGCACCACACGGTCAGCCACGAGTACCGCAGCGGCACCTACACCGCGTCGCTGACCACCACCTGGAGCGGCACCTTCAGCGTCGACGGCGGGGCCGGCGCCGACGTCCCCGGTACGACGACCACCGAGGGCCCGCCGGTCACCTTCGCCGTCCTGCAGGCCAACGCCGTCCTCACCAACCCCTTCGACTGAGCCGGACCGGCCCGCCCGAGGAGCCTCAGTGCTCGACCGGCTCCCGGCAGCCCGAGGCGAGCGCCCGCTCGGCCGCCGCGAGCACCGCGACCACGTCCCGGCCGAAGCCGACGTCGCAGGGGTGCGTGCCGCCCGTCATCGCAGCCGCGCCCAGCTCGTCGACCGCGACCGACAGCGCCTCGACGGGGTGCTCGGTGTCGGGCAGCAGGACGACGCGGCCGGCGTCCCCGTGCACGTAGAACTCGATGCCCGTCGACATCGGCGCGACGGTGTGCGACAGGGTCACCGTCGACGACACCCCGGCCGAGTGCTGCACCACCAGGTGCACGGTGTCACCCGACCCGCCGCCGGCCTGCACCGTCGTCACCGGCCCGAGCGCCGGCAGGAGCAGTGACAGCGCGTGCGGGCCGATGTCCCACAGCGCCCCGTGCTGGCGGCGCCAGGGCGAGTCGAAGGGACTGCCGGCCAGCGCGCTGAGCCAGGTGCCGGCACCGCCGGCGAGCATCGTGCGCCCGGCCTGGGCCAGCCACGTGGCGGTGCCGGTCTGGAAGCGGAAGGTGAAGAAGACGACCGACGCGACGCCGGCCGCCCGCACCGCGGAGACCACCCGGTCGGCCTCGGCCAGAGACAGGCCGATGGGCTTCTCCAGCAGGAGGTGCTTGCCGGCGGCTGCGGCTCGTTCCACCAGCCCGACCTGCACGGACGGCGGGACGGCGATCGCCACCGCGTCCACCTCTGCCAGCAGGGCGTCGAGGTCGGCGTAGCCCGGGACGTCGAACTCCGCCCCCACCGCCTCGGCCTTGGCCAGGTCGCGACCCCAGACGCCCGCGAGCGACGCCGTCGGGTGCTCCGCGAGCGCGGCGGCGTGCACGGTCTGTGCCCAGTGCCCGGTGCCGAGCACCCCGAAGCGCACGGTCACACCGCCCCGAACTGGCGGTCCCCGGCGTCGCCCAGCCCCGGCACGATGTAGGCCTTGTCGTTGAGCCCCTCGTCGACCGAGGCGGTGAAGACCCGCAGCGGCAGCCCGCTCTCCTCCAGCCGCGTGATCCCCTGGGGCGCGGCGAGCGCGCACAGCACGGTGATCGAGGTGGCGCCGCGGGCGGTCAACAGCCCGCAGCAGTGCACCAGCGACCCGCCGGTGGCGAGCATCGGGTCGAGGACGAACACGTCGCGGTCGACCAGCGACGCGGGCAGGGACGCCATGTACGCCTCCGGCTGGAAGGTCTCCTCGTTGCGGGCCAGGCCGACGAAGCCCATCTGCGACTCCGGCAGCATCCCGTGCGCGGTGTCGGCCATGCCGAGCCCGGCCCGGAGGACCGGCACGATCAGCGGCGGGGCCGCCAGCCGGTAGCCGGTGGTCGTGGTGACCGGGGTGGTGATCGGGTCCTCGGCCACGGCGAGGTCGCGGGTGGCCTCGTAGACCAGCATCTGGGTGAGCTCGCGCAGCGCCGCGCGGAACGCCGCGTTGTCGGTCCGTTCGTCCCGCATGCGGGTCAGGCGGGCACGGGCGAGCGGGTGGTCGACGACGGTGAGCTGCACGGGCGCCACCGTATCGGCCGGGCCGGGACGCGCTCAGGGGAGAATGCCCCCATGACCCACGTGCTCGACCCCGACGCCCTGACGGCGGAGACCCCGCCGCGGCGCGAGCCCCTGGCGCCGTTCCGCGACGTGATCCGCTCGGACGCCGCCTTCCGGGCCTTCCTGCACGGCCTCCCGGGCGTCGACCAGGTCGGCGCCGAGTCGCGTGTCGCGGTGCTCGGCACCCGGTCGATCAAGACCACCGCCAAGGCCTGGGCGATCGACACCGCCATCTCGATGGTCGACCTCACCACCCTGGAGGGCGCCGACACCCCGGGCAAGGTGCGCTCCCTCGCCGCCAAGGCGCGCCGTCCCGACCCGGGCGACCCGTCGTGCCCGCAGGTGGCCGCGGTCTGCGTCTACGGCGACCTCGCCGGCGTCGCCACCGAGGCGCTGGCCGGCTCCGGCATCCACACCGCCGCCGTCGCCACCGCCTTCCCCAGCGGCCGGGCGAGCCTCGCGGTGAAACTCGCCGACGTCCGGGACGCCGTGGCGGGCGGCGCGGACGAGATCGACATGGTCATCGACCGCGGCGCCTTCCTCGCCGGCCGGTACCTCGACGTCTACGACGAGATCGTCGCGGTCAAGGAGGCCTGCGGCGAGGCCCACCTCAAGGTCATCCTCGAGACCGGCGAGCTGGTCACCCTCGACGCCGTCCGCCGCGCCTCGTGGCTGGCGATGCTCGCCGGTGGCGACTTCATCAAGACCTCCACCGGCAAGGTCTCCCCCGCCGCGACCCTGCCGGTCTGCCTGGTGATGCTGGAGGCGGTCCGCGACTTCCGCGCCGCCACCGGACGCCAGATCGGCGTCAAGCCCGCCGGCGGCATCCGCACCACCAAGGACGCCGTCCGGCACCTGGTCCTCGTCAACGAGGTCGCCGGGCCCGACTGGCTCTCCCCCGACTGGTTTCGCTTCGGCGCCTCCAGCCTGCTCAACGACCTGCTCCTGCAGCGGCAGAAGCTGCGCACCGGCCACTACTCCGGCCCCGACCACGTGAGCGTCGACTGATGACCAGCCCCTTCCAGTACGCCCCCGCCCCGGAGTCGCGGTCGATCGTCGACATCGCGCCGTCCTACGGCCTGTTCGTCGACGGCGAGTTCGTCGAGGGCAGCGGCGAGTCCTTCAAGACGGTGAACCCGGCCACCGAGGAGGTCCTCTCCGAGGTCGCCGCCGGCACCGCGGAGGACGTCGACCGCGCGGTGAGGGCCGCCCGGCGGGCGTCCACCCGCGTGTGGGGCCCGATGCGCCCGGTCGACCGCGGCAAGTACCTGTTCCGCATCGCCCGCCTCCTGCAGGAGCGGGCGCGGGAGTTCGCCGTCCTGGAGTCGCTGGACAACGGCAAGCCGATCCGGGAGTCCCGCGACGTCGACGTCCCCCTGGCCGCGGCGCACTTCTTCTACCACGCGGGCTGGGCCGACAAGCTCGACTGGGCGGGCCTGGGGCCGGGCCCGCGGCCACTGGGCGTGGCCGGTCAGGTCATCCCGTGGAACTTCCCGCTGCTGATGCTGGCGTGGAAGGTCGCCCCCGCGCTGGCCACCGGCAACACCGTCGTCCTCAAGCCCGCCGAGACCACCCCGCTGACCGCGCTGCTGTTCGCCGAGGTCTGCCGGCAGGCCGACCTGCCGCCCGGCGTGGTCAACATCGTCACCGGCGCCGGCGACACCGGCCGGGCCGTGGTGGAGCACGACGACGTCGACAAGGTGGCGTTCACCGGCTCCACCGAGGTGGGCCGGTCCATCGCCCGTGCCGTCGCCGGCACCCGCAAGAAGCTGACGCTGGAGCTCGGCGGCAAGGCGGCGAACATCGTGTTCGACGACGCCCCGGTCGACCAGGCCGTCGAGGGCATCGTGCAGGGGATCTTCTCCAACCAGGGGCACGTCTGCTGCGCCGGCTCCCGGCTGCTGGTGCAGGAGAACGTCCACGACGAGGTCATCGCCTCGCTGCAGCGGCGGATCGGCACGCTGCGCCTCGGCGACCCGCTGGACAAGAACACCGACATCGGGGCGATCAACTCCGCGGAGCAGCTGGGCCGCATCCGCGAGCTCTCCGACATCGGCGAGGCCGAGGGCGCGCGGCGCTGGCAGCCGGCCTGCGAGCTGCCCGCCCGGGGCTTCTGGTTCCCGCCGACGGTGTTCACCGACGTCTCCCCCGCGCACCGCATCGCCCGCGACGAGGTGTTCGGGCCGGTCCTGTCGGTGCTCACCTTCCGGACGCCGGACGAGGCGGTCGCCAAGGCCAACAACACCACCTACGGCCTGTCGGCGGGCATCTGGACGGAGAAGGGCTCCCGGATCCTGGAGATCGCCGACCGGCTGCGCGCCGGCGTGGTCTGGGCCAACACGTTCAACAAGTTCGACCCGACGTCGCCCTTCGGCGGCTACAAGCAGTCCGGGTACGGCCGCGAAGGTGGCCGGCACGGGCTGGCCGCGTACCTGAGAGGTGCTGACCAGTGATCGGCAGCGAGCGACTCGCCGTCCGCAAGACCTACAAGCTCTACGTCAACGGCGCGTTCCCGCGCTCGGAGTCCGGCCGCACCTACGAGGTCACCGACGCCAAGGGGCACTTCCTCGCCAACGCCGCCCTGGCGTCGCGCAAGGACGCCCGGGACGCCGTGGTGGCGGCCCGCGCCGCGTTCGGCAGGTGGTCCGGCGCGACCGCGTACAACCGCGGCCAGGTGCTCTACCGCGTGGCCGAGGTGATGGAGGGCCGGCACGTCCAGTTCTGCGACGAGGTCGCCGCGGGTGAGGGCCTGTCCGGCTCCAAGGCCCGCGCCGCCGTCGACGCCGCGATCGACCGCTGGGTCTGGTACGCGGGCTGGACCGACAAGCTCGGCGCCGTCCTGGGCGGGGCCAACCCGGTCGCCGGTCCGTACTTCGACTTCTCGCTGCCCGAGCCCACCGGCGTGGTCGCCGTCCTCGCGCCGCAGCGCTCCTCGCTGCTCGGCCTGGTCAGCGTGCTCGCCCCCGTGCTGGCCGGCGGCAACACCGCCGTCGTGGTGACGTCGAGGGACCGGCCGCTGCCCGCGGTCACCCTCGGCGAGGTGCTCGCGACCAGCGACGTCCCGCCCGGCGTGGTCAACCTGCTGACCGGGGACGCCGAGGAGATCGGACCCTGGCTGGCCGAGCACGACGACGTCGACGCGATCGACCTGACCGGCGCCCCCGCCGGCCGCGCGATGGAGCTGGAGCGGCTCGCGGCGGGCAGCATCAAGCGGGTGGTCCGGCCCCCGGCGGAGGAGCCGGACTGGACCGCCGACCCCGGCTTGTCGCGGCTGACGCCGTTCCTGGAGACGAAGACGGTGTGGCACCCGATGGGCCTCTGACGGAGGACCCCGTCCCCCTCACCCCACGCGGGCCCGCGGCGGGCCCCTGGACGGGGCCGGTCGGGAGGCGGCCGCTCCAGCACCTCACCGACCCGGAGGTGCGCTTCCAGGCGGACCGGGCAGGATGTGGCCCGTGGCAAGGCCGAGCATCGTCCCCATCGCCCTCACCGTCGACGACCGCACCGGCTACACCCTGTGGGCCCCGCCGTGGGAGGAGGACGGCGAGGAGTGGCAGGCCTTCCTCGGCACCTCCGAGGGTGACCGCGCGAGCGTCCACCTCTTCCCGACCCCGGCGGCCCTGGCCGCGTTCTGCCGCACCCGCACCGACCACGACCTGGCCGACCACCCGGTGTGGCCGGTCGTCGTCGGGCTCGGCGCCGCGGACCTCACCCCCGACGACGACCACCGCTACGACCTCGACGGCGTCTACGACATCGCCGCGGAGGCCGCCGACCGCTGGGCGGTCGAGGAGCTGGCCGCCACCATCGACATCGTCAGCCGGCTGGCCGAGTGCCTGGACCTCGACGACGAGGAGGACGGCGACCTCGACGACGAGCTGACCGACGAGGACGACGACCGCGACGTCGACGCCGACGTCGACCTGGACCGCCGGCCGTCCGCCGACGTCGAACGGGGCGGGGAGTTCGGCGCCCTGGCCGAGTTGGTGGCCCGCCCCGAGATCGGCTCCCTGGGCCTGGGCGTGGACGCCTTCGTCGGCCGCGCCGGTGAGGACGCCTGGCTGGGCGTCGGCAGCGCGCTCGACGACCTCTGGGAGGACGTCCTGGAGGAGCTCTCGGCCCACCTGGACTGGACCGGCGGCGGCACCGTCGACCTCGCCGACTACCCGTCGGCCGCCGAGGCGGACGACGAGGACGACCTGGCCGACACCGTGCAGACCACCCCCGCCGCGGGCGCCACGGCGGCCGCCGTCACCCCCGTGAGCACCATCGCCCGGCCGGGCCGGCTCGACGTGCCCGCCGCGGAGGTCGCCCGGGCGGCGGAGTTCTGGGAGGGCGTGGGCATCCTGCCGGTGGAGCTCGTCGTCCCGGAGGGTGCCGGGCTGACGCTGCGCTGCTACGTCGACGACCGGGCCCGCTTCCTGGGTCGCGACGGCGAGGTCTACCTGTTCTCCTCGCCCGACGACCTCGCCCGCTTCTGCGCCGGAGAGGAGGACCACGACCTCACCGAGATCGCCTCCTGGCCCGAGGTCGCCGGCACCGACGTCCCGCCGCTGCCCTCCGAGCAGGACCGCTACGACCTCACCGAACTGTCCGAGGTCATGGCGGAGGTCGCCGACGGGGCCGCCGGCCTGGTCCCCCACCGCGCCCTCACCCAGCCGGTCGAGGGCGTGCGGGACGTCGCCGAGTACGCCGGTCTGACCCGGGTCGAGGCGCTGCTGCAGCCGACCGAGCCGCTGGGCCGGGCCGTCGACCGCGCCGACCGGGAGCCCGACGCCGCGCTGCGCGCCGAGGACGCCGCGGTGCTGCGGTCGGCCTGGGAGGAGGTCGTCACCGAGGTGAGCGGGGCCCTGGTCTTCCGGGACTGAGGCAGGGCGCGGGGGCGGTCACCCCGTCCCGCCGTGTCGGTCACGGGCCGAGCGGACGACCACACGCAACGGCAGCGGCCGGCCCCGGGACCCCGGGACCGGCCGCTGCCGTCGGACCCTCCTGCGGCAGCAGGAGGGTCCGCTCAGTTGGAGAAGTCCGCCGACCGGCCGGGACGGCCACCCTGGCCGCGGTAGCCGCTGGGCCGGCGGTCGCCGTAGGAGCGCTCGCCGTCCCGGCGCGGACGCTCGGAACGCTCGCCCACCGGACGGTCGCCGTGGGGACGACGGGGCCGGTCGCCGTCGCGACGCGGACGGTCACCCTCGCGGCGCGGACGCCGCGGACCGGAGCCCGCGGAGCGGCGGGACTCGCGCACCGGACGCTCGACCGGCTCGACGTGCACGCCACTGGCGACGAGCTCGGCGATCGGGGCGTCACCCGGACGGATCCGGTCCACCATCGGGTCCACCTTGGCCGAGCGGAACCGGCGCTTGGCCTGGCCCACCTGGTCGGGCAGCAGCAGGGAGACGACGACACCGGCGGCACCCGCGCGGGCGGTCCGGCCCGAACGGTGCAGGTAGGTCTTGGCGTCCGCCGGCGGGTCGTAGTGCAGGACCAGCGAGACGTCGTCGACGTGGATGCCGCGGGCGGCGACGTCGGTGGCGACGAGCACCGGGCTGCGGGCGTCGGTGAACGCCTCCAGCGCGCGCTTGCGCGCCGACTGCGGGAGCCCGCCGTGGATGGCCTGGGCCTTGATGCCGGCGGCCTGCAGGTTCTCGGTCAGCCGGTCCACGCCGAGCTGGGTCCGCGCGAAGACGATCGTGCGGCCCGGGCGCCCGGCCAGCTCGGTGGCCACCTGCAGCTTGTCGCGGAAGGCGAGGCTGAACGCGAGGTGCTCGGCCGGCGGGGCGTCGTCCCCGGCCCGCTTGACCTCGTGCCGGGCCGGGTCCTTCAGGTACCGGCGGACGAGGGCGTCGACCTCGCCGTCCAGCGTGGCCGAGAACAGCAGCCGCTGGGCGTCGGGGGCGGTCTGGTCGAGCAGCTCCTGCACGACCGGGAGGAAGCCCAGGTCGGCCATGAAGTCGGCCTCGTCCAGGACGGTGACGACGACCTCGTCGAGGGTCGCCTCGCCCTGGCTGATCAGGTCCTGCAGCCGGCCGGGGGTGGCGATGACGACGTCGACGCCGCGGCGCAGCTGCTGGATCTGGCGGTACATGGGGGCACCGCCGTAGACGGTGGTGACGTGCACGCCGATGGACTGGCCGAGCGGCGCCAGGTTGTCGGACACCTGCTGGGCGAGCTCGCGGGTCGGGACGAGCACCAGGCCGCGCGGGGCACGCCGGCCGGTCTTGACCTCGGCACCGATGCGGGCCAGCAGCGGGAGGCCGAAGGCCAGCGTCTTGCCCGAGCCCGTGGCGGCCTTGCCGAGCACGTCACGGCCGGCCAGGGCGTCGGGCAGGGCCGAGGTCTGGATGGCGAAGGGGTGGCGGATGCCGCGCCGCTCGAGGGCGGTCACCAGCTGCTGGGGCAGGCCCAGCTGCCCGAAGGTGGGGCCGGCGGGGGCCTCGACCTCGGGGGTGTGCTGAGGGGTGGTCTGGACGTCGACAGCGTCGAACGTGGTCATACGGGTGTGGGACTCCGATGCTTCTCGGGCGCGTCCCGTGGTCATGCGTGAACGCCGTCGACCGGCGTCCTCACTGGCGATCGCTCACGTCAGCTGTGACGCCCGGATCTGCACGGATGCGCTCTTACCCGGACGGACCGTCCGGAGGATGACCGGCGAGTGCCGGTGTACCCAAAGTAGCAGCGCAGCCCGCGGCGTGATTCCCCAGCGCGGGGTGGCCCGCGCCACCCTCATCCGCGCAGGAGCGCGTACCCGGGCCGCACGACGTCGGTCAGCAGCCGCTTCCGCTCCGCCTCGTCGGCGAACGCCGCCCCCAGCGCCCGCTCGGCGACCACCTGCACGTCGTCCCAGCCCCAGCCGAAGGTGGTCACCACGTCGGTGAGCTCGCTGGACGCCGAGACCCCGCTCATCAGCCGGTTGTCGGTGTTGAGCGTGACCGCGAAGCCCAGCCGGTGCAGCCGGTCCACCGGGTGCTCGGCCAGCGAGGGGTAGGCGCCGGTCTGCACGTTGGACGACGGCGCGACCTCGAGGGTGACCTGCTCGTCCCGGACCCGCTGCGCCACCGGGCCCAGGCAGCCGTCGGCGCCCACCTCGTCGGCGATGCGGACGCCGTGACCCAGCCGCTCCGCGCAGGCCCCGTCGAGGGCCGCCACGATGCTGTCGATCCCCGCCGCCTCGCCGGCGTGGACGGTGCGGTGCGCGCCGGCCCGGTGGAGCAGCGCGATCGCCGAGGGGTGCCGGTCGGGCGGGAAGCCGCTCTCCGGGCCGGCCAGGTCGAAACCGACCACCCCGGCGTCCCGGTGACGGACGACGAGCCCGGCCACCTCGTCCCAGCGGTCGTTCTGCCGCATGGCGCACAGCAGGGTGCCCACGGTGATCGGGGTGCCGGCCGCCGCGGCCTCCGCGGCGCCCTGGGCGTAGCCGTCGAGCATCGCCTCGACCGCGGTGTCCATCGGCATGGCGGTCAGCAGCTCCGGTGCCATGCGCACCTCCGCGTAGACCACGCCGTCGGCGGCGAGGTCGAGGGCGCACTCGCGCGCCACCCGCCGCACCGCCTCCGGCCGCTGCATCACCGCGACGGTGTGCGCGAACGTCTGCAGGTAGCGCTCCAGCGAGCCGGAGTCGGCCGCCGCCTGGAACCAGCGGCCCAGCTCGCCGGCGTCGTCCGTGGGCAGGCCGCGGTAGCCGCACTCGTCGGCGAGCTCGAGCACCGTCTGCGGCCGCAGCCCGCCGTCCAGGTGGTCGTGCAGGAGGACCTTCGGGGCCCGGCGGAGGGACGCGGCGTCGAGGGGTGCGGACACCGGGTCATTGTCGTCCGCTCCGTGCGCCGACTTGAGCCGGGGACGGACACCCGGCCGAGGCGGCTCGGCCATCCAGGGGAACGGCCCCCGGCCGCGGTGTCGCCCGGTGGGACGACGAGGTCAGCGGTCCTGCCAGCGGAAGGTCTTCACGCACAGGGCGAGGCCGACGACGCACCAGAGCCCGAGCACGAGTGCGACCCGGCCGAGCTCCCAGGTGCCGGCCGGCTCCTGCGCGGCGAGCGCGTCGGGGAGGAACACCGACCGCAGGCCCTGGGCCATCCACTTGAGCGGGAAGACGGCGGCGACGGTCTGCAGCCAGGTCGGGACCTCGCTGAACTGGAAGAACACCCCCGAGATGAACTGCAGCACCAGCGCGACGGGCGTGACGGTGGCCGAGGCGGACCGGCCGTTGCGGGCGAGGCTGGACACCGCGATGCCCAGCAGCGTGCACGCGGCCGAGCCGAGCCCGGCGACCCAGGCGAAGGTCACCCAGTCCGCGCCGGAGGGGAGGTCGACGTCGTAGAAGACCGCGCCGATGGCCAGCAGGATGACCACGATCGCCACGGTGACGACGAGGACCTGCACCACCTTGCCGACGAAGAAGGCGCTCTTGGGCATCGGCGTCCCGGCCAGGCCCTTCAGCGTCCCGTCCGAGCGCTCGGTGGCGATGCTGATGGCCATGTTCTGCAGGCTGGCGCCGAGGATGCCCGCGGCGATGACCCCGGCCATGAAGTACTGGGTGAAGGAGACACCGCTGCCCAGGTCGTAGTCGAGCACCGCCCCGAAGACCAGCAGCAGGATCACGGGGAACATCAGCGTGAAGACGACCGACTCGCGCTGACGGAAGAACTCCTTGAGCTCCACCCCCGCGCGGGTGCGGCACACGCTGCCCACCGAGGGCAGCGGACGCTCCGTGGTCGCCGTCACGCCGGCTCTCCGATCATCCGCAGGTACACGTCCTCCAGGGTGGGGCGGGCGACGGCGAGGTCGGGCACCTCCCCCGGGAACCGGGCGGCCAGGTCACGCACGAACGCGGTGGGGACGGCGGTCTCGGCGGTGCGCCGCACGCCGTCCTCGGTCCAGGTGACCACCGCCGGCGCCTGGCCCCGCCCGCCGAGCTCGGCGGGCACGGCCACCTCGACCAGCCGGCCGCGGGCGATGACGCCGACCCGGTCGGCCAGCTCCTCGGCCTCGTCCAGGTAGTGCGTCGTCAGCAGCATCGTCGTCCCCAGGTCGCGCAACGACCGGATCAGCGACCAGAACTGGCGGCGGGCCTCCGGGTCGAAGCCCGTCGTGGGCTCGTCGAGGAACAGCAGCCGGGGACGGCCGACGATGCCGAGCGCGACGTCCAGCCGGCGCCGCTGCCCGCCGGAGAGGCTGCGGCCGCGGGAGCCGGCCTTCTCGGTGAGCCCCACGAGCTCGAGCACCTCGGCCGGGTCGCGCGGGTCCGCGTAGTAGGACGCCTGGGCCCGCAGCAGCTCCAGGCAGGTCAGCTGGCTGTCGCCGGCGCCGGACTGCAGCACGATGCCGATGTCGGCCTTCCAGCGCCGCCCGCCGGTCGCCGGGTCCACGCCCAGTACCCGGACGTCGCCGCCGTCCCGCTGCCGGTAGCCCTCGAGGATCTCCACCGTGGTGGTCTTCCCGGCGCCGTTCGGGCCGAGCAGCGCGAAGATCTCCCCCCGGCGGATGTCGAGGTCCAGGCCGGCGACGGCGGTGCTCCCGCCGTAGCGCTTGACCAGGCCGCGCACCGAGATGGCGGCGTCCGGGTCCAGAGGCGTCGCGGGGTGTACCGCACCGGGCGCGGTCGCGGCGGGCGTTCGTGTCACGAGGGGTCAGTGTCCTCTCCGCGCCTGTGGGTCCGCGCCCACCCCTCCCGTGCAGGTCCCGCGGACCTGCACGGGAGGAGGTCAGGAGGCGGTGATGCGGTCCAGCACCAGGGGCAGCGGGACGTCGTCGGTGTCGACGCCGACCGCGCCGTCGAGGGCCTCCAACGCCCGCTCGATGCGCGCCGGGTCGTCGGTGTGCAACTCCAGCAGCGGCTGGCCCGCGGTGACCTGCTCCCCCACCCCGGCGGTCCAGGTGACCCCGGCCGCGGCCGACACCGGGTCCTCCTTGCGCGCCCGGCCCGCGCCCAGCCGCCACGCGGCCACGCCGAGCGCGTAGGCGTCGAGCCGGGTGAGCGTGCCGGTCGCCGGGGCGGTCACCACGTGCTTCTCGGCCGGCTGCGGGAGCGGCGCGTCGGGGTCGCCGCCCTGCGCGGCGACCATCCGGCGCCACACGTCCATGGCCCGGCCGTCGCGCAGCGCGTCCGCCGGGTCGACGTCGGCCCGGCCGGCGCCGGCCAGCATCTCCCGGGCCAGGGCGAGGGTGAGCTCGACGACGTCGGTCGGCCCGCCGCCGGCGAGCACCTCCACCGACTCCGCCACCTCGACGGCGTTGCCCGCGGCGCGGCCCAGCGGCCGGTCCATCGCCGTCACCAGCGCCACCGTGCGCACCCCGGCGGCCTCCCCCAGCCCGACCATCGTGCGGGCCAGTTCCCGGGAGGCGTCGGGGTCCTTCATGAACGCCCCCGAGCCGGTCTTGACGTCGAGCACCAGCGCGTCGGCGCCCTCGGCGATCTTCTTGCTCATGATCGAGCTGGCGATCAGCGGGACCGACTCGACCGTCCCGGTGACGTCGCGCAGCGCGTAGAGCTTCTTGTCCGCCGGGGCGAGGTCGTTGCCGGCCGCGCAGATGACCGCGCCCACCTCGCGCAGCTGCGCCAGGTACGCCTCCTCGTGCACGTCGGCCCGCCAGCCGGGGATCGCCTCGAGCTTGTCCAGCGTGCCGCCGGTGTGGCCCAGCCCCCGCCCCGACAGCTGGGGCACCGCCACCCCGCACGCGGCGACCAGCGGCGCCAGCGGCAGCGTGGTCTTGTCGCCGACGCCGCCGGTGGAGTGCTTGTCGGCGGTCGGCCGGCCCAGCGGCGAGAGGTCCTTGCGCTCCCCCGAGTCGATCATCGCCCGGGTCCAGACGGCGAGCTCGTCGGTGCTCATCCCGCGGAAGAACACCGCCATGAGCAGCGCGCTCATCTGCTCGTCGGGCACCATGCCGGCGGTGTAGGCGTCGACCACCCAGCGGATCTGGTCCGCGGTCAGCTCGACGCCGTCCCGCTTGGCCCTGATGACGTCGATCGCGTCGAAGGCGGCCATCAGCCCTGCCCCCGTTCCGCCGCGGCGACCGCCCCGTCGGGCCGCGTGGCGGCGGCTGCCAGGTCCTCCGGGCCGAAGGCGTCGGGCAGCACCTCGCGCATCGGCACGATGCCGAGCGAGACGGTCTCGATGAGCATGTCGGCCCCGCCGTGCTCCCACAGCAGCTGCCGGCAGCGCCCGCAGGGCATGAGCGGCCGGCCGTCACCGCCGACGCAGGCGACCGCGACCAGCCGGCCGCCGCCGGTGCGCGCGAGGTCGCTGACCATGCCGCACTCGGCACACAGGCCCAGCCCGTACGAGGCGTTCTCGACGTTGCAGCCGGTGACCACGCGCCCGTCGTCGACCAGCCCCGCGACCCCCACCGGGAACCGCGAGTAGGGGGCGTAGGCGTGGGTCATGGCCTCCCGGGCGGCGGCACGCAGCGCGTCCCAGTCCGGCTCCCTCACTAGTGCTCCCCTCGTCGGTACACGAGCCCGTCGGCCTTGGGCATCCGGAGTCGCTGGGACGCCAGCGACAGGACCAGCAGCGTGGTCAGGTGCGGCGTGAACGACACCAGGCCGGGGGCGAGCTGGTCGATGGTCAGGAACCCGGTCAGGGCCCCGGCGGCGACGACGGCGGCCAGCACCGCCCGCACCGCGTGCCGGTGCACCGCCTGCCAGACGGCGACGGCGGCCAGCAGGACCGCGACCAGCAGGAACAGCGCCACCACGGCCGACCGGCTGCGCAGCTGGAGCGCGTCGGCGAAGCCGAACAGGCCCGCGCCGGCCGCCAGCCCGCCGGGACGCCAGTTGCCGAAGATCAGCGCGGCCAGTCCGATGAACCCGCGGCCGTTGGTCTGCCCCTCGCGGTAGATGCCGGCGATGAAGACCAGGAACACCCCACCCATGCCGGCCAGCGCGCCGGAGATCACCACGGCGACGTACTTCAGCCGGTAGACGGGGACACCGAGGGAGTCCGCGGCCGCCGGGTTCTCACCGCAGGCGCGCAGCCGCAGCCCGAAGGCCGTCCGCCACAGCAGCAGGTAGGAGGCCGGCACCAGCAGCACCGCCAGCACGGTGAGCAGGCCCACCCCGCTGGTCAGCCCGCGCAGGATGCCGGCGAGGTCGCTGACGAGGAACCAGCCCTGCCGCTCGAGGTCACCGAGCAGGTCCGGGCCCGAGGACAGCACCGGCACCGAGAACTCCGGCTGGTTGCCGGAGACGGCCGGCGACTGCGTGACGCCGCCCCCGGCGGGGTTGTCGGTGTAGTAGAGCTCGGAGAGGAAACGCACGACACCGGCGGCGAGGATGTTGATCGCCACACCGGAGACGACGTGGTCGACGCCGAAGGTCACCGTGGCGACGGCGTGCAGCAGGCCACCCAGCGCGCCGAACAGCAGCCCGCCGAGCAGCGCGGCCCCCCAGCCCCACTGGTAGCCGGCGAAGCCCGCGCCCCAGGTACCCAGGGTCATCATCCCGTCGAGGCCGATGTTGACCACGCCGGCCCGCTCGGAGAACAGGCCGCCGAGGGCGGCCAGCCCGATGGGCACGGCCAGCAGCAGCGCCGCCGAGAGCGTGGACGACGACGTGAGCGCCTGCTCGCCGCTGATCACGCGGACGGCGGAGAGGAGCACGAGCGCGCCGACCACCAGCCAGGTGACCCGGCGGGCGCGGCTGCCCCCGAGGAAGAGCTCACCGACCGGGCCGCGAGCCGGCCGGGTCTCCTGTGAGGTCACGACAGTGCTCATTCGGGGGTCCCCTCGGAGACGTGGAGCGCCAGCGGAGCGTCATCGCGGGGTGCGTTCATGCCCCGGTCCCCTGCCGCTCGTCGGTCTGCCGGCCGGCGCCGGCGGTCGGGCTGACGCCCGCGCCCGTCCCCGCACCCCCGACGTCCGTGGTCTGCCCCGGGCCGCTGCTGCCGTCGCCGGCCACCGGCGCGGGAGCCGCCTGCGCCGAGCCGCGCTCCGCGGCACGCAGCGCGATCCGCCGCGCGACCTCGTTGGAGATCACCACGGCGAGCACGATGGTCCCCTGGATGATCGTGACCACCGAGGACGGGAAGTCCGCGATCTGCAGCGGCACGAGCGCGCGGTCGAGGAAGGCGAACAGCAACGCCGCGAACGCGATGCCCACCGGGTTGTTGCGGCCGAGCAGCGCCACGGCGATGCCGAGGAAGCCCAGACCGGCGGTGAAGTCGGTGGTGTAGCTGTGCGTCGTGCCCAGCAGGTCGGGCAGGCCGATCAGCCCGGCCACCGCCCCGGACAGCAGCATCGTCTTGACCACCATCGCCCGGGCGTCCACGCCGCTGGCCCGCGCCGCCGACGGCGAGAGCCCGGTGGCCCGCAGGTCGAAGCCGAACCGGGTGCGGTTGAGCAGCACCGCGATCGCGACGCCCACGACCAGCGCCACGACGAGGAAGCCGTACAGCTGCCGCGGCGGGTTGGCCAGGCCGAGCAGGTCGAAGACCCCGTTGAGGCCGGGCATCCAGCCGGACTCGGGGATCTCCGCGGTGCTGATGATCGACGCCCCCTCGGGGCTGCCCCGGAACGGGCCGGTGAGCAGGAACGACGCGATGCCCAGGGCGATGAAGTTGAGCATGATCGAGCTGATGACCTCGCTGACGCCGCGGGTCACCTTCAGGACGGCGACGATGCCCGCCCAGATGGCGGCCACCGCCATCGCGACGACCACGATCAGCAGCACGTGCAGCGGGCCGGGCAGGGTCACGGCGGCGCCGATGGCGGCGGCCATGATCGTGGCCAGCCGGTACTGGCCCTCGACGCCGATGTTGAACAGCCCCATGCGGAACGCGATGGCGACGGCCAGGCCGGCCAGGAACAGCGGCACGGCCCGGTTGAGCACCACCACGATCGCGGTGACCTGCTGGGTCGGGGTGTCACCGAAGTCCAGCATCACCTCGAACACCCGGAACGGGTTCACCTGCAGGGCGGCCATGACCAGCCCGGAGATGACGATCGCGACGACGACGGCCAGGACCGGGGCCAGGACGGCCGGGCCCAGGCGGCGCAGCCCCCTCATTCCGGGGCCCCCGCGGGGACGTGGCGCGCCGCCGGAGCGTTCCCGTGGTCGGTCCTCATGCCGCACCCGCCGTCGCCCGGCCGCCGGTCATGTGCCCGCCCAGCTCCTCCGGCGTGACGGTGGCCGGGTCGAGGGTGGCCACCAGCCGGCCGCGGAGCATGACGTGCAGCGTGTCCGACAGGCCGATCAGCTCGTCGAGGTCGGCGGAGACCAGCAGGATGCCCATGCCGGCGGTGCGGGCGTCCTTGAGCAGCCCCCAGATGACGGCCTGGGCGCCGACGTCCACACCGCGGGTGGGGTGGGCGGCCAGCAGCAGCCGCGGCCGGGCACTCATCTCCCGCCCGACGATCAGCTTCTGCTGGTTGCCGCCGGACAGGGCGACGGCCGGGGTGTCCGGGCCGGGCGCGCGGACGTCGTACTCGCGCATGATCCGCTCGGTGTCCGCGCGGGCGCCCTTGCGGTCGATGAACGGCCCCTTCACCGCCGGCGGGCGGGTCTGGTGGCCGAGGATCCGGTTCTCCCACAGCGAGGCGTCCAGCAGCATGCCCTGGCGGTGCCGGTCCTCGGGGATGAAGCCGAGCCCGGCCTCGCGGCGCGCGCGGGTGCTCCAGGCGCTGATGTCCTCGCCGCCGAGCAGCACGGTGCCGGCGGAGAGGTCGCGGAGGCCCATGACGGCGTCGATGAGCTCGGCCTGGCCGTTGCCCTCGACGCCGGCGATGCCGACGACCTCGCCCTCGCGCACGGTGAGGTCGACGGCGTCGACCAGCGGGCGGCCGGCGAGACCGGCCACGGTGACACCGCGCAGCTCCAGCACGGGGGTCTCCCGGACGGTGGAGGTGCGGGTCTCCGGTGAGGGGAGCTCGGCGCCGACCATCATCTCGGCCAGTTCCCGGCTGGACGTCGTCCTCGGGTCCGCGGTGCCGACGGTGGTGCCGCGCCGGATCACGGTGATCGAGTCGGCGACCCTGCGGACCTCGTCCAGCTTGTGCGAGATGAAGATGACCGTGAGGCCCTCGCGCTTGAGCTCGGCCAGGTTGCCGAACAGCTCGTCGACCTCCTGCGGCACGAGGACGGCGGTCGGCTCGTCGAGGATCAGCGTGCGGGCGTCGCGGTAGAGCACCTTCGCGATCTCGACCCGCTGCCGGTCACCGACGCCGAGGTCCTCGACGAGCGCGTCCGGACGCAGCCCCAGGTTGTAGCGGTCGGAGATCTCCTGGATCCGGCGGCGGGCCTCCGCGTGGTCCAGCCGGCCGCCGCGGGTGGGCTCGCTGCCCAGGACGACGTTCTCGAGCACCGTGAAGTTGTCGGCGAGCATGAAGTGCTGGTGGACCATGCCGATGCCGGCGGCGATGGCGTCCGAGGGGCTGCGGAAGTGCACCTCGCGGCCGTCGATGGAGATGGAGCCCTCGTCCGGGCGGTGCTCGCCGTAGAGGGTCTTCATCAGCGTGGACTTGCCGGCGCCGTTCTCGCCCACGATCGCGTGCACCTCGCCGCGGCGGACCCGCAGCTCGATGTCCCTGTTGGCCACGACGCCCGGGAAGCGCTTGGTGATGCCGCGCAGCTCGACGGCCAGCGGCGCACCACCGCCGTCCGCACCACGGCCCGGGGGCTCCCCCGACGGCACGCCCGCTGTGGCCCCGTCTTCTGGCGGCATCGTGCGCCCTCTCCCTCGCTGCGCGCCCTGCGGGTGTGCCGGGCACGTCCACTCTGCTGCATCGGTGGCGCGGGATCGACCGCCCGTCACCGCTCCCTCGCCGGGTTCACCGGCCGCCGCATGATCGCGCACCGGGGCACGGGACCGGGCGGGCAGGGTCGTCGCTCACGACAGCGGGCCCGGGGGCGTGTGCTCCCCCGGACCCGCGGTCGGTCGTGCGTGTTCAGCCGATCGGCGTCACGGGGTCGTGGGGACCGTGATCTCGCCGTCGATGATCTGCTGGCGGTAGCCGTCGATGTCGCTCTGGATGTCGTCGATGAAGCCACCGCTGGTGGACAGCGCCACGCCGTCGGACTCGAGGTCGTAGACCTCGTTCTCACCGCCGGTGACGTTGCCGTCGACGAACTCGCCGATGAACGTCTGGACGGCGACGTCGACGCGCTTGAGCATCGAGGTCATGACCACCGACTGCAGCGCCGGGTCGACCGTCTGGTACTGGTCGGAGTCGACGCCGATGGCCCGGCCACCGGAGGCGGCAGCGGCCTGGAAGACGCCGATGCCCGAGCCGCCGGCCGCGTGGTAGACGATGTCGGCGCCGGCGTCGTACATGCCCTGGGCGACGATCTGGCCGCGGGCCGGGTCGTTGAAGCCGGAGAAGTCACCGGCCGGCGAGATGTACTGCCGGTCGATGATGACCTGCGGGTTCGCCGCCTGGGCGCCGGCCACGTAGCCGGCCTCGAACTTCTGGATCAGCGGGGTCTCCACGCCGCCGACGAAGCCGATGTGGCCGGTCTCGCTCTTCAGCGCGGCGGCGACGCCGGCGAGGAACGAGCCCTGCTCCTCGGCGAACAGCAGACCGGTGAGGTTCTCGGGGCTGCCGGCGTCCTCGACCGCGCCGTCCACCTGGGCGAAGGTGACGTCCGGGTACTGCTGGGCCACCTCGCCGATCACGTCGCTGTAGGCGAAGCCGACGGCGATGATCGGGTTGAAGCCCTGGTCGGCCAGCTGGGTCAGCAGGTCGGCGCGGTTGGAGGCATCGGCGTTCGGCGACAGCTCGGTGGCCTCGCCACCGTGCTCCTCGATCGCGGCCTCGACGCCGGCCACGGCCGAGTCGTTGAACGAGCGGTCGCCGCGGCCGCCGGTGTCGAAGGCCAGACCGATCCGCAGCTCGCCGCTCTCGCCGCCGCCCCCGCCGCCGCCGGCGGCGCTGCCGCCGCCCTCCTCGTCGCTGGCGCAGGCCGCCAGGGCCATGCTGCCGGCCAGCAGCAACGCCGCGGCCTTCATCCTCCGCGCTCGGCGCACGGCGATCTCCTCTCTGGGGGGACGGGTCCGACGGGAACCGGGCCCGCCCCGGTGGCATCCGGGACCGCGCGCCGCGGACCGGCACCGCCGGGCCGCCGAACGCGCGACCAGCGCACGCTAACCGCGGGCGGCGGCACCGCCGCCACCTCCGCCGGAGACCGAGACGCGATCGTTGCGAAGGCCCTCGGGGGCAGTGGCGTGGGCCACCGGGACGGGCCGGGGCGAGCCCGGGCGGCGGCGCGGCTAGCGTCCCCGTCATGGGACGACGGCGGGTGCGGGCGGGACTCGCCGGGGTCCTCACCGCCGGGATGCTGCTGGCCGGGGCCGTGCCGGCGCTCGCCGAGGAACCCCGCCCGACCGCCGACCTGTCGGCACCCACCCCCACCGCGCCGATGCCGGGGGGCCCGCCCCAGGGCAGCGGCCCGGGCGGTGTCACCGTCGGCGGGGAGGGGCTGCACACCCGCGGCACCGTCGTCGCCGACGGCGCTCCCCCGCTGCCCGACGGGCTGGCCGCGTCGGGGTGGCTGGTGGCCGACGCCGGCAGCGGCGTGGTCCTGGCCGCCCGCGACCCGCACGGCCGCTACCACCCGGCGAGCACCCTCAAGACGCTGACCCTGCTCACCCTCGTGCCGCTGCTCGACCCCGCCGTGGTCGTCGAGGGCACCGTGGACGACGAGAACATGGAGGGCAGCCGGGTCGGGATGGTCGCCGGTGGGCGCTACCCGGTCTCGCTGCTGTTCGAGGCGCTGGTGCTGCAGTCGGGCAACGACGCGGCCAACGCGCTGGCCCGGGCCGCGGGCGGGCTCGACGTCACCGTGCGGGCGATGAACGAGACCGCCGCGGCGATCGGCGCCTTCGACACCGTCGCCGGCTCGCCGTCCGGGCTGGACGTCGCCGGGCAGAGCTCCTCGCCCTACGACCTGGCGCTCGTGTTCCGCCGGCTGGTCGCCGACCCGCGCACCGCCGCGATCCTGCGGACGCCGATCGCCCAGATGCCCCCGGTCGAGGGGCGGTCCGCGGGCTACCAGATCCAGAACGAGAACCCGCTGCTGGCCACCTACCCGGGCAACCTCGGCGGGAAGACCGGGTTCACCGACGCCGCCCGGCACACCTACGTCACCGCGGCCGAGCGCGACGGCCGCCGCCTGGTCGTCAGCGTCATGGGCACCGAGAACGTGCCGCTGCGCGCCGCCGACCAGGCCGCCCTGCTGCTGGACTGGGGGTTCACCGTCCCCGCCGGGACGCCGGGCGTCGGCGTCCTGGTGGACTCCGCCGCCGACGTCCCGCCCCCGACGACCACCGCTCCGCGGACGACGCCCCCTGCGGCCGGGCCGCCGCTGCCCGCGCCGGGGGCCGTCGGCGGGCCGGCCGGGGAGTCGTCACTGCTGGGCCTGGGGCTGGGCGCGGCGGCGGCCGCCGTCGTCGTCGCGACGCTGGTCGGCCGCCGGCGCGCGGTCCGGCGGGTTCCCGGCGAGGTCGTCAGCGGTCGGCCGGCGGCACCACCGGCTCCGGGCGGTCCGGAACCGCCGGGGCGAGCGCCTGGACCCGGGGCAGGGTCGCCGTCCACGCGGCCGTGAAGAACGCGAACCGGCAGACGATGTTGAGCCACACCAGGATCCCGACCGCCCCGCCGAAGGCGGAGGCGGTCACGCTGCCGGAGATCAGCGAGAGGTAGAGGCTGCCCAGCAGTTTCATCACCTCGATCCCCGCGGCGCCGAACAGCGCGCCGGGCAGCAGCCGGCGCACCGGGTGCGACGTCGAGGGCACGACCTTGAGCAGCCACAGGAAGACCACGACGTCGGTGGCGATCGCGAGCACGAGACCGAGCACGGCGGTGAGGACCGACAGCCCCGGGGCGTCCTGGAGACCCAGCAGGCCCAGCAACCACCCGGTGGCCTGGGTGACCACGCCGGTGAAGCCGAGGCTGAGCAACCCGGCCGCCCCGAGGGCGGCCAGCGCGAGCAGGTCCTGCACGTTGTCGCGGAGGAACTCCGGCTCGTCGGCCCGCCCCTTCCAGATGCGCTCCATGCCGACGCGCAGCTTGTCCATGGCGCGCAGCCCGGCGTAGACGAAGCCGGCCAGCCCGATGACGCCGACGACACCGGCCGAGCCCACCGCTCCCCGCAGCTCCCCGACGATCTGCCGGCCGGTCGGGCCCGGGAAGGCGTCACGGATGGCGGCGTAGAGCTCCTGCTGGAGCAGCTCGTCGCCGGCGAGCACCAACCCGATGACCGACGCCACCAGGAGCAGCACCGGGACCAGCCCGAGGAAGACGAAGTAGGTGACGCCGGCCGCCATGAGGTCGCCCTGGGTGCGCTGGTAGCGGCCACCCGCCCGGGCCAGGTGGTCCAACCACGGCAGCCGGCGGCGCAGGTCGGTGACGAGCGCGTCGTACCCGTCGGTCAGCCGGGTGAGCCACGACCAGCGGCTCCCGGTGTCCGGCGGGTCGGTGCCCGCGGGCGCGGACCGCTCGGCCCGGGTGGCGCTCATCGGGCCCAGTCTGCGGCCTGGCCCCGCGGTGGGCGACCCCGGTCCTCCACCACCGTTCCCGCGGCCCCGTCCACGTCCTCGCCCGGCCCTGGTGACGTACCGGGACGGCCCCTGCCGGGTCCCGGCGCGCGCAGGCGAGCGGCGGGGCGGGGGGCCTCCTTCAGCGCGGCGGACCGGTGAGGGGGTACTCCCGGGCGATGACCCAGGTGCCGTCGGGAGCCTGCTCGAACTCGGTGAAGTGGCGGACCCGGAACTGCGCCGAGAGGTCGGCCAGGCCGCAGTAGGCGAGGTCGAGCATGTCGGCCGGGACGTCGTGGGCCACGGTCACGTGCGGGTGGTACGGGTAGGACAGCGACCGGGCCAGCGGGCCGCAGCGGACGTCGTTGGCGATGAGCTCGCAGTTGCCGATGCCCCGGGCCACGGCCACGAAGACCACCTGCGAGACCGGCGCGAAGGTGCCCGTGCCCGACAGGTGCATGTCGAAGGGCGCGTGGCTGGCCGCCACCGCCGCCAGGTGCGCGCTGATCGCCGGACGGTCGGCGGCGACGACCTCGGTGGGCGGCAGCAGGGTGACGTGCGGCGGGACCAGGCTGGCCTGCGGGTCGCCGACCTTGGTCCGCCAGTCGACGAACAGCTGCGACCACGGCTCCGGGATCGGGACGACGACCCCGAGGACGGCCGTCTCCGGCGTCACGCTGCGGCTGCGCGGGACGAACGTGTCGTCGTTCATGCGCGCGCTCCCGACGGCGGGAGGAAGCCGACCCGGTCGTAGACGGCGGCGACGGTGCCCGAGGCGACCTCCCGGGCGCGGGCCGCACCGGCGGCCAGCACCCGCTCGAGCTCGGCCTGGTCGTCGAGCAGCTCCTGGGTGCGCGCGCGGACCGGCGTCACGAAGTCGACGACGACCTCGGCGAGCTCCTTCTTCAGGTCGCCGTAGCCGCGACCGGCGAACCGCTCCTCCAGCTGGGCGACGGTCTCCCCCGACAGCGCGCTGTGGATGGTCAGCAGGTTGGTGACGCCCGGCTTGCCGACCGGGTCGGCGACGATCTCCCGGCCGGTGTCGGTGACCGCCGAGCGGATCTTCTTCGCCGTCACCTTGGGGTCGTCGAGCAGGAAGATGCACCCCGCGGGCGGGAGGCTCTTGCTCATCTTCTTGTCCGGGGACTGCAGGTCCATCACCCGCGCCGCGCCCTCGGGGATGAACCCCTCCGGGACCGGGAAGGTGTCGCCGAAGCGGCCGTTGAACCGGATCGCGAGGTCACGGGTCAGCTCGAGGTGCTGACGCTGGTCGTCCCCGACGGGGACCTGCTGCGCCTGGTAGACGAGGATGTCGGCGGCCATGAGCACCGGGTAGGTGAACAGGCCGACGGTCGTGCCCGCCGCCCCCTCGCGCTGGCTCTTGTCCTTGAACTGGGTCATCCGGCTGGCCTCCCCGAAGCCGGTGAGGCACTCCAGGACCCACGACAGCTGCAGGTGCTCGGGCACGTGGCTCTGCACGAACAGCGCGCTGCGCGCGGGGTCGACGCCCAGTGCCAGCAGCTGCGCGGCCGAGACGAGGGTGTTGCGCCGCAGCTCCGCCGGGTCCTGCGCGACGGTGATCGCGTGCAGGTCGACGACGCAGTAGAAGGCCTCCGTCGTCTCCTGCAGCGCCACCCACTGGCGCAGCGCACCCAGGTGGTTACCGAGGTGGAAGGAACCCGCCGTCGGCTGGATGCCGGAGAGCACACGGGGAAGAGGCACGTCGGTCATCAAACCAGCCGCCGGGGGGACGCCGCTCCGCGCGTCCCGAACGTGCTCGTCACCGTCGGCGGGTCACGCGACGGGCGTCGCGGAGCGCACCTGGTCGAGCGCGGCGAGGAAGAGGTCGTCCTCCTCCGGGGTGCCCACGGTGACCCGGATGCCCTCGCCCGCGAACGGGCGGGTGATGACCGCGCGCGCCTCCAGCGCGGCGGCCAGCCCGGCGGTCTCCTCCCCCACCGGCAGCCAGACGAAGTTGGCCTGGCTGTCGGAGACGTCGAGCCCACGCTCGCGCAGGGCGGCGGTGAGGCGTTCCCGCTCGGCGGTGACGGCCGCACAGCGCCGGCGCACCTCGTCCTCGCTGGCCAGTGCGGCGACGGCGGCCGCCTGGGCGAGGGAGGAGACGCTGAAGGGCACGTGGGTCCTGCGCACCGCATCGGCCACCGCGGGGTCCTCGGCCAGGAGGTAGCCGACCCGCAGGCCGGCCAGACCCCACGCCTTGGAGAAGGTGCGCAGCACGGCGACGTTGGGCCGCCCGCGCATCAGCTCGACGCCGTCGGGGACGTCGGGGTCGGTGACGAACTCCCGGTAGGCCTCGTCGAGGACGACGAGCGTGTCGGCCGGGACGGCGTCCAGGAACCGCTCGAGCGCAGCGCCGCGCACCGCCGTCCCGGTGGGGTTGTTCGGGTTGCAGACGAAGACCACCCGGGTGGTCTCGTCGACGGCCGCGGCGAGGGCCTCGAGGTCGTGGGTGTCGGCCGGCCCGCCGGGACGGCCGGGCACCAGCGGCACCTGGATCGACCGGGCACCGGCGACCTGGGCCAGCAGCGGGTACATCTCGAACGAGCGCCAGGCGAAGGCGATGCCGGTGCCGGGGTCGTTGAACGCCTGGGCCAGCTGTTGGCAGAGCGTCACCGCGCCGCAGCCGGCGACCACCTGCATGGGGTCGACGTCGTAGCGCTCGGCGAGCGCCCGGGTGAGGACGACGGCGCCGTTGTCCGGGTAGCGGTTGCTCTCCGCGGCGGTCGTGGCCAGCGCCTCGACGACGGCCGGCAGCGGCGGGAAGGCGACCTCGTTGCTGGCCAGCTTGACCGCCTGCGCGACCCCGATCTCGCGGGCGAGGTCGGCCGGGTTGCGCCCCGGTCTGTAGGCGGGCAACTGCTGCACCGCCGGGCGTGCGCTGACCACTGGTTCCGCCTCCTGACCGCGCCGCCCGAGAACCGTCTCTAGGGTGGGCGCATGCGCGTTCTCGTCGCCGGTGGGGCCGGCTACATCGGCAGCGTAGTCACGGCCGCCCTCCTGGAGGGCGGCCACGAGGTCACCGTGCTCGACGACCTCTCCACCGGCCACGCCGACGCGGTACCCGAGGGTGCGGCCTTCGTGCAGGCCTCGCTGCACGACTCGGCGCCCGTGCTGGCCGACGTCCGGCCCGAGGCGGTGCTGCACTTCGCGGCCAAGAGCCTCGTCGGGGAGTCCCAGGTCAGGCCGGAGACCTACTGGGACACCAACGTCGCCGGGTCGCTGGCGCTGCTGGAGGCCATGCGCGCGGTCGACTGCCGGCGGATCGTCTTCTCCTCCACCGCGGCGACCTACGGAGAGCCGGAGCAGGTGCCGATCCGCGAGGACGCCCCCACCCGCCCGACCAACACCTACGGGGCCACGAAGCTCGCCGTCGACGCGATGCTCACCTCGTACGCCACCGCCCACGACTTCGCGGCGGTCAGCCTGCGGTACTTCAACGTCGCGGGCGCCGCCTACGGCTTGGGCGAGCGGCACACGACCGAGACGCACCTCATCCCGATCGCGCTGCAGGTCGTCGCGGGCGCCCGCGAGGCGATGACCGTCTACGGCGAGGACTACCCGACGCCGGACGGCACCTGCATCCGCGACTACATCCACGTCTCCGACCTCGCCGACGCGCACCTGCTCGCGCTGACCGCCCCGGCGCCGGGCGAGCACCGCATCTACAACCTCGGCAACGGCACCGGCTTCTCCGTGCAGCAGGTCGTCGACGCCGTCCGGGAGGTCACCGGGCACCCGGTGCCGGTCGTCGTCGGGGAGCGCCGGGCCGGCGACCCCGCGCAGCTGGTGGCCTCCAGCGACCGCATCCGCGCGGACCTCGGCTGGACGCCGAAGCACACCGACCTGGCCGGCATCGTCCGCGACGCCTGGGAGACCACCCGCGCCCGCGGCTGAGAGACGCCCCCGCCCGCGGGCCCGTCCCGGCGGCCCCGTCCGGAGGTTGGCCACGGCCCCGTCCAGGCACCGCCCGGAGCCGGTGGAGGGCGGGGCGGGGTCCCTTCTCAGCCGGCCGCGGGACTGCCCTCCTGGACCTCCTCGCGGGCCGGTTCGGCGTCGGGGACCGGGCTGACCGACAGCCGCGCGATGCGTCGTCCGTCCAGTTCGAGCACCGTGAGGGTGCGGCCCTCGACCGACACGGCGTCCCCCACGTCGGGGAGCCGGCCGAGTTCGGCCAGCACGTAGCCCGCGACCGTCTCGTACGGGCCCTCGGGCAGCTGCACGCCGGTGGCCTCGCGGAAGTCGTCCAGGTTCAGCAGGCCGTCGACCTCCTGCGGCCCCCCGGGCACCTCCCCGCCGTCGTCGCCGACGTCCTCGTCGTACTCGTCGTAGATCTCCCCGATGACCTCCTCGATGAGGTCCTCGAGGGTGACGATCCCGTCGGTGCCGCCGTACTCGTCGACGACGATGGCCAGGTGGTGGTTCTCCCGCCGCATCTCCGACAGCGCGGTGAGGACGCCGGCGGTGCCCGGCAGCCGCTTCACCTCGCGGACGAGGTCGCCCACGGTCGCCGCCCGGCCGGCGGGGTGGGCGGGGAGGAACAGGTCGCGCACGTGCACGAAGCCGACCACGTCGTCCTCGTCCCGGCCGACGACGGGGTAGCGCGAGTGGCTTGAGTCGTGCACCTGCTTGGCGGCCCGGCTGGCGGTCATCGACGCCTCGAGGAAGTCGACCTCGGTGCGCGGCGTCATGACCTCGCGCACCTCCCGGTCGCCGGCGCGGAACACCTCCCCGATCAGCCGCCGTTCGTCGGTGCTCAGTGACTCGTGGGCGGCGACGAGGTCGCGCAGCTCCTCCTGGCTGATCGCCTCCCCGCTGGCCTTCGGGTCGCCGCCGAGCAGGCGGACCAGCAGGTTGGTGGAGACCGACAGGAACCAGATGATCGGCCGGAACAGTGCGGCGATGCCGTTGAGCGGTGCGGCGACGACCAGCGAGAAGCCCTCGGCGCGCTGGAGGGCCAGTCGCTTGGGGGTCAGCTCGCCCACCACCAGGGACAGGTAGCTGATCGCGATGGTGACCAGGACCAGCGCCAGCGTCCCCGCCAGGCCCTCCCCCATGCCGAAGCCCTCGAGCTGGTCGGCGAGCGGCGCGGACAGGGTGCTGGCACCGAAGGCCGCGGAGAAGAAGCCGGCCAGTGTGACGCCGACCTGCACGGCGGCGAGGAAGCGGTTGGGGTCGCTGAGCAGGCGGGCGACCGCGCGACCGCGGCGGCCCCGCTCGGACATGGCGCGGACCTGGGACTCGCGCAGGCTCACCAGCGCGATCTCCGCGCCCGCGAAGGCACCGCCGACGAGCACGAAGACGACCACCATGACGATGTTGAGCCAGACGTCGCTCACCGGCGGCGCGCTCCTCGGTCGGGACGGACGGGACGGGTCCATGCTGCCCGCCTTCACCCGACACGCCCACAGCAGGCCACCGCCGAGGGGTTGAGTCGAAATCGATGTGACGTTGCGCACAGCATGGTGCCGATCACGCACCGCATCCGGCTACTCTCCCCAAAGTAACGATCCGTGATCTAGCAACTCGTGAGGGTTACCTCGTGCACCACATGCCGGCGGGTCCCCCGCCCTCCTCGCGGATCGCCGCAGCGCTCGGCCGCTGGGTCTCCGTCCTGTTCCGCGCCTCCGGCCTGCGTCGCGTCCTGCCGGTCTTCGCGGTGGTCCTCGCCGTCGCGGGCATCGCCTTCGCCGTCCCGGTGGTGTCGAACGTCGTGACGAGCTCCTCGGAGCAGGCGGCGCCGGCGTCGACCGCCGCCGCGGGCCGGGTCTCCTCCGGTGCCGGTCGCTCGGGCGGGGCGTCGTCCGCCCCGTCGGCGGCGCAGAGCGGCACCGTCCAGATGGGCGTGGACGGCGCCCCCGCCGCGCCGGCCCCGGCCGAGACCCCCGCCGTGCCGGAGACGCCCGCCGCCGAGCAGCCGGAACCGCAGCAGGAGGCCGTGCCGGCCGCGCCGGCCGACGAGCCCGCGCCGGCGTCGCCCTCCACCCCGGCCACGAAGCCGGCCCCGGAGAAGGCCCCGGACCGGCCGGCAGCCGCTGCCGAGGCCCCTGCCCCCGCGCCGGCGCCCGCCCCGCGCGCGGCGCCCGCCCCCGCCCCGCGGGCGGCGGCCGCCCCGGCCGCCCCCGGCGTCGAGGGTCAGGTGCTGACGCTGGTGAACGAGGCCCGCGCCGCCGCGGGCTGCAGGCCGCTGGTCGCCGACAGCGCTCTGGCCGCCGTCGCCCGGGCCCACAGCGCCGACATGCGCGACCGCGACTACTTCTCGCACGACACCCCGGAAGGCCTCTCCCCCTTCGACCGCGCCAGGAAGGCGGGGGTGGGCTACGCGCGGGCGGAGAACATCGCCTACGGCCAGGCCGACGCCGCCGAGGTGATGGACGACTGGATGACCAGTTCCGGCCACCGGGCCAACATCCTCGACTGCGAGCTGACCAAGCTGGGTGTGGGCGTCGCCGAGGGGCCGGGCGGCCCCTGGTGGACCCAGCTCTTCGGCGCCTGACGCCGCCCGGTCCGGACGACTCCGGGGTGGTTGCGGCCACTGGTCACCATCAGGGCGCGACAGCTCCGGAGTCGCGAGCCGCGAGGAGCGCACGGACGCCGGCGGTGAGCGCCTCGGGGTCCCGCAGGGCCACTGCCGTCACGTGCACGACCGTCCACCCGGCGGCGGCGAGCGCGTCCAGCCGGCGCCGGTCCCGGGTCGGCTGCGAGCGATCGGCGTGCCACCCGCCGTCGTACTCCACCGCCACGCGCTGGTCGGGGTAGGCCGGGTCCACCCGGGCGGCGAACGCACCCTCGGCGTCGCGCGCCGTGTCCCGGGAACGGCCGGCAGCGGCTCGACCCGGCGGCGCCGGCGACGCGGGCCTCCCACCCGGAACGCGCAGCGGCCCCCTCGCCGCGAGGCGAGGGGGCCGCTGTCGGGAGTGCGCCTACGTCAGGCGGCCATGGCCTTCTGCAGGTTGGCGTCGATGGCCGCCAGGAAGTCCTGGGTGGTCAGCCACGGCTGGTCCCGGCTGATCAGCAGCGCGAGGTCCTTGGTCATCTGGCCGCCCTCGACGGTGTCGATGCAGACCTTCTCCAGGGTCTCGGCGAACCGGGTCACCTCGGGGGTGTTGTCCAGCTTGCCGCGGTGGGCCAGGCCCCGGGTCCAGGCGAAGATCGAGGCGATCGGGTTGGTGGACGTCGCCTCACCGCGCTGGTGCTGCCGGTAGTGCCGGGTGACCGTGCCGTGCGCGGCCTCCGCCTCGACGGTGCGGCCGTCGGGGCTCATCAGCACCGAGGTCATCAGGCCCAGCGAGCCGAAGCCCTGCGCCACGGTGTCGGACTGCACGTCACCGTCGTAGTTCTTGCACGCCCAGACGTAGCCGCCCTCCCACTTGAGCGAGGCGGCGACCATGTCGTCGATCAGCCGGTGCTCGTAGGTGATGCCCGCGGACTCGAACTGGTCCTTGAACTCGGTCTCGAAGACCTCCTGGAACAGGTCCTTGAACCGGCCGTCGTAGGCCTTGAGGATCGTGTTCTTGGTCGAGAGGTAGACCGGGTAGCCGCGCTGCAGGCCGTAGTTCATCGAGGCCCGGGCGAAGTCGCGGATCGACTCGTCGAGGTTGTACATCGCCATCGCGACGCCGCCACCCGGCGACTGGAACACCTCGTGCTCGATCGGCGCGGAGCCGTCCTTGGGCTGGAAGGTGATCGTCAGCGTCCCCTCGCCCGGGAACTTGAAGTCGGTGGCGCGGTACTGGTCACCGAAGGCGTGACGGCCGACGACGATCGGCTTGGTCCAGCCCGGCACCAGCCGCGGGACGTTCTGCATGATGATCGGCTCGCGGAAGATGACGCCGCCGAGGATGTTGCGGATCGTCCCGTTGGGCGACCGGTACATCCGCTTGAGGCCGAACTCCTCGACCCGCGCCTCGTCCGGGGTGATCGTCGCGCACTTGACGCCGACGCCGTGCTGCTTGATGGCGTTGGCGGCGTCGACGGTGATCTGGTCGTCGGTCTCGTCGCGCTTCTCGATCCCGAGGTCGTAGTACTCGAGGTCGACGTCGAGGTACGGGAGGATCAGCTGGTCCTTGATGAACTGCCAGATGATCCGGGTCATCTCGTCGCCGTCGAGCTCGACGATCTTCCCCTCGACCTTGATCTTGCTCACGTTGGAGTTCCCTCTCTACAGCTCTGACCGGACGGTCAGAGGTCGGCTACGTCAGCCTGCTTGGCGCGCACGGCCTCGGCCGCCTCGCGCAGCCCGGCCAGCTCGCTCTCGGTCAGGTCGCCCTCGACCACCCGCCGGACGCCCTCGCGCCCGATCTCGGCCTCCACCCCCAGGTACACCCCGGAGATGCCGTACTCGCCGTCCACCCAGGCGCACACCGGCATGACCGCGCCGGAGTCCTCCATGACCGCCCGGGCCATGCGGGCCGCGGCGGCCGAGGGCGCGTAGTACGCCGAGCCGGTCTTCAGCAGCGCGACGACCTCGGCGCCGCCGTTGCGGGTCCGGTCGACGAGGTGCTCGATGCGGTCGGCAGCCAGCACGTCGGCCAGCGGCTTGCCGTCGACGGTGCACCGCGAGGGCACCGGCACCATCGTGTCGCCGTGCGAGCCGAGGGTCAGGGTGCGCACCGAGCCCACCGGGACGCCGAGCTCCTCGGCGACGTTGTTGGTGAACCGCGCGGTGTCGAGCATGCCGGCCTGGCCCATGACCCGGTTCTTCGGGAACCCGGTGGCCAGCTGGGCCAGCGCGGTCATCTCGTCCAGCGGGTTCGAGACCACGATGACCACGGCGTCCGGCGAGGTCTGCGCGATGTTCTCGGCGACCTGGCGGACGATCTTGGCGTTGGTCTCGATGAGGTCCATCCGGCTCATGCCGGGCTTGCGGGGCAGACCCGCGGTGATCACGACGACGTCGGAGCCCTCGGTGCCCTCGTACGACCCGCCACCGACACCGACGACCCTCGTCTCGAAGCCCTCGATCGGGCGGGACTGGTTCATGTCGAGGGCCAGGCCCTCGGGCTTGCCCTCGACGATGTCGGTGAGCACGACGGTCTCGAAGATGTCGTACTCCGCGAGGCGGAGGGCGGTGGTCGAGCCGTAGAAGCCGGCACCGACGACGGTGACCTTGCCGTTCCTGGGCTGCTCTGCCATGGCGGCCAACCTATCGCTGGGCGGGCCGTTGCGCCCGGTCGGGGGCCCACGGCCCGGTCCCGGACACCGCTCCGGGCTCGCGCGACGGGGGGAGTAGTCCCTCCTCACTCACCCGGGATCGCCAGGGCGAAGGCGGTGAGCGTGACCCCCACCCCCGCCAGCAGGACGACGTCCACCGGCCGGCTGCGGACGGCGAGGAACCCCACCCGCCGGACCGGCAGCAGCAGCCGCAGCAGCCCGCCACCGACCAGCGCGACCCCGACGACGACGAGCCCGCGGCGCCAGTGCTCCAAGGCCACCATCACCAACCCGACCGCGACCACGACCAGCACCAGCAGCAGGGGGAGCTGCCGCAGCAGACCGGCCAGGAACGGCCGGCGGGTGTAGAGCGGCGGGCGGGACATCAGGCGGTCAGGACGTCCGCCGCCGCGGCCTGCTCGGCGGCCAGGACGACGTTCTGCAGCAGCATCGCGCGGGTCATCGGGCCGACGCCGCCGGGGTTGGGCGCCACGAAGCCCGCCACCTCCACGACGTCCTGGGCGACGTCCCCGGCGATCTTCCCGTCGACCCGGCTGACGCCGACGTCGAGGACGGCGGCGCCCGGCTTGACCACGTCGCGGGTGACCAGGCCCGGGACACCGGCCGCGGCGACGACGACGTCGGCGGTGCGCAGGTGCGCGGCCAGGTCGCGGGTCCCGGTGTGGCAGAGGGTGACCGTGGCGTTCTCGCTGCGGCGGGTGAGCAGCAGGCCCAGTGGCCGACCGACGGTGATGCCGCGGCCGACGACGACCACCTCGGCGCCGGCGATCGGCACGTCGTACCGGCGCAGCAGCTCGACGATGCCGACCGGCGTGCACGGCAGCGGACCGGGGACGTTGAGCACCAGCCGGCCGAGGTTGACCGGGTGCAGGCCGTCGGCGTCCTTGGCCGGGTCCATCCGCTCGAGGACGACGCTCTCCTCGATGCCCTTGGGCAGCGGCAGCTGGACGATGTAGCCGGTGCAGGCGGGGTCGGCGTTGAGCTCGTCGACGACCTCCAGGACGTCGGTGAGCGTGGCGGTGGCCGGCAGTTCCCGCTGGATGCTGGCGATGCCCACCTGGGCGCAGTCGGAGTGCTTGGCGTTGACGTACCAGCGGCTGCCCGGGTCGTCGCCGACCAGGAGCGTGCCCAGGCCCGGCCGGTGACCGGCCGCTGTGAGGGCGGCGACCCGTCCGGTCAGCTCCGATCGGATCGCTGCTGCGGTGGCCTTGCCGTCCAGGATCGTCGCGGGCACGCCCACAGTCTGCCCGAGAGCCCTCCGCGGGACGCCACGCCGCCCTAGGCTCGCAGGCAGCGGGCGCCTCCCCCGCCTGCCGACCCGCGAGGAGAGCAGATGACCGAGCGCGACCACTCCCCGGCCGGCACGCAGGGCGGCGCCGACGACTGGCGGGCGCAGACGACGCCGGGGATCCAGCCGGTGGGCGGCGCGCGCACCGACACCGGCCACGGCGGCTACACCGGCCACGGTGGCTACGGCGCTCAGGCGGGGGCCCGGCCACCCCTGGCGCAACCTCCCGGCCCGCCCCCCACCTCGACCGCGCCGCAGTACTCCACCAAGCCGGTCCCGGTCCGCCGTCCCGACGGCCTGGCCGGGCTGCTGCTCGTGCTGGCCGGCGTCGCGGCGGGGGTCAGCCTGCTGCTGCGCTGGCTGACCGACAGCGACCGGACCGGGCTGGACCTGGTCCGGCGCGGCGTGGAGGGCCTGGGCCGGGACGTCGCCGACGTGTTCGACGACGGCATGTGGCAGCCGGTGGCCGTCGTCGGCGCGGGCGCAGTGCTGCTCGTGCTCGGCCTGCTGGTGCTGCTGCCGGCCCGTTCCCACCGCTTCCTCGGCGTGCTGGCGCTCCTGGCGGGCCTGGTCGCGTTCGCCGGGGTGCTCGTCCCGCTGGCCGACGCCGGGTGGGACGCGGCGACCTTCGACACCGGCTTCTGGTTCGCCCTCGCCGTGCCGGCCCTGGGCATCCTCGGCGCGGTCAAGGCGATGCTCACCGGACCGAGGAGGTGACTCCGCTCAGTCCGCGACCAGCGCGCCGTGCGCGCGGGCGAACTGCACCGTCTGCGTGAGGTCCAGGCGGACCCCGGTCAGCTCGAACGCCAGCCAGTCGACCTGGTCGGTCGAGGCCCCGCGCAGGTCCGCGCCCCGCAGCTGCACCGACTGCAGCCGGGCACGGTCGAGGTCGGCGCCGGTGAGGTCGCACTCGCGCAGGTCGGCGCCGGTCAGGTCGGCCTCACGGAACCGGTGACCGGACAGGTCCAGGCCGGAGAGGTCCGCGCCGCGCAGGTTCGTCCAGCTCCAGTCGCTCTCGGTCGACGTCATGGGCCGCAGCTGCGCCCCGGGGAAGTGCGAGCCGGTGAGCTTGCAGCCCTCCCAGGTGACGTCGAACAGCCGCGACCGGTCGAACCGGCAGGAGAGGAACGCCGAGCCGAGGTGCCGGGAGCCGCCCATGCGGACGCCGGTCAGCACACAGGACTCGAACACGCACCGCCGGGTGACCAGTTCCTCCAGCCCGGCGTCGTCGAACCGGCACCGCGTGAAGGTCACCCCGTCGAGTTCGGCGCCCCACCAGTCCACGCGGGCGAAGTCCTGGCCCTCGACCTGGGCACCGGCCCCGGGCGGGCGGACGTGCGGCCGCGAGCCCGTGCCGGCAGCTGCCGCGACCCTGCGTGCGGCGGGGGGCACGGGCTCGCGCAGCGGGTCGCCGCGGCCGGGCGGGCGGCGGGGGGCGAGGGGGCCGGTCATCAGTGCGCGAAGTGGCGGGTCCCGGTGAGGTACAGCGGCACGCCCGCGGCCGCCGCCGCGGCGATGACCTCCTCGTCCCGCACCGAGCCGCCCGGCTGCACGACCGCCCGCACACCGGCGTCCAGCAGCACCTGCAGGCCGTCGGCGAAGGGGAAGAACGCGTCGGAGGCGGCGACCGCACCGGCGGCACGGTCCCCGGCGCGCGAGACCGCGAGGCGGGCGGCGTCCACCCGGTTGACCTGGCCCATGCCGACCCCGACGGTGGCCTTCTCGTGCGCGAGCAGGATCGCGTTGCTGCGGACCGCACGGACACTGCGCCAGGCGAAGACCAGGTCGTCGAGGCCGGCGGCGTCCAGCGGCTGACCGGTGGCCAGCGTCCAGGTGGTGGGGTCGTCGCCGGGGGCGTCCACCCGGTCGACCACCTGCAGCAGCAGCCCGCCGCTGACCGGCCGCAGCTCGGCGGCCGGCCGGTCGGCGTCGGGGAGCCGCAGCAGCCGGATGTTCTTCTTGGCGGTGAGGACCTCCACCGCGTCGTCGGTGAACGACGGGGCGACCACGACCTCGGTGAAGACCCCGGCGACCTGCTCGGCCATCGCGAGGTCCACCTCGCGGTTGGCCGCGATCACGCCGCCGAAGGCCGACACCGGGTCGCAGGCGTGCGCCTTGCGGTGTGCGGCGGCGATGTCCGGTCCGACGGCGATGCCGCACGGGTTGGCGTGCTTGATGATCGCCACGCAGGGGTCGGTGTGGTCGTGCGCGGCCCGCCAGGCGGCGTCGGTGTCGACGTAGTTGTTGTACGACATCTGCTTGCCGTGCAGCTGCTCGGCGTGCGCGAGCCCCCGCTCGTGGCTGCGGTACAGCGCCGCCCGCTGGTGCGGGTTCTCGCCGTAGCGGAGGACGTCGGCACGCTCCCAGCTGCCCCCGACCCACGCGGGGAACCCGGAGTCGTCGTCCGGGGCCAGGACGTTGCCCATCCACGAGGCCACGGCGATGTCGTAGGAGGCGGTGTGCCGGAAGGCCGCCGCCGCCAGCCGCTGCCGCTCCTCCAGGGTGAACCCGCCGGCGGACACGGCCTCGAGGACGTCCCCGTACCGGGCGGGGTCGACGACGACGGCGACCGACGGGTGGTTCTTGGCCGCGGCCCGCACCATCGCCGGGCCGCCGATGTCGATCTGCTCGACGCACTCGTCGGGCGTCGCGCCGGAGGCCACCGTCTCGGTGAACGGGTAGAGGTTGACCACCACGAGGTCGAACGGCGCGACACCGAGTTCCTCGAGCTGCTGCACGTGCTCGGGCTTGCGGCGGTCGGCCAGGATGCCGGCGTGCACGGCCGGGTGCAGCGTCTTCACCCGCCCGTCGAGGCACTCCGGGAAGCCGGTGACCTGCTCCACCGGGGTGACGGGCACCCCGGCGTCGGCGATGCGGCGCGCGGTGGCACCGGTGCTGACCAGCTCGACACCGGCGCCGGCCAGCCCCCGGGCCAGCTCCTCGATGCCGGTCTTGTCGTAGACGCCCAGCAGCGCGCGACGGATGGGGGTGCGGTCGCTCATCGGGACTCCTCCTCGCCGGTGACCAGTCGCGCCACCGTGTCCACCAGGAGCTCGCGCTCCACGGTCTTGATCCGTTCGTGCAGCCCGGCCTCGTCGTCCCCCGGGAGGACGGGCACCTCGCGCTGGGCGAGCACCGGGCCGGTGTCGACGCCGGCGTCGACGAGGTGCACCGTGCTGCCGGTGACGTCGACCCCGGCGGCCAGCGCGTCGCGGACCGCGTGCGCGCCCGGGAAGGCGGGCAGCAGCGCGGGGTGGGTGTTGACCAGCCGCCCGCCGAAGGCGCCCAGCACCGCGGGACCGACGATCTTCATGAACCCCGCGGAGACGACCAGGTCGGGGCGGTGCTCGGCGATCGCGGCGGCCAGTGCGACGTCCCACGCGGCCCGGTCGGCGTGGTCGCGCAGCCGGCAGGTGAAGGTGGCGATGCCCCGACGCCGGGCGTGCTCGAGCCCCTCGGCGTCGCGGTCGCTGCCCACGGCCACCACCGTCGCGGGGTAGCCGGGGTCGTCGGTGGCCTCCAGCAGCGCCGCGCACAGCGACCCGGTACCGGACAGGAGGACCACGACCCGCGCCCGCGCGGACGGTACGTGTGCGGGCACGCCAGCGACCCTATAAGGCGCCGGACGGACCCCGTCCCCCCACCACTCGCAGGCCCGCGGTGGGGCCCCGGGACCGGGCCGGTCAGCCCAGCGCCCGCCAGCGGCTGACGGCGGCACCGACGGCCGCGGCGATCCCGGCCTGCGCGGCGACGGCGAGTCCGGTGGCCACCGCGGGGGCGCCCACCTGCGCCAGCGCGCCGTCGCCGAGGGAACCGCCGCCGACCTGCGCCAGCACCCCGCACGCGATCCCGAGGGTGGCGCCGGCGAGCACGCCCCACAGCCCGGCGACGACCGAGCCGCCCTGGGCGCCGTGGTCGCCGAACCGGCGGCCCAGGGTGATCCCGGTGACGAGCCCGGCCAGCGCCGGCAGCACCTGGGACACGAACGCCACCAGCGGCACCGCCTGCGTGTCGGGCAGCGCGGCCAGCAGCGGCAGCGCCGGCACCGCCCCGAGCGTGACGCCGTGTACCGAGACCAGCGTGCCGCTGCCCACGGCGAACCCCGGGCCGGCGGCCAGCCCGATCGCAGCGGCCGCCGCGTTGGGCAGCAGGAGGACACCGAGGGCGAGCAGGCCGACCGCACCGGCACCGGCGCCGCCGAGGGAGCCCGACAGCGCGGCGTAGCCGCGCGCGTCCGCGGCGAGCGCCACCGCCACCACGGCGAGCCCGGACGCGACCGCGGTGAGGAACCCGGCCAGCACCGCCCGCAGCAGCGGCCGCACCGGAGGCGGCAGCCGGTCCAGTACGCCGTCGAGGACGCCGGACTCGCGCGCCGTCCCCCACCCACCCGCGAGGACGGCGAGAACCGCGACGCCGACGGTGCTGCGGAGCAGGTCGACCCGGGCCCCCGCGTCGTCGACCGCGAGGCCCAGGAGGACGGCGACGACGGTGTGCGTCGCGGTGAGGCCGCCCAGGACGACGGCCGTTCCGCGCACCCCGTGGACGTCGCAGGAGCGGACCACCCCGCGGCCGGCGCTGGACAGGCCCCACGCGACGGCCAGGGTGAGCAGCAACGGCGCGAGCACGAGCGGACCGGAGCCGAGGGTGAGACCACCGCCCTGGGCGAGGAGCCACAACTGGCCGGCCAGCCGGGCGGAGCCACCGACCGGCAGCCCGCCGGCCGGGTCCAGCGTCTGGACCACGACCACGGCCAGCCCCAGTCCGAGCAGGCCCAGGAAGGAGACCGCCGCGGCGGCCACGGCGGCGAGCACGGCGGGGTGCCCCGGCCGGCCGGCACCCGGCTCCCGCTGCCCGGGCGAAGTCAGACGTGCGAGCAGGGAGACCACTCCCCCACTCTCGCAAGGCCGGGGCGCGATCGCCGCTGCACGCGCCCAACGGCTCCCACAAAGGCGCCGAGGGGCGGCGACCCGCAGGTCGCCGCCCCTCGCCGGGGTGGGGTGCGTCCCGGTCAGTCGTCGCCGGGCGTCGGCCCGGGCTCGCTGCCGGAGGCGGTGGCACCACCGGGCGCAGCGGGTCCCGCGCCCTGCTCGGGCCGCACGGGCGGCGGGGGCGGCGTCCCCGTCTCCTGGGGCTGGCCGTACGACGGCTGCCCGTACGACAGCTGCCCGTACGACTGCTGCCCGTACGACTGCTGCCCGTACGGCTGCTGCCCGTACGGCTGCTGCGGCGCCTGGTACCCGTACGGCGCCTGCTGGCCCGGCGCACCCTGCTGGGCGCCGAACCGCGGTGCCTGCTGGTCGGCCCACTGCGTGGCGTCGGTCGGGCCACCGGGCGTCGACGGCCGGTTCCGCAGCTCCGGCAGCAGCCGGAGGACGGCGGACACCAGGACCGCGGCGGCGGTGAGGAACCCCAGCAGCGCCCAGGTGCTGAACGCGAAGCCCTCGCTGAAGGAGTCCAGCCAGCCCAGCAGGGCGAACAGGAAACCCAGCGCCGCCAGCCCGACCGTGATGGCCGAGCGCGGGAACCCCAGCCGGAGGTCGACGAAGGCGGGCAGCACCGCCCACACCGTGGCCAGCAGGAAGAGGAGGACCGCCGTCGTCACCTGCCCGGAGTCCCAGCCCCTGAAGCTGATGCTGGACCCGAAGAAGACGTCGTCGATCCGGTACCAGGGGAGGAACGCCAGCAGGAGGAACAGCAGCGTGCCACCGGCGACGACGTAGTCGGCCAGACCCAGTCGCTTGAGGTCGAAGCCCACCGACGCGCCGGACCCGGCCGGCCGCGCGTACGGGGTCTGCCCGTACGGCGACTGCTGGCCGTAGCCGTACGGCTGGCCGTAGCCCGGCTGCCCGTAGGCCGGCTGATGCCCGTAGGCGGGCTGGCCGTACCCGCCCTGCTGCCCGTACGGCTGCTGCCCGCCGTGACCGGGCTGCTGCGGGTAGGGCAGCTGGCCGTACGGCTGCTGCCCGTAACCCGGCTGCTGGCCGTAACCCGGCGGCTGGCCGTGGCCCGGCTGCTGGCCGTAGCCGGGCGGCTGCCCGTACCCCGGCTGCCCGTACCCCGGCTGCGGGCCGTACCCCGGCTGCGGGCCGTAGCCCGACTGCGGGCCGTACCCCGGCTGCGGGCCGTAGCCCGACTGCGGGCCGTAGCCCGGCTGCTGCCCGGCGGGCGGCGGCTGCTGGCCGTGGGGCGCCTGCCCGTGCCCCGACTGCTGACCGCCGTGCCCGGCCTGCTGCCCCGGCTCGGAGCCGGACCCCGGCTCCCCGTGCCCGCCAGGAGGCGGAGGCGGCTGACTGGTCATCGCGGGGCGCTCCTCGGTAGTGGCTTGATCACTCAGCGCATCGTCAGTGGGCGGGTCCGCCACCGGCAACCGTGGCGCGTCGGGCCTCACCCACCGGGACGCTACCGAGACCGCGGAACGCCGCTGCCCGGCGACCTCGCGTGAGGTCGCCGGGCAGCGGTGGTGTGGACCGAGCGTCGGTCGCCCGCGTCGGGGCCTCAGGCGCCGACGATCTCCCGCATGAGGCGGGCGGTCTCCGACGGGGTCTTGCCCACGCGCACGCCGGCGGCCTCGAGGGCCTCCTGCTTCGCCTGCGCGGTGCCGGCCGAGCCGGACACGATCGCGCCGGCGTGACCCATCGTCTTGCCCTCGGGAGCGGTGAAACCGGCGACGTAGCCGACGACCGGCTTGGTCACGTTGGCCTTGATGAAGTCCGCGGCCCGCTCCTCGGCGTCGCCACCGATCTCACCGATCATGACGATGGCCTCGGTCTCCGGGTCCTCCTGGAAGGCCTGCAGGCAGTCGATGTGCGTGGTGCCGATGACCGGGTCGCCACCGATGCCGACGGCGGTGGAGAAACCGATGTCACGGAGCTCGTACATCATCTGGTAGGTCAGCGTCCCCGACTTGCTGACCAGCCCGATCTTGCCCTGCTTGGTGATGTTGGCCGGGATGATGCCTGCGTTCGACCGGCCGGGGCTGATCAGGCCGGGGCAGTTCGGGCCGATGATGCGGGTGGAGCCGCCCTGGGCGTGGGCCCAGACGTGGGTCGAGTCGTGCACGGGGATGCCCTCGGTGATGACGACCGCGAGCCCGATCTGCGCGTCGACGGCCTCGATGACGGCGTTCTTGGCGCCGGCCGGCGGCACGAAGATGACGCTGACGTCGGCGCCGGTCTCCTTCATCGCCTCGGCGACGGAGCCGAACACGGGGACGCCGGTGCCGTCGAAGTCGACGCTCTGGCCGGCCTTCTTCGGGTTCACGCCCCCGACGATCGCCGTCCCCGAGGCCAGCATGCGCTGGGTGTGCTTGCGCCCCTCGGAGCCGGTCATGCCCTGGACGATGACCTTGCTGTTCTCGTTGAGGAAGATCGACATCTGAAGTGGTGTCCTGTCTGACGGTGATGGAACGGCCCCGTTCCAGGGGCCCGCCCCGAGCCTGCGAGGGGTGGGGAGGAAGGGGTCTTCCTCAGGCGGCGGCGAGCTCGGCGGCCCGGCGCGCGGCGCCGTCCATCGTGTCCACGAGGGTCACCAGCGGGTGGTTGGCCTCTGCGAGGATCCGCCGGCCCTCCTCGACGTTGTTGCCGTCGAGACGGACGACCAGCGGCTTGGTCGCCTCGTCGCCGAGGAGCTGCAGTGCGTGCACGATGCCGTTGGCGACGGCGTCACAGGCGGTGATACCGCCGAAGACGTTGACGAACACGCTCTTCACCGCGGGGTCGGACAGGATGATGTGCAGCCCGTTGGCCATGACCTCCGCGGAGGCGCCACCACCGATGTCGAGGAAGTTGGCGGGCTTCACGCCGCCGAACTCCTCGCCGGCGTAGGCGACGACGTCGAGGGTGCTCATGACCAGGCCGGCGCCGTTGCCGATGATGCCGACCTCGCCCTCGAGCTTGACGTAGTTGAGGTCCTTCTCCTTGGCCGCGGCCTCCAGCGGGTCGGCCGAGGCGGCGTCCTCGAGCGCGGCGTGCTCGGCGTGCCGGAAGGAGGCGTTGTCGTCGAGGGTGACCTTGGCGTCGAGCGCGAGCACGGTGCCGTCGGGCGCCTTGGCCAGCGGGTTGACCTCGACGAGGGTGGCGTCCTCCTTGGAGAACACGTCCCACAGCTGGACGGCGATCGCGATGACCTGGTCGCGCACCTCGGCGGGGAAGCCGGCGGCGTCGACGATCTCGGCGGCCTTGGCGGTGTCGACGCCGACGGGGGCGTCCACGGGGATGCGCGCCAGGGCCTCCGGACGCTCGACGGCGAGCTGCTCGATCTCCATGCCGCCCTCGACGCTGGCCATCGCCAGGAAGGTGCGGTTGGCGCGGTCGAGCAGGTAGGAGAAGTAGTACTCCTCGGCGATGTCGCTGGCCTGGGCGACCATCACGCGGTGGGTGATGTGGCCCTTGATGTCCAGGCCGAGGATGTCCTGGGCGCGCGCCCGGGCGGTCTCGGCGTCGTCGGCGAGCTTGACGCCGCCGGCCTTGCCGCGGCCGCCGGTCTTGACCTGCGCCTTGACGACGACGGTGGTCCCGATCTCTCGGGCGATCGCCTCCGCCTGCTCCGGTGTCTCGGCGACACCTCCGGGCAGCACGGGCACGCCGTGAGAGGCCAACAGGTCACGGGCCTGGTACTCGAAGAGATCCACGAACAGGCACCGTAACCCCCGCGGAATGCCGCCGTCGCCCCCACGTCGGAGCGCGTGGCCCGTCTCACAGGGGCCCCGGCGGGCGGGCGGGAACCCCCCGTGGCGGATCCCTGCGCGACCGCGCTGGTCAGCTCCGTGCACGCGGCTCGGCCAGCACGTCCCGGGCCGGCCGGCGTCCCCACCCGCCGGGGTGGGAGGCAGGGACGACCCGGGCAACCCCACCCGGTCCCCCCGCACCGGACGCCGCGCGGTCAGTCTCCGCGTGGAGCGGACCGGCGCAGCCGCCAGGCGAGGAGGGTGAGGACGCCGTACCCGACCCCGGCGACGAGCAGCCCCGCACCGGGCAGCGTCCACTCCAGTTCGTCGGAGACCGCGGCGTCCCGCAGCCCGGCCAGCCCGAGGGTGAGCACGACGGCGGCGATGGCCAGCAGCCCACCGACGGCGGCCAGGCGCGGCCGTAGCGAGGGCGCGAGCACCGAGCAGAGGACGACGGCACCGGCGAGCAGGAGTCCGCCGAGCAGCGCCAGCCCGGCTCGTTCGAGCAGCCCCTGCGGGCCGTCCTGCCCGACCACGGTCTGCAGCCCCGTCGTGGGGTCGGTGACCAGGCGGTCGGGGACGTCGGCCGCCGGCAGCACCAGGCAGAGCACCGTCCCCACCCCCAGCAGCACGGCGAGACCGGCCAGCCCGGGGCGGGCGGGGTCGAGCGACCCGCCGTCCTCCATGACCGTGCGCCCCCACGAGGCGGCGGCCAGCACGCCGGCGAGGACGGTGAGCGCGAGGGAGACGACGCCGAGGACCCAGCCGGCGCCGATCTCGACCGAGCTGGTCAGCACACGCTGGCCGGCGATCACCTCCACGCCGGGGCGCACGGTGGACGCGTCGGCCCGGTACAGCTCGATGAGCAGCAGGCCGACCGCGAGGGCCCCGGCGACGCCGGCGTAGCCCAGCCCGAACCGGGGCAGCCGCCGGGCCGCCAGGCCGGCTCCCACGACCGCCGAGGTGAGCGGGGTGACGAGGCCGAGCAGCACGCTGCCGGGGCCACCGGCCTGGGTGACCTCCCGCCCTCCTACGACCAGGTAGGTGGGGACGAGTGCGGCCACGCCGGCGAGGCCGGCCAGGACGAGCAGCGCACCGGACAGTCGCGCGGCCGGCGGGGTGGTGCCGACGACGAGCCCGTCGGCCTGGACGGGTGGCGGACCGGGCCGGTCCGACGGACGGCGCGGTCCCGTGCGCCGGGCCGTCGCGGCACGGCGGGCAGGATCGCTGCCCCGGCGGGCGTCCCGGTCGCGGGCGGAACCGCTCCCCCGCCCGGGGTCCCGGTCGCGGGTGGAGGCATCGCGGGCGGCCACCGTTCCCCCTTCGTCGAGTCGGTCACGAACCGGCGTCGATCCGCCGTCGCGCGTTGCGCTTGTGTGACGAACGGCACACCGCAGCTTTACCGTCCGGTGAACCGGGCATGACCGAGGTCGGCTGCGCCACCGGCGAACGTCGAGCCCGGGCTCCACCGGTGGTCACGAACGGGGAGGGACCGACAGATGCGCCCACTCGGCGACCCGGAGTCCGGACCAGACTCGCACACCGTGGGCGGCGCCTCGCGGACGCCGCGGATCCCGCTGCGCAGCCTCGTCACCCGCGCGGCCGTGACCGGCGGGATCACCGAACTCGCCCTCGTCGGCGCACACGTCCTCATGTACCCGCTGGGCACGCGGAGCGAGCCGCTGCGGCTCGACCCACGGTGTCGCCCCGGCGAGCAACCCCCCGGCGTCCGGGCGCTGTTCGCCGCCGACCCGCTGGCCGCGCGCATCCCGGTCGTCCTCGTCCACGGACTCGTCGACAACCACTCGATCTTCGCGGTGATGCGCCGCAGCCTGCGCCGCCGCGGCTTCGCCCACGTCTGCTCGTGGAACTACAGCCCGCTGCTGACCGACCTCGCCCGCGGCGCCCGGGCGCTCGGCGACCACCTCGAACGCGTCTGCGAGCAGACCGGCCACGAGCGCGTGCACGTCGTCGGACACAGCCTCGGCGGCCTCATCGCCCGGTACCACGTGCAGCGCCAGGACGGCGACCGGCGGGTGGAGTCCCTGGTGACCCTGGGGACGCCGCACCAGGGCTCGGTGCTGGCCCACCTGGTACCGACCCCGCTGGTACGCCAGCTGCGTCCCGGCTCACCGGTGCTGCGGGAGCTGGCCGAGCCGGCCCCCGGCGTCCGCACGCCCGTCACCGCGATCTACAGCGACCTCGACCAGGTGGTGCTGCCGACCACCGCCGGCCGGTGCGAGCACCCCGACCTGTTGGTCCGCAACGTGCTCGTCCGCGGGGTGGGCCACATGTCGCTGCCGTTCCACCGGGGCGTGGTCGACGAGGTCGCGGCCACCCTCGCCGGGGTGCGCCGCCCCGAGGTGCCCGCCCCCACCGCGCCGGCCGCCGTCGCCTGACGACCACCACACCGGTCCCGGTCGCCGTCACCTGACGGCCGTCACCCCACCGGTCCCCGTCAGCTGACGGCCGTTCCACAACCGACCCCCGTCAGCTGTCGGCCGTCACCCCGCCCGTCGCCGACCGGCGGCCGTCCGCGCCGCCACCCCTGCGCCGGGCCCCGACCGACGGCGCCCCACCGGTCACCCACCTCCCGACGGCCTCGTCCGTCACGTCCGCCCCAGGGGTTGCAGACAAGGCGACACGGGGTGTCGCTGACCGTCGGTGACCTGACGGATCGTTACCGTCCGATCACGGCGCCGGTACCCACCGGCGGCGCCCCGCCCGGGACGCCCCAGCCGTCGTCGCTCCCCCGGCGGACTGCCCCCGCGGCACCGATCGGGAGGGTCGCTGCCCCTAGGAGGTGCTCCGTGTCTCGTCAGCCCGCGCTGCTCGAGCGACCGGGGACCGACCACGAGCCGGCCGCTCCCGTCATCCCCGCACCCCGGAGCGCCGTCGACCCCGTGCCGACCGCGGCCGCCGCGCCCGCGGTGCCGGCAGCCCTGTCCGGGTCCTCCGAGGACGCCGAGCCGGCCCGACGCCGCTGCCTGCCCCGCCCGCCCGGCAAGCGCGGCCCCCTGTGGCTGGCCGCCCTCGTCGTGGGCGCCGTCGTCGCGGCCCTGCCCTCCACCATGGGCGACCAGGCCACCGACGTGGCGGTCAGCGCGGCTGAGTACGGCCTCGGCGTCGCCTCCGACGTCGGCCTCACCGGTGACATGGAGGACGCCGGGGTGCGCCGCGGCATCACCGAGGCCGAAGCCCGGGCCCGCCTCGGTGAGCTCGCCGCCTCCCGCGCCGCCCGCACGCCGCGCACGGTGCTGCCGACCCAGGGCCGGCTCACCACCTGCTTCTGCCAGCGCTGGGGCACCATGCACTACGGCATCGACCTGGCCGCGCCCCTGGGGACGCCGATCCTGGCCGCCACCGACGGCGTGGTCATCCGCGCCGGCCGCGCCTCCGGGTACGGCAACGCGGTCTACGTCCAGGACGCCGACGGCAACGTCCACGTCTACGGCCACATGCGCTACTACTCGGTGTCGGCCGGCGACCTCGTGCACGCCGGCGACCAGATCGCCAAGGTGGGCAACGAGGGTCAGTCCACCGGGCCGCACCTGCACTACCAGATCCACCGCGGCGGCATGAGCGGCCGCCCGATCGACCCGCAGGACTTCCTCGCCGAGCGCGACGTCCACATCTGACCGGTCGACGACCGTCCCGCGTCGGCGGCGGACGGCACACGGCCGGCCGCGGTCCTGTCCGGCGACCGCGGGGTCAGAGCTTGACGAGCGGGGCGTAGCGCAGGACCAGGCGCTTGGTGCCACCCGATCCGAAGTCCACGGTCGCCTGCGCCTTGTCGCCGGCGCCGGTGACCTCGACGACGGTGCCGAGACCGAACGCGTCGTGGCTGACCCGGTCCCCCACCTCCACGGAGATGACCGCGCGGTTGCCCGCACCGCCCCGCAGCCCGCCGGTGGACAGCCCGCTGGCGGCGACCCGCGTCTGCGCGGAGCGGTACCCGGTGCTCGGCGCGGGTGCCGGCTCCTTCCCCGCCCACTGCACGGTGTCGGCCGGCAGCTCGTCGAGGAACCGGGACGGCGGGTTGTACGCCGGCTGCCCCCAGCTGGTGCGCACCGTCGCCCGGGAGATGAACAGCCGCTGCTGCGCCCGCGTGATGCCGACGTAGGCCAGCCGGCGCTCCTCCTCCAGCTCGCGCGGGTCGCCGAGGGCCCGCAGGTGCGGGAAGACGCCGTCCTCCATGCCGGTGAGGAAGACGACGGGGAACTCCAGCCCCTTGGCCGTGTGCAGCGTCATCATCGTCACCACGCCGGCCTCGTCCCCGGCGACGGGGATCTGGTCGGCGTCGGCCACCAGCGACACCTGCTCGAGGAAGTCGGTGACCGAGCCGCCCGGGTTGGCCGCCTCGAACTCCGCGGCCACGGAGATCAACTCGTTGAGGTTGTCGACGCGGCCCTCGTCCTGCGGGTCGGTGCTGGCCTGCAGCTCGGCGAGGTAGCCGGTGCGGTCGAGGATGCTCTCCAGCAGCGCGGCCGGACCGGAGCCGGTCTCGACGAGGTGCTCGAACTCCTCGAGCAGCGCGACGAACTCCTGGATCGCCTTCAGCGACCGCGGCGCGAGGGTGTTGACCTCCGAGCACCGGCGCAGCGCGTTGGCGAACGCGATGCGCTCCCGGTCGGCGAAGCTCTCGATGCAGGACTCGGCCTTCTCGCCGATCCCCCGCTTGGGCACGTTGATGACCCGGCGCAGGCTGACGACGTCGGCCGGGTTGGCCACCACCTTGAGGTAGGCCAGCGCGTCGCGGACCTCCTTGCGCTCGTAGAAGCGCACCCCGCCGACGACCTTGTAGGGCATGCCGACGCGGATGAACACCTCCTCGAACACGCGGGAGGCGTTGTTGGTCCGGTAGAAGACCGCGATGTCCTTGGGCCTGGCCTTGCGCTCGTCGACCAGCGCGTCGATCTGCTCGGCGACCCAGGCGGCCTCGTCGTGCTCGTTCTCGGCGACGTAGCCCTCGATCAGCTCGCCGTCCCCGGCGTCGGTCCACAGGTTCTTCGGACGCCGGCCGGTGTTCTTGGCGATGACCTGGTTGGCCGCCCTAAGGATGCGCTGCGTGGAGCGGTAGTTCTGCTCCAGCAGGATCGTCGTCGCCTGCGGGTAGTCGCGCTCGAACTCGTCGATGTTGCGGATCGTGGCGCCGCGGAAGGCGTAGATCGACTGGTCGGCGTCACCCACGACGCACAGCTCGGCCGGCGGGACGGCACCACCCTCGGGGCCCACCAGCTCGCGCACCAGCACGTACTGCGCGTGGTTGGTGTCCTGGTACTCGTCGACGAGCACGTGGCGGAACCGACGGCGGTAGTGCTCGGCGACGTCCGGGAAGGCCTGCAGCAGGTTGACCGTCGTCATGATCAGGTCGTCGAAGTCCATGGCGTGGGCCTCGCGCAGCCGCCGCTGGTAGAGCTTGTAGGCCTCGGCGAGCACCTTCTCCGGCGCCGTCCCCGGGACGTAGCTCTCCTCGTCGACGAGCTCGTTCTTCAGGTTCGACACCTGGGCGGCGAGACTGCGGCCCGGGTAGCGCTTGGCGTCGAGGTCGAGGTCGCGGGCGACCATCGTCATCAGCCGGACGGAGTCGCCCTGGTCGTAGATGGTGAACGACGACTTCATGCCGAGCTTGCCGGCCTCGGCGCGGAGGATGCGCACGCACATCGAGTGGAAGGTCGACACCCACATCGCCCGGGCACGCGGGCCGACGAGCGCGGCCACGCGCTCCTTCATCTCGCCGGCGGCCTTGTTGGTGAACGTGATCGCCAGGACCTCGCCCGGCTGCACCCCTCGGGCGCCGAGCAGGTAGGCGACCCGGTGGGTGAGCACGCGGGTCTTGCCCGAGCCGGCACCGGCGACGATCAGCAGCGGCCCGCCCTCGTGGACGACGGCCTGACGCTGCGGGCCGTTGAGCCCGGCGAGCATGCGGTCCAGCTCCCGGCCCAGGGAGCCGGAGGCGGAGCGCTGGAGGGCGGCGGTACCGGGGAGGGCCTGCTGGACGCTGCTCATGACGACACCACTGTAGTTCGGACCGGCGACGGCCCCACCCGCGCGGAACAGCCGTCACAGCGGCCCCCGACCGGGCGACGCGCTGGCGGCCAGGGACACCGTTGTGGCAGACTCCCCGCCGTGCTCACCGCGCTCAGCTTTTACTACGGCCACCGGGATCCGGTGTCCGTCACCGCTGGCTGAGCACACGCCGCAACAGACGCCCCGGGCCCGAGGAGCCCGGGGCGTTTCTCGTTCCAGGGGTCCGACGGCCTCCCGCCCGCCCCGGAGGAACCCATGACCGCCACGCTCCCCACCGCCGCCGCTGACGCCGACGTGCGCATCGCCGAGCTGCGCGAGGAGATCGACTCCTGCGACGCGGAGATCATCGCGCTGGTGCAGCGCCGGCTGGCCGTCTCCCAGCAGATCGGGGAGCTGCGCCGCGCCGCGGGCGGCACCCGCCTGTCGCTGTCCCGCGAGCAGCAGGTGCTCGCCCGCTTCCAGGAGGCCCTCGGCCGCGACGGTGCGGCCCTCGGGATGATGCTGCTGCGCCAGGGCCGCGGCCGGCTCTGAGCCCCTCTCCCGGCACGCGACGACCCCGCGGAGCTCCGCGGGCCTCGGCCTAGGCTCCGGCGGGTGACCGCCGCGCAGCCCCGCCGTCCCGCCGAGCACGTCGAGCGCGCCCTGTGCGTTCTCGCGCACCCCGACGACGTCGACTTCGGCAGCTCCGGCACCGTCGCGACGTGGACGGCCGCCGGCACCGAGGTCACCTACCTGATCGTCACCGACGGCGACGCCGGCGGGTTCGACGACACCCCTCGGGACCGGATGGGGCCCCTGCGGCGGGCCGAGCAGGAGGCCGCCGCCGCGGCCTGCGGGGTGAAGGACGTGCGGTTCCTCGGCTACCCCGACGGGCGGCTGGAGCTGACCCTCGACCTGCGCCGCGACATCAGCCGGGTGATCCGGCAGGTCCGGCCGCAGCGGGTGCTGACCAGCTCCCCGGAGCGGGTCTGGGAACGCATCGGCGCCAGCCACCCCGACCACATGACCGTGGGCGAGTCGACGCTGCGGGCGGTCTACCCCGACGCCCGCAACCCCTTCGCCTTCCCCGAGCTGCTCGCCGAGGAGGGGCTGGAGGCGTGGACGGTCGAGGAGGTGTGGCTGACCACCAGCCCGCGCGCCGACCACGTCGTCGACGTCACCGACGTGGTGGAGCTCAAGTTCGCCGCGCTGAAGAGCCACGTCAGCCAGGTCGGGCACCTCGACGACCTCGAGGAGTTCGTGACCAGCTGGATGCGCGAGAACGGCCGCCGCCTCGGCCTGCCCGAGGGCCGGCTGGGCGAGTCCTTCCACGTGGTGTACACCGCGTGATCCCTCGGCGTACCGGCCGACACCGCGGCGAGATGCCGTCCCGGCCGGCGCTGAGCGCCACCGTCGTGGAGACCTCCGGGTCCACTCGGGCACGACAGCCTCACAGCAGGCGGTTGGTCGCCGCCCAGCGGGTGAGCTCGTTGCGGTTGGACAGCTGGAGCTTGCGCAGCACGTTGGACGCGTGGGACTCCACGGTCTTCACCGAGATGAACAGCCGCGAGCCGATCTCGCGGTAGGTGTAGCCGCGGGCCAGCAGCTGCATGACCTCTCGCTCACGGGCGCTGAGCAGGTCCAGCCCCGGGTCGGTGGCAGGGTCCTCGGACGGGGCGGGGGCGGACGCCGACGTCGCGGCGAACGCGTCGAGCACGAACCCGGCCAGCCGCGGGCTGAACACGACGTCCCCGTCGGCGACCCGGGTGACCGCGTCGAGCAGGTCGGGGCCGGAGATGGTCTTGGTGACGTAACCGCGGGCGCCGGCCCGGATGACGGCGATGACGTCCTCGGCGGCGTCGGAGACCGACAACGCCAGCCAGCGCACCGCCGGCAGCTCGGCCCGCAGCGCCTCGAGCACCGCGTGCCCGCCGCCCCCGGGCAGGTGCACGTCGAGCAGCACGACGTCGGGCACCGTGGCCCGGATGCCCTCGACCGCGCCGGCCACGTCGGCGGCCTCACCGACGACCGTCACCGCGTCGCCCAGCTCCGTCCGCACGCCCGACCGCACCATCGCGTGGTCGTCGACGAGGAAGACGCGGGGCCCCTGCTCGCTCACGCGGCCTCCCTCGGCAGGTACATCTCGACCTCGGTCCCCTCTCCCGGCGCGGAACGCACCGTCGCCGTCCCGCCCACGCGGGCCAGCCGCCCGGTGACGGAGTCCTTCAGCCCACGCCGGTCGGCCGGCACGGCACCGGGGTCGAAGCCCGAGCCGCGGTCGCGGACGAACACCTCCACCCGCTGCGGCGTCACCTCGGTGTACAGGTCCGCCGACGTGGCACCGGAGTGCTTGGCGGCGTTGACCAGGGCCTCCTTGGTGGCCGCACCCAACGCGGCGAGCGCGTCGTCGACCGGGGCGTCCCCGACCACGACCGACTCCACGGTCAGCGCGTGGTCGGCCTCCACCTCGGCCACCATTCCCTCGACGAGCGCCGCCCACGTGCCCCCGGCGGCCTTCTCCGGCTCGTACAGCCAGGTGCGCAGCTCGCGCTCCTGGCTGCGGGCCAGCCGGGCCACCGCCTTGGGGTCCTCGGCATGGCGCTGGATCAGGGCGAGGGTCTGCAGCACCGAGTCGTGCAGGTGGGCGGCGACGGCGGCCCGCTCCTCCGAGCGCACCCGCGCGGTGCGCTCCGCCTCGCGGGAGGCCAGCAGCCGCCGCCACAGGGGAGCCGTGGCCAGGGCGATGCCGACCAGGATGACCAGCGTCGCGGCGAAGCCGTTGCGGGCGTTGGCCAGCTGGCCGGTCGTGGCCAGCAGCAGCACCACCCCGACGACGCCGAGCGCGATTCCGCCGGCCAGCACCCACGGGACGCCGGGCCGGGCCAGGGTGCGGTCGGTGTCCAGCTGCCGCCAGATGACCGCGAGCCCCGCGCCGACCAGCAGCAGCGGGACGACGAGGTCGCTGCTGCCCCAGGTGGCCAGGTTGGTGACCAGGATCAACGCCCCGAACCCGAGCAGCGTGAGCCCGAGCGCCTGCCGGCGGCTGGGCTCCAGGTCGGGGTCGCGGGCCTCCGGCGCCACGTCCCCGACCGGCATGAAGAACCACAGCAGCGCGTAGGCGATGACGCCGATGCCCGTGACGGCGAGGACGACGAAGCCGATGCGCACGACGAGCGGGTCCAGCCTCAGGTGGACCGCCGTCCCCGCCGCGACCCCGGCCAGCAGCCGGCCCGACCGCGGGCGTGCCAGCGGCGGGCGCTGCGGCACGAGGGCAGTCGTCGTCACGCTGTCGATCGTCGCACCGCAGGTCGCCGCGTCACACCGGTGATCACCCTGGAGTGCCGGACCAGGGTGGATTGGGGGCGATCCCTGATGTCCCGGGGAGGCGGTGCGCCGCACCCTCGTGGCATGACATCGGCACCACCTCCTCCCCCCGCACCCCCCACTCCCCCGCCGTCCGGACTGCCGATGGCGGAGTACCCGCCGCCCCCGCCGGGGCCGCCCGTCCGGCCGCCGCTGCGGCGCAGCCGGACCGACAGGGTCATCGGCGGCGTCTCGGGTGGCCTGGCCGAGTACTCCGGCATCGACACGCTGCTGTGGCGGGTCGGCTTCGTCGCCCTCGCCATCGCCGGCCCGGGCATCCCGGTCTACCTGCTGCTGTGGCTGTTCATGTCGGCCGGTCCGCGCGACGGCGCCGCCGAGGCACGGGTCAGGGCGCCGGCCGGTCCACGGTCGCCGGTTCCGGGGGTGACCCTGGCCGCGCTGCTCATCGTCGTCGGCACGCTGGTGCTCGTCAGCCGGTTCACCGACTGGTCGATCGACCCGCGGTTCGTCCTCGGGCCGGCCCTCCTCGTGGTGGGTGTGGGCCTGGTCGCGGCGGCCTTCGCCAGCGGACGGCGCGCCAAGGGCGGCCTGATCGCGCTCGGCGCACTGCTCTCACTGGCGCTGGCGGTCGTGTCGGCTGAGCCGTGGCGGAACGTCCACGGCGGCATCGGCGACGACTTCTACCACCCGATGACCGCCGCGGCGGTCGAGCCGGTCTACCGCGGCGGCGTCGGGGACGTGACCCTCGACCTCTCCGACCTCGACCTGAGCGACCTCGACGGCCCGATCGCCACCCGGCTCGACGCCGGGGTGGGCGACGTGGAGATCCTGGTGCCCCGCTCGGCCGACATCCGGGTGGAGGCCAGCAGCGGCGTCGGCACCATCGACGTCTTCGGTAGCAGCTCCGACGGCGGGTTCTACCCGGGCACCGGCGCCGCGGACTGGACCGGCGACGACGACCCCGAGATCGTCCTGGAGATCAACGCCGGCATCGGCGACGTGGAGGTGGACCGTGCCTGACTACAGCGAGTTCCCGACGACCCCCACCGCATGGCAGGAGCACGCGTTCGGTGACATCACCCCGCTGCCCGTCGAGGACCCGCCCCCGCCGCCGGCCCGCCGGGGGATCGACCTCACCGCACTGGTGCCCGGCCTGGTGTTCGTCGTCCTGGCGATCTCCCTCATGGCCGGCGCGGTCTTCCCCTTCGACCTGTTCGACGACGGCGGGCTGCTCTGGCTGGTGCTGATCGGCGCCGGAGTCGCCCTGCTGGTCAGCGAGGTGCGCAAGGCCCGCCGCAGGCGACGCTGACGCCACCGGAGGGGAGACCGGGCGGAGGGCCCGGGGAGCGGACGGCTCCCCGGGCCCTCCGCCGTCGTCAGCCGCCCACGCGCGCGCAGAACTCCAGTGCCCGCTCCCACAGCGCCTCCGCGGCCGCCGCGTCGTACTCGGCGGGCAGGCCGGGGTCGGTGAACAGGTGCCCGGCGACCGGGTGCTCGACGACCTCGACGGGGCTGCCGCTGCGCCGCACGTCGGCGAGGAAGCCGTCCAGCCACTCCTGGGCGCGGAACGGGTCCCGCTCGCCGAGGTGCAGCTGGACCGGCACCCCGGCCGGCCACGCCGGCACTCCGAGCACGGCCAGCGGCAGCGCCCCGGAGAACAGCAGGACACCGGCGCAGCGCCCCTGCGTGGCCACGTACTCGGCCATCCCCGCCCCGTTGGAGAACCCCGCGGCGAGGAAGCCGTCGGGCAGCTCGCGGACGGCGTCCACCGCGGCCTGCACGAGCGCCGGGAAGCCGATCTCCTCGACGTAGGCGCCGGCGTCGTCGTAGTCGTCGAAGGCCCGGCCGTCGTACTGGTCGACGACGAGCACGTCGTGGCCGGCGGCCCGCAGGCGGGCGGCGGCGTCGGTGATCCCGGGGCGGACGCCGAGGGCGGAGTGGAAGAGCGCGATCGAGGCCATGCCGCCAGCCTGGCGCGCCCACGGTGACACCGTCCTGTCACCGACTCCTGCCACGATCCGCCCCGTGAACCGCACCGACCGCCTGCACGCGCTGACCGAGGAACTGCGTCGCGCCGGGCCCCGTGGCCGGACGGCGGACCGGCTGGCCCGCTGGCTCGAGGTCTCGCCCCGGACGGTCAAGCGGGACGTCGCCGCGCTGCAGCAGACCGGCGTGCCCGTCCACGCCACGGCCGGACCCGGTGGCGGCTACGTCCTCGACGCCGCGGCGACCCTCCCGCCGGTCAACCTCACCCCGGCGCAGGCGGTCGCCGTGGCCGTGGCGCTGGCCGGGGCCGCGGACGCGCCGTTCGCGGTCGACGGCCGGGCGGCGCTGGCCAAGGTGCTGGACGCGCTCGGGCCGGCCGCGCGGGGCGAGGCCGAGCGCCTGGGCGCCCGGGTGTGGCTGGGCGGGACCGGCACGCGTCCCCCCGGCCCGGTGGCCGTGGTGGAGGAGGCCCTGGTGCGCCGCCGGGTCGTGGCGATCGGCTACCGCGACCGCGGCGGGACGGCGTCCCGCCGGCGGGTCGAGCCGCACCTGGTCGCCCGCACCGCCGGCTCCTGGTACCTGGCTGCCTGGTGCCGGGAGCGGGACGCGCCGCGCTGGTTCCGCTGGGACCGGATCGAGGCCGCCGACCTCACCACCGACCCCGTCGCCGACCGGGACCCCGCGGTGTTCGGCACCCCGCCGCCCGACGCGGCCACCGTGCGCTGGTGAGGTGCTGGAGACGACCCGTCGCAGGGGCCGGCGCCGAGCAGGCGACGTGCTGGAAGGGCCCCGTCGCGGAGCCCCGCGGCCGAGCCGGGGGCCTCCCGCTAGCGGGGGACGGCGAGGGCGTGGGGGCGGCGGGGCCTTCCCCTACTCCCACTCGATGGTGCCCGGCGGCTTGCTCGTGACGTCGAGGACGACGCGGTTGACCTCGGACACCTCGTTGGTGATCCGGGTGGAGATGCGGGCCAGCACGTCGTAGGGCAGCCGGGTCCAGTCGGCGGTCATCGCGTCCTCGCTGGACACCGGCCGCAGCACGACCGGGTGGCCGTAGGTACGGCCGTCGCCCTGGACCCCGACCGAGCGGACGTCGGCCAGCAGCACCACCGGGCACTGCCAGATCTCCCGGTCGAGGCCGGCCGCGGTCAACTCGGCGCGGGCGATCGCGTCGGCCTTCCGCAGCACGTCGAGCCGCTCCCGGGTCACCTCGCCGACGATCCGGATGCCCAGGCCCGGGCCGGGGAACGGCTGCCGCCAGACGAGCGACTCGGGCAGGCCGAGCTGCAGGCCGACCTCCCGGACCTCGTCCTTGAACAGCGTGCGCAGCGGCTCCACCAGGGTGAAGGTGAGGTCCTCGGGCAGACCGCCGACGTTGTGGTGGCTCTTGATGTTCGCCGTTCCGGTGCCGCCGCCGGACTCGACGACGTCGGGGTAGAGCGTCCCCTGCACGAGGAAGTCGACGGTCTCGCCGTGCTCCTTGGCGTCGGCGACCACGTCGGTGGCGGCCTGCTCGAAGACGCGGATGAACTCGCGGCCGATGATCTTCCGCTTCTGCTCCGGGTCGCTCACGCCGGCGAGCGCGTCGAGGAACTGGTCGCGGGCGTCGACCACCCGCAGGTCGGCGCCGGTGACGGCGACGAAGTCCCGCTCGATCTGCTCGGTCTCGCCCTCACGCATGAGCCCGTGGTCGACGTAGACGCAGGTGAGCCGGTCACCGATGGCCCGCTGCACGAGCGCGGCGGCGACCGCGGAGTCGACCCCGCCGGACAGCGCGCACAGCGCCCGCCGGTCGCCGACCCGGGCGCGGATCCGCTCGACCTGCTCCTCGACGACGTTGGCCATCGTCCAGGTCGGCTCCAGCCCGGCGATGTCGAACAGGAAGTGCTCGAGCACCGTCTGCCCGTGCGCGGTGTGCCGCACCTCGGGGTGGAACTGGACGCCGGCCAGCTTGCGGTCGACGTCCTCGAAGGCGGCGACCGGGGCGCCGGTGGAGGTGGCCGTGACGGTGAACCCGGGCGGGGCCTGGCTGACGGCGTCCCCGTGGCTCATCCAGACTGACTGCTCGACCGGCAGCGTGCCGAACAGCCGGCCCTGCGTGGTGACCGTCAGCGGGGTGCCGCCGTACTCGCGGTCGCCGGTGCGCGCGACGGTCCCGCCGAGGCTCTGCGCCATCGCCTGGAAGCCGTAGCAGATGCCGAACGCCGGCACGCCGGCCTCGAAGAGGGTCGGGTCGATCTGCGGGGCCTCCGGCGCGTACACGCTCGACGGCCCGCCGGAGAGCACGATCGCGGCCGGCTTGCGGGCGACGATCTCCTCGGCCGGGACGTCGGAGGGGACGATCTCGGAGTAGACGCCGGCCTCGCGGATCCGCCGCGCGATCAGCTGCGCGTACTGGGCGCCGAAGTCGACGACCAGCACCGTCGGGAAGTCCATCACCGGTCCTGCGGGGCGGGCTGGTGGCCGCCGATGACCAGGTCGACCCGCTGGAACTCCTTGAGGTCGCGGTAGCCGGTCTTGGCCATGGTGCGCCGCAGCGCCCCGAACAGGTTGGTGCGCCCGTCGGCGGTCTGCGCGGCGCCGAGCAGCACGTCCTGCAGCGAGCCGGCGGGCGGGATCGGCGCCGACACGCCGCCGCGGGGCAGCCGCGGGTGCGCCGCGACCGAGTCCCACCAGATGCCGCCGCCGGGCGCCTCGGCCGCCGCGCGCAGCGGCTCGCCGACCTGGACGGCATCGGCACCGCAGGCCAGGGCGCGGGCGATCGCGCCGCTGGTCTCGATCCGGCCGTTGGCGATCACGTGCACGTACCGGCCGCCGGTCTCGTCGAGGTAGTCGCGGCGGGCCGCGGCAGCGTCGACGATCGCGCTGGCCAGCGGCACCCGGACGCCCATGACCGCGTCACCGGTGGAGAAGCTGTCGGCGCCCACGCCCACGATCACCCCGGCCGCGCCGGTGCGCATGAGGTGCAGCGCGGTCTGGTAGTTCGCCGCACCACCCACGATCACCGGGACGTCGAGGTCGGCGATGAACTCCTTGAGGTTCAGCGCACCGCCCTGCGTGGTGACGTGCTCGGCGGAGACGATCGTGCCCTGGATGACCAGCAGGTCCACCCCGGCCGCGAGCACCGCGGGCGCCAGCTGCTGGGTGTGCTGCGGGGAGACCCGGACCGCGGTGGTCACCCCGGCGTCGCGCATCTCCTTGATCCGCGCGGTGATCAGGTCGGGCTTCACCGGCTCGCCGTAGACGTCCTGCAGCACCGACACCGGCGGGGCACCCTCGACCGCGGCGTCGCGGATGCGGCGGTAGACCGGGGTCGGGTCGTCGTAGCGGGTCCACAGGCCCTCGGCGTTGAGCACGCCCAGGCCACCGGCCTGCCCGACGGCGATCGCCGTCGCCGGGCTGACGACGGCGTCCGACGGGCTGGTCACCAGCGGGATGTCGAAGCGGAAGGCGTCGATCTGCCATGCGGTCGAGACGTCGTCGACGTCCCGGGTGCGCCGGGAGGGCACGATCGAGACCTCGTCGAGGTCGTAGCCGCGGCGGGCGAAGCGGTTCAGCCCGATCTCGACGGTGTCACGCGAGGGCATTCCGGTCACCGACCCCGGTAGTTGGGTGCTTCGACGGTCATCTGGATGTCGTGGGGGTGGCTCTCGACCAGCCCCGCAGAGGTGATGCGGGTCAGCTGGCCGCGGTCCTGCAGCTCCTCCACCGTCTCGGCGCCCGCGTAGCCCATGGAGGCGCGCAGCCCACCGACGAGCTGGTGGGCCACGCCGGCCAGCGGACCGCGGTAGGGCACCTGGCCCTCGATGCCCTCGGGGACGAGCTTGTCGTCGGAGAGGACGTCGTCGGCGAAGTACCGGTCGCGGCTGAAGGACTGGTTGCCGCGCTTCTGCATCGCCCCCAGCGACCCCATGCCGCGGTAGGTCTTGTACTGCTTGCCGTTGACGAACACCAGCTCGCCCGGCGCCTCCTCGACGCCGGCGAACAGGCCGCCGATCATGACCGTCGACGCGCCCGCCACCAGGGCCTTGGCGATGTCGCCGGAGTACTGCAGCCCGCCGTCGGCGATGACCGGGACACCGGCCGGCCGGGCGGCCAGGGACGCCTCGTAGATGGCGGTGACCTGCGGGACGCCGACGCCGGCGACCACCCGCGTGGTGCAGATGGAGCCGGGCCCGACGCCGACCTTGACCGCGTCCACCCCGGCGTCGACCAGCGCCTGCGCGCCGGCGCGGGTGGCGACGTTGCCGCCCACCACCTGGATGCCGTGGCCGACGGTCGCGAAGTCCTTCTTGACGCGGGCGACCATGTCCAGCACCGCGCGCTGGTGCCCGTGCGCGGTGTCGACGACGAGCACGTCGACCCCGGCGTCGACCAGCAGGCCGGCGCGCTTGTAGGCGTCCTCACCGACACCCAGCGCCGCGCCCACCATCAGGCGGCCGTCGACGTCCTTGGTGGCGTTCGGGAACTGGTCGCGCTTGACGAAGTCCTTGACGGTGATCAACCCGCGCAGCCGGCCGGCGTCGTCCACCAGCGGCAGCTTCTCGATCTTGTTCTTGCGCAGCAGGGCCAGCGCGGTGTCGGGGTCGACGCCGACCGGGGCGGTCACCAGCGGCATCGGCGTCATCACGTCGCGGACCAGCACCGACTGGTCGGTCTCGAACCGCATGTCGCGGTTGGTCACGATGCCCACGAGGACGCCGTCGGCGTCGACCACGGGGGCGCCGGAGATGCGGTAGCGGGCCGACAGCGCGTCGACCTCGGCCAGGGTGTTCTCCGGCGAGCAGGTGACCGGGTTGGTGACCATGCCGGCCTCGGAGCGCTTGACCAGGTCGACCTGGCCGGCCTGCTCCTCGGCGGCGAGGTTGCGGTGCAGGACGCCGATGCCGCCGACGCGGGCCATGGCGATCGCCATGCGGGCCTCGGTGACGGTGTCCATCGCGCTGGAGACCAGCGGCACGGCCAGCCGGATCCCGCGCGTGAGCCGGCTGCTGGTGTCCACCTCGGCCGGGACGACGTCGGACGCACCGGGGATCAGCAGGACGTCGTCGTAGGTCAGCCCGAGCGGCGCGAACTTCGCCGGCAGCTCGGGAACGAACTCGTCGGGCTGCATCGAAGCCGCCACCCCTCCGGATCGGCCGGCGCCCTGGTGGGCGCGCGGGAGCCTCCTCCCGATCGTAGGCGGCGACACTCCGCGCTCGATGTGATGCCCGTCAGGCCACTACCGTGGGAGGGGTGAGTACGTGGGACGACGCATCCGGGCCCGACTTCGGGCCCGCCGACCAGCCAGGTCCGCCGCCGCTGACCATGGAGGAGCGGGCCGGCGTCCTGGACGACCTCGCCGAACTGGAGGTGTTCCGCACCCTCCTGGAGCCCACCGGCATCAAGGGCATCGTCGTGGACTGCCCCGACTGTGAGGAAGAGCACCACGTCGACTGGGCGCTCATGCAGGCCAACCTCCGCCAGCTGCTCGAGGAGGGGCAGACCGGCCGCCACGAGCCGCCGTTCGACCCGGATCCCGACGACTACGTGAGCTGGGACTACGCCAGCGGGTACGCCGACGGCATCGCGGCGATGGCCGAGCGCGAGGAGCCCGGCGGCACCGGCCGCGCCGGCAAGCACGCCCGCGACGACTGAACACGAACGGCGGAGGCCGGCTCACCCCGGGTGAGCCGGCCTCCGTCGTCGGTCCGCGTCCCCTGGCCGGGTACCGCGCCGGGTGGCGGGGTCGGCCGGTGGGCCGACGACGTCACTGCATCATGCCGCGGCGGAAGCCGGTGGCCACCGCCTCGGCGCGGTCCTTCGCGCCCAGCTTGCGGAACAGCCGGCGGGCGTGGGTCTTGATGGTGTCCTCGGAGAGGTAGAGCTCGCGGCCGATCTGGGCGTTGCTCTTGCCCTGGCTCATGCCGGTGAGCACCTGCATCTCCCGCATCGACAGGCTGACCGCGGCCGGCTCGCGCACCGTGGAGCGCACCGTGGTCGGGGCGGCCCCGGCCAGCGGGGTGGCCCCGGCCCAGGCGGGGGCGCCGGTGGCGGCCCCGACCGAGGCGAGCGGGACCGGCTGGTGGGGGCCGGCCGGCGCCGGGCCCCGGCCGTCGACCCGCAGGCCGACCCGGGACAGGCCCAGGCCCATCTCCAGCGCGGTGGCGTCCCAGCGCAGGTAACCGCGCGCACCGACGGCGACCGCGGCCCGCACGCTCTCGGCGTCGTCCGGCGCGCCCAGCACGAGGACGGGCAGCCGGGGGTGCGCACGCAGCGCCTGGGTGGCGACGGTGAGCCCCGAGTCCAGCGCCCGCTGGGTGCCGACCAGCAGCACGTCGGGCAGCCGGGTGGCCAGCCGGGACATGAGGGCCGCGGCGTCACCGACGACCTCCACCCGGCCCACGAACGGCAGCGCCACCAGCCGGCCCGCGATGTCGTCGCGGACCCGCCGACGCTCGTCGTAGACCCACACGGTCGTCGTCCCGTGGCCCGGGCCGCGCATCCTGTCGTCGATCACGCCTGCTCCTCGCTCTCCCGGCCGCACGGTGCCGGCCGGGTCCCACCGCCCGGATCCCCCGGCCGGGTGTCGCTCGGGCGGGAGACCCACCCGGGGCTCCCGCCGTCGCTGCCGGTCGGACCGGCTCCGCGGGGTGTCCCACGCCGGAGTTCGGCACGACCTGCAGTCACCTTGATCGAGGGCAGGGGGTGGCGACAGCGCCTCTCACCCAGCGGGGGGAGACGACAGCCGCGAAAATGCAGGGTCACGGTGTGTTTGACCCGCAGAGGCCTCGGGCACCGGGCCCCTTGCAGCCGGACCGCCTTCTCCGGCTCGCACCGAGCCGAGGAGGACTTCATGGCCGACATCCGCCGACTCCCGACCCCCGTTGCCGAGGTCTGGGACTGGCAGCTGCACGGAGCCTGCCGTGGCGAGAGCACGGCCCTGTTCTTCCACCCCGACGGTGAGCGCGGCCCCGCCCGGGCCCGGCGCCAGGCGGCCGCCAAGGCCGTCTGCGCCCGCTGCCCCGTCATCGACGCGTGCCTGAAGCACGCGCTGTCGGTCCGCGAGCCGTACGGCGTGTGGGGCGGCATGAGCGAGGAGGAGCGGGCCCGGCTCATCGCCGCGGAGCCCGCCGCCGTCGCCGCGGGGGTCTGACCGAGGGCCCCGGCCCGGGGCTCCTCCTCGCGCGCCCGGGGCGGGACCCGGGGAAGGCCACCCCGCAGACACGACAGAGGGCCGGTCCAGCACGCTGCTGGACCGGCCCTCTGTCGTGTGCGGCACCGGGAGGGCGACGTCCTCCCCCCACCGTCCCGGCTCCTGGCCCGCGACCGGTCGTGGGCCAGGAGCCGGTGCGATCAGGTCACCTGATCACCGGGGCGGGTCGGCTCAGTGGCTGTGGCCGTGGCCGTGCGAGTGGCCGTGCGTGTGGTGCCCGGCACCGGCGTGGTCGTGCTCCTCCTCGGGAGCCTCGACGACGGCGGAGTCGGTGGTCAGCACCATCGCGGCGATCGAGACGGCGTTGCTCAGCGCGGCCTTGGTCACCTTGACCGGGTCGATGACGCCCTGGGCGGCCAGGTCGCCGTACTCGCCGGTCGCGGCGTTGAACCCCGTGCCCTTGCCGGCCTCACGCACCTTGGCGACGACGACCCGGCCCTCGAACCCGGCGTTCTCGGCGATCCGCACCAGCGGGGCGTCGAGGGCGGCACGGACGGCGCGGGCGCCGGTCAGCTCGTCGCCGGACAGGCCGAGGGAGTCGATCGCGGCGGCCGCGTGCACCAGCGCCGAGCCCCCACCGGGGACGACGCCCTCCTCCACCGCGGCGCGGGTGGCGGCGATGGCGTCCTCGATGCGGTGCTTCTTCTCCTTCATCTCGACCTCGGTGGCCGCACCCACGCGGATCACACCGATGCCACCGGCGAGCTTGGCCAGCCGCTCCTGCAGCTTCTCGCGGTCCCAGTCGGAGTCGGTCGCCTCGATCTCGCGCCGGATCTGGGCCACGCGGTCGCTGATGGCCTGCGACGTGCCGCCGCCGTCCACGATCGTGGTGTTGTCCTTGTCGACGGTGACCCGGCGGGCGGTGCCGAGCACCTCCAGACCGACCTGGTCGAGCTTGAGGCCGACGTCCTCGCTGACGACCTGACCACCGGTGACGACGGCGAGGTCGGTCATGAACGCCTTGCGCCGGTCGCCGAAGTACGGCGACTTCACCGCGACGACCTTGATCGTCTTCCGGATCGAGTTGACGACGAGGGTGGACAGCGCCTCGCCCTCGACGTCCTCGGCGACGATGAGCAGCGGCCGGGCGCCGGTGGACAGGACCTTCTCCAGCAGCGGGAGCAGGTCGGCCAGGGCGCTGATCTTGCCGCTGACCAGCAGGACCAGGGCGTCGTCGAGGACGGCCTCCATCGCCTCCTGGTCGGTGACGAAGTAGGGCGAGAGGTAGCCCTTGTCGAACTGGACGCCCTCGGTCACGTCGAGGTCGGTGGAGAGGGTGTTGCTCTCCTCGACGGTGATGACGCCGTCCTTGCCGACCTTCTCCATGGCCTCGCCGATGAGCCGGCCGACCTCGGCGTCCTGCGCGGAGATCGTGGCGACACCGGCGATGGAGGCCTGGTCGGAGACCGGGATGGCCACCTCGTCGAGGGCCTTCGAGACGACGTCGGTGGCGGCGCGCATGCCCGCGCCGAGGGCCATCGGGCCCGCGCCGGCGGCGACGTTGCGCATGCCCTCGTGGACCAGCGCCTGGGCCAGCACGGTGGCGGTGGTGGTGCCGTCACCGGCGACGTCGTTGGTCTTGGTGGCGACGTTCTTGGCCAGCTGGGCGCCGAGGTTCTCGTACGGGTCCTCGAGCTCCACCTCACGGGCGATGGTCACGCCGTCGTTGGTGATGGTGGGCGCACCGAACTTCTTGTCGAGGACGACGTTGCGGCCGCGCGGGCCGAGGGTCACCTTGACGGTGTCGGCGAGCTTGTCGACACCGCGCTCGAGCGCGCGGCGGGCTTCCTCGTTGAACTTGATGATCTTGGCCATGGGGCCCTTCCGATCAGGGGTGCGGGGTCAGACGACGACCGCCCCGGGACCCGGTGTTCGGGTCGCCGGGGCGGTCGGGCGGCCTCCTGCCCCCGCCGCGAGCGGTGGGGGCAGGAGGTCCTTCTAGAGCCAGCGCTGCGGAGAGGTCACTTCTCCACGACGGCGAGCAGGTCGCGGGCGGAGAGCACCAGGTACTCCTCGCCGGCGTACTTGACCTCGGTGCCGCCGTACTTGGAGTAGATGACCACGTCGCCGACCTTGACGTCGAGCGGCACGCGGTTGCCGTTGTCGTCGACGCGGCCGGGGCCCACGGCGACGACGGTGCCCTCCTGGGGCTTCTCCTTGGCGGTGTCCGGGATGACCAGGCCGGAGGCGGTGGTGGTCTCGGCCTCGTTGGCCTGGACCACGACACGGTCCTCCAGCGGCTTGATGGTGACCTTGGTAGCGGTCGTCACGTCGGCGACGCCCCCTTCGGTGTCGGACGGCTGGTGGGTCGGTGCTGATGCTGTGGCACGGGGGCCGGGCCTGCCGTCGCGGGGGTCAGGCGCCTGCCCGTGTCGGTTTGGCACTCTACCCATGAGAGTGCCAGCCCCTCAAGCGGGTCCCCGGGCCGGGCGACCGACCCGTGCGTCACGCTTGTCGTCGTGCCCGGCGAACCCCCTCCCGACGCGCTCGCGCAGCTCAGGTGGCTGCGCACGCCCGAGGGTGCGGCGGCGACCGGCCGGGCGGCACAGCTGCAGGCCGAGGGCGCCGACCTGCTCACCGGCCTGGGGCGGCTGCGCGCGGACGTCGGCGCGGACCACGCCGGCCCCGCCTGGGAGCTGGCGCGGCTGCGGGCGCGGGCCCGACCGGTGTTCGGTGCCGACGCCGACGTCCTGTTCCTCACCGCCGGGACGCTCGAGCAGGCCGGCCGGCCCGCGCTGGCCGCCCGGCGGGCGGAGCGGCTGCTGGACGGGCAGGCGCCCACGGCCGCCGACCTGGGCTGCGCGTCCGGGACCGACACCGTGGCCCTCGCCCGGGCGGGCGCCTCCGTGGTCGCCGTCGACCGCGACCCGCTGGCACGGGAGCTGACCGCGGCCAACGCCGCCGCCCTCGGGGTCGCCGACCGGGTCACGGTCGTCGACGCCGACGTCGTCGACCTGGTGGCCGCGGCCGGGGACGGCGGGGTGGCCGGGTGCGCCGCCGCCGTCCTCGACCCCGCCCGCCGGGCCGGCGGACGGCGGCAGCTGGACCCCGACCGGTGGTCGCCGCCCTGGTCGACGGTGACCGCCCTGCTCGACGCGGTGCCGCGGGCGGTGGTCAAGGTCGCGCCCGGGCTGGACCACGACCGGGTGCCGGCCGGTGTCGAGGCGGAGTGGGTGTCGGCCGGCGGCTCGATCGTCGAGGCGCTGCTGTGGGGCCGAGGTGTCTCCTCGGTCCGGCGGCGGGCGGCCCTGGTGCGCGACGACGGCGTGCTGGAGCTGACCGCGGACGCCGACCCGGGCCCGGCGCCGGTGGGCCCGGTGCGCGGCTGGCTGCACGAGCCCGACCCGGCGGTGATCCGGTCGGGGCTGGTGTCGCTGGTCGCCGCCGACCTGCGGGCCACGCTGGTCGACCCGACGATCGCCTACCTGTCGTCGGACTCCCCCGCCGGCTCCCCCTGGGTCGCCTCCTACCGGGTGCAGGAGGTGCTGCCGTTCAACCTCAAGAAGCTCAGGGCGCTGCTGCGGGCCCGCGGCGTGGGGCGGGTCGTGGTGAAGAAGCGGGGGTCCCCGATCGAACCGGAGCAGCTGGCCCGGCAGCTGCGCGGTCCGGGCGCGGGCTCGGCGGTCGTCGTCGTCACGCGCGTGGCCGGCCGGCCGACCGCACTCGTGTGCGACGTCCGCTGAGGGGCGGAGGTGGCCATCCCTCCCCCCGGCGGACCTCAGCGGGTGACGACGTCGATCGGCAGGGAGCTGTCCGCGCCGACGTCCGGGGCGGAGGGCGCCACACCGGCCTCGACCAGCCGCGAGCCCAGCGCCGCCACCATCGCCCCGTTGTCGGTGCACAGCTTCGGGCTCGGCACCCGCAGCACGATCCCGGCCGCGGCACACCGTTCCTCGGCCAGCGCGCGCAACCGCGAGTTGGCCGCCACCCCGCCGCCGAGCACCAAGTGGTCGACGCCGGCGTCCCGGCAGGCGCGCACGGCCTTCCTCGTCAGGACGTCGGCGACCGCCTCCTGGAACGACGCCGCGACGTCGGCGACCGGCACCGGCTCGCCTGCGCGCTGCCGGGCCTCGACCCACCGGGCGACGGCGGTCTTCAGGCCGGAGAACGAGAAGTCGTAGGGCGCGTCGCGGGGACCGGTGAGCCCGCGGGGGAAGTCGATGGCGGCCGGGTCGCCCTCGCGCGCCGCCCGGTCGATCGGCGGGCCGCCCGGGAAGGGCAGGCCGAGCACGCGGGCCACCTTGTCGAAGGCCTCCCCCGCCGCGTCGTCGATGGTGCGGCCCAGCGACTGCACCTCACGGGCGAGGTCGGGCACCAGCAGCAGCGAGCTGTGCCCGCCGGAGACCAGCAGCGCCATCGACGGCTCGGCCAGCCGGCCGTGCTGCAGCTCGTCGACGGCGACGTGCGCGGCCAGGTGGTTGACGCCGTACAGCGGCTTGCCCAGCGCCAGCGCGTAGGCCTTGGCCGCGGCCAGCCCGACCAGCAGCGCGCCGGTGAGCCCGGGGCCGGCGGTCACCGCGACGGCGTCGACGTCGGCGGCCCGCACCCCCGCCTCGGCGAGCGCGCGGTGCACGGTGGGCACCATCGCCTCCAGGTGCGCCCGCGAGGCGATCTCGGGCACGACCCCGCCGAAGCGCTCGTGCTCGGCCATCGAGGTCGCGAGGGCGTCCGACAGCAGCGTCCGCCCCCGGACCAGGCCGACGCCGGTCTCGTCGCACGAGGTCTCGAACCCGAGGACCAGCGCTTCCCCGCCCACCCGGTCAGCCACGCGTCTTCTCCCGCTTCATCACGACGGCGTCCGTGCCGCTCGGTTGGTAGTAGCCACGCCGCCGGCCGATCTCGGTGAACCCCCGCCGCCGGTAGAGGCCCTGTGCGAGCTCGTTGTCGGCCCGCACCTCGAGCAGCACCACCGGGCTGCGCCGGTCGGCCTCGGCCAGCAGCGCGTCCAGCAGCTGCGCCCCGATGCCCTCGCCCTGCCGGTCGCCGGCCACCCCGATGGTGGCCACGTGGGCCTCGTCGTCGTAGGCGATCAACCCGGCGTAGCCGACGACGCGCTCGCCGTCCTCGGCCACCAGGTAGTACCGGGTGTCGCTGCGCGAGAGCTCGTCGCGGTACATCGCCGCCGTCCAGGTGTCGGGCGCGAACAGCTCCTCCTCCAGCTCCAGGACGGCGCCGAGGTCGGCCAGCCGCATGGGCCGCAGCCGGGCGCTCACGTCGTGGTCACCGGCTTGTAGGAGGCCGGGGGGACGGCGTCCGGACGGCGCAGGTACAACGGCACCAGGGGCGCGACGGACGACGGGTCGGTCAGCTGTGGGGCCGCGGCCCGCAGCAGCCCCGCCGTCGTCACGTCCGCCGGGGTGACCGGCACACCGAGGCGCTCGGCGAACCGGGCGTCTCCGACCACGTGCTCCCGGACGCCCAGTTCCTCGGGCCGCACCACGCCGGGCCCGTCGGTGCGCGCGCCGTCGGCGGCGTAGGTGGCCCAGTAGACCTCCTTGCGCCGTGCGTCGGTCACCACGGTGCGAGCTCCGGCGCCCACCGCGTCGAGTGAGCAGACGCCTACGGCGGGGACCCCCCGCGCGTCGGCGAGCGCGGCGGCGGTGACGACGCCGACCCGCAGGCCGGTGAACGGCCCGGGGCCCAGGCCGGTCACCACCGCGTCGAGGTCGGCGACCGTGCGACCGGCCTCGGCGAGCACCTCGGTGACCGCCACGGTGAGCAGCTCGGCGTGCCGGTTGCCCGAGGGCACCGCGCGCTCGGCCAGCACCTCCGTGGCGCCGTCCGGGGACCACCGGGCGAGGCCGGCGACCAGCGTCGGCGTGGCGGTGTCGAGGGCGAGGACCAGCACGAGCGATCAGCCTAGGTGAGCCCCGGCCGCCACCTCGTGGACGATCTCCAGGCCGTCCTCCTCGTCGACCTGCTGCCCCACGGCGACGAACCCGGAGCCGAGGACGAGGGCGCAAGAGGCGACGTTGCCCGGCGCCACCGAGGCCCGCACGGTGGTGACGCGTGGGTCCGCGGCCGCCCGGGCCAGCAGGGCCGCCAGCGCGGCCCGCGCGTACCCCTGCCGGCGGTGGTCGGGATCGATCGCGTAACCCACCTCGACCGTGCCCGAGGCGTCCGGCGGCCCGTGGAAGCCGGCGCGGCCGACGGCCAGCCGCCGGTCGGGGTCCCAGACCACCCGGGTGACCCAGTCGGCGCTGGGCGGGTCGGCGAGCACCTGCGCGGCCCGCATCTGCCACACCCGGCGGCACTCGGGTCCGACCAGGTAGGGGCTCAGCGGCACCGGCGCGGTCGCCTCCACCGCCGGGAGGTCGCCGTCGGCGAGGGCGCGCAGCGTGGCCGGGCCCAGTCGGACCAGCTCCACCCGCACGCTCACGGCGCGCCGTCGAGCCGCTGCTCCCAGCCGGGGCCGTGCGGCACCAGCAGCGCGGTCCGGACGTCGTCGTCGCGCCGGTCCAGCCGCACCTCGAGGTGCTCGTCGGCCAGCCGCTCGACCAGTCCCTGTCCCCACTCGACCACTGTCACCGACTCGTCCGTGGAGGCATCGAGGTCCAGGTCGTCGACGTCGGCGACGCTGCCGAGCCGGTAGGCGTCGACGTGCACCAGCGGCAGCCGCCCGCCGCGGTGCACCCGGGCGATGACGAACGTCGGCGAGGTGACCGGCTCCCGCACCCCCAGCGCCGCCCCGATGCCCTGGGTCAGCGCGGTCTTGCCCGCCCCGAGCGGACCGACGAGCACCACCAGGTCACCGGCCCGCGCCAGGCCGGCCAGCGCCGCGCCGAGCGCCCGGGTGTCCTCGGGGGTGGGCAGCACGTGCTCGCGCTTCACGACAGGCTCCCGGCGACCGCGGTCAGGTCGGCGAGCAACCCGGCCCGCGGTGCCCCGTTGGGCCCGAACCGGATCGCCGCCGACGGGTGGTAGGTGGCCCAGACGGCGCGTCCCTCGACGTCGTGCGCCCGCCCGCGCACCTCGGCCAGCACCGTGCGGGGGCCGAGGAACCACTTGGCCGACGACAGCCCCAGCGCCACGACCACGGGCGGGTCGAGCAGCTCCAGCTGACGGCGCAGCCAGCCGCTGCAGCGGGCCACCTCCGGCGCCTTCGGCGTCCGGTTGCCCGGTGGCCGGCACTTCACCACGTTGAGGACGGCGGCCTGCGCGCGGTCCAGCCCGGCCTCGGCGAGCAGCTGGTCCAGCAGCGCCCCCGACCGTCCGACGAACGGCCGCCCGGTGGCGTCCTCCTGCGCCCCCGGCGCCTCGCCGACCAGGGCCAGCCGGGGGCGTCCGCCGGCCGGGACGTCGCCGACCACGACGTGCTGGCGGGTGGCGGCCAGCTCCGGGCAGGCGACGCAGGGCCGGGCCGCGGCGGCCAGGGCGTCCCAGTCCGGAGCCGCGGCGGCCGTCCGGGCCACCTCCTCGGCCGCGGCGTCGAACCGGGGCGGGCGTGGCCGGCTCATCGGCCCGACACGGCGGGGATCTCGGCCGCCACCCGACGCAGCAGGGCCGACAGGGCCCCGGTGACCACCTCGGGCTGCTCCAGCAGCACCATGTGCCCGGCGTCCGGGACCACGACGTACTCCACGCCCGGCGCGTCCGCCCCGCCGAGGAGCTCGACGATCGCGTCGCTGTGCGCGCTCGGGATCAGCGTGTCCTTGCTGCCGGTCAGCACGAGCGTCGGGACGGCCAGCAGCGGCTCGAGCGAGGCGGTCTCGTCCAGGCCCGCCAACGCGGGGTAGAACTCCGCGATCACCTCGACCGGTGTGCCGGCGATCATGGAGTCGACGTAGCGGCCCAGGGCCGGGTCGACGTCACGCGAACCGAACGACAGCGACCAGGTCACGTGGGAGATCAGGTCGGCGGCCAGCCTGCGGGTGCGCTCGGCGAGAGCCGGACGGCGGCGCATGGTGAACGCCGCCACCGGGAGGACGGCCGCCCGCACCCGGGTGAGGAACTCCGGCAGGCCGAAGTCGAGGTCGGCGAGGTTGCCCGACGAGGTGCTGAGCAGTGCGGCGGCCACGACGCGGTCGCCGAACAGCTCCGGCCGCAGCGCCGCCAGCGCCATGACGGTCATGCCGCCCATCGAGTGACCGACGAGCACCACCGGGCCGCGCGGCACCCGGGTGTCGAGCACCCGCGCCAGGTCGCGGCCGAGCTGCTCCATCGTGGAGTGCTCGGCCGGGCCACGCCCCGAGGCCCCGTGGCCCCGCTGGTCGTAGAAGACCAGCCGCGCCGTGGGGCGGGAGCCGTTGGCCGTGGCCAGCTCGGCGGCCAGCGCCCGACGCTGGAACGCCCAGGACGCCATCGACAGCGTGTAGCCGTGCACGAAGACCACGGTCAGGGGCGCGTCGGTCGGCCCGACCTCCTCGACGTGCAGCGGCACGCCGTCGTCGGCCGGCACCACCGCAGTGCGGTCGGCCGGGCGGGAGGCGGCGCCCAGCGGGTCGTCCCCGCGCAGTTCGGCGTCCGTGCGGCCCGGGGGCAGTCCGGCCGCCGACCCCAGCCGCTCGGCCCCGACCCGGCGCGCCGCGGCCCGGCTGACCGCGACCCCGACGGCGGTGCCCGCCGCCGCCAGGCCGAGCACCGCGCCCACGATGCCGGCGCGGGGGGTGGGGAGCCCGTTCGGCAGGTGGACCCTCGCCGGCTGCTTCTCGGCCGGCGCCCTCCTCGCCGGGAGCCTCCTGACGGGGTGTCTCGTGGCCGGGTGCTTCTTCGCCGTCGCCATCAGAGCGCGCCCGCCGAGCCCACGTGGCGGCGCACGAACCGGCCGCCGATCCGGGCCACCAGCTCGTAGTGGATGGTGTCGACCGCGTCGGCCCACTGCTGCGCGGTCGGCTCGCCGTCCGTCCCCGGGCCCCAGAGGACGACGGGGTCGCCGGGGGCCACCGGGTCGTCACCGACGTCCAGCACGAACTGGTCCATGCACACCCGCCCGGCGATGGTGCGCTGCCGCCCGGCGACCTGCACCGGCGCCCGGTTGCCACCGGCGCGCGGCACCCCGTCGGCGTAGCCCACCGGCACCACGGCCAGCGTGGTCTCGTCCCGGGGCGAGTACGTGTGCCCGTAGGAGACGCCGACCCCGGCGGGCACGCGCTTGGTCAGCACCACCCGCGCCTGCACGGTCATCGCCGGGCGCAGCCCGTGGACGGCGGGGTCGCCACCGAGCGGGTCCAGCCCGTAGAGGGCGATCCCGGGGCGGACCATGTCGAACCAGGTGTCCGGCAGCGCCACCGTCGCCGCGGAGTTGGCCAGGTGCCGGCGGGCGCCGCCCAGGCCGGCGTCGCGGGCCACGGCCACCGCCTGCTCGAAGACCCCCACCTGCAGCCCGATCGTCGGGTGGGTCGGGGCGTCGGCGTAGGCGAGGTGACTCCACAGGCCCACGACCTCGACGTCGCCGTCGGCCTGCGCGCGGGCGGCGGCGGCCACCAGGTCGGGCCACTGCTCCGGCGTCGCCCCGCCACGGGAGAGCCCGGTGTCGATCTTCAGGTGCAGGCGCGCGGTGCGGCCGGTGGCCCGGGCGGCGGCCACGACCTCCGCCAGTCCCCAGACGGCGTTGACCGACACCTCGACGTCGGCGGCGAGCGCCGCCGCGAAGTCCTCCCCGGGACCGTTCAGCCAGGCCAGCACCGGCGCGGTGACCCCGGCCGCGCGCAGCGCCAGCGCCTCCTCCACCACCGCCACGCCCAGCGCGTCGGCGCCACCGGCGAGCGCCGCCCGGGCGGCGGGGACCATGCCGTGCCCGTAGCCGTCGGCCTTGACCACCGCCATCAGCGGCCGGCCGACCCGCTCGCGCAGCACCGCGGTGTTGGCGGCGATCGCGTCCAGGTCGACGACGACCTCCGCTCGGGCTCCGTTCGTCACGTCTCCTCCTCGCTGGTGCTCGTCGGAGACGTGCCGGTCCCTGCTGTGCCTCCGCGTGACCTCGCGTGCTGGGTCACGGTCCCGAGTCTCCCAGGCCGGCCCCGGGCGACCGGTGCAGGCGGGCCAGCGTCGCGGGCAGCCGGCGGACCAGGTCCCCGGCGACCAGCGGGCCCTCCTCGGCGGCCACCTGGCCCACCCGCCCGTGCACGTGCGCCGCGACCGCCGCCGCCTCGACCGCGGGCAGGCCGGTCGCCAGCAGCGCCCCGCCGATGCCGGAGAGCACGTCGCCGGTGCCGGCCGTGGCCAGCCACGGGGTGCCGGTGCCGTTGACGAAGGCGGTGCCGTCGGGCGCCGCGACGACGGTGGCCTCGCCCTTGAGCAGCACGACGGCGCCCAGGTCGGCGGCCAGCCGGCGGACCGCGCCGATCCGGTCCGGCCCGACCGGGGCGCCGAACCGGGCGAACTCCCGGTCGTGCGGGGTGAGCACGGTCGGCGCCCGCCGGTCGCGCACCAGCCGCGGGTCGGCGGCCGCCATCGTCAGGGCGTCGGCGTCCACCAGCACCGGCAGCTCGGTCGCCAGCACCTCGGCCAGGACGCTGCGGGCGTCGTCGTCGGTGCCCATGCCCGGCCCGACCACCCACGCCTGCACCCGGCCGGCGTCGGCGGGCCGACCGGAGGTCACGATCGCCTCGGGCCAGGCGGCCCGCACGCCGTCGGCCGCCGTCCCGGCGTACCGGACCAGCCCCGGCCGGGTGCGCAGGGCCGCCCCGGTGCACAGGACACCGGCGCCGGGGTAGGTCGAGGAGCCGGCGACGATGCCCACCACGCCCTGGGAGTACTTGTCGTCCTCCGCCGCCGGCGGCCGGATGCGGGCGGCGGCGTCGGCGTCGGTCAGCTGCCGCGCCGTCGGCACGGGCAGCGAGCCGGCCAGACCGATGTCGACCAGGTGCACGACGCCGGCGTGGCGGCGGCCCTCCCCCACCACCAGCCCGGCCTTGACCGCGCCGAAGGTGACGGTGTGCTGAGCCGGGACGGCGGCTCCCGGGACGGCCCCGGTGCTCGCGTCCACCCCGCTGGGGACGTCGACGGCCACCACGAGGCCCGGCCCGGCGACCGCCCGCTCGACCAGGGTGGCCGCCACCGGGCGCAGCCCACCGGTCCCCCCGGTGCCGACGATCCCGTCGAGCACCAGCTCGGCCCGCTCCAGCCCGGTGCTCCCCTCGGGCCCGGTGACCCGGCCACCTGCGGCCCGCAGCGCCACCAGGCCGGCCGGGTGCGCGCGTTCGGCGTCGAGGAGGACGGCGGTCACCCGCGCGCCGCGTCGGGCCAGGGCGGCCCCGGCGAACAGCGCGTCCCCACCGTTGTTGCCGGCGCCCACCAGCGCGGTCACCCGGGCACCGTGCGCCCGGCCGAGCAGCCGCAGGCAGACGGTGGCCAGGCCGGTCGCGGCCCGCTGCATCAGCACGCCCTCGCGGGTGGCGGCCAGCAGCGGCGCCTCGGCCGCACGCACCTCGTCGGCGGTGTACAGCCCGATCACGGGACCACCTTCCCGGCGCCCGTCGGCCTCGCGCCCGGGCCCGGCACCCTGCTCGCCGGCCCGGTCACGACGCGCCGTCCTCCGAGCGGGGGAAGCCCTCGGCGACGACGACGGCCGACGCGATGCCGCCGTCGTGGCTCAGCGACAGGTGCCACGAGCTCACGCCCAGCTGCGCGGCCCGGCCCGCCACGGTGCCGCGGACGGCCAGGTGCGGCCGGCCGTGCTCGCCGACGGTGACCTCGGCGTCGTGCCAGCGCAGGTCCCCGGGAGCGCCGAGGGCCTTGGCCAGGGCCTCCTTGGCGGCGAACCGGGCGGCCAGCGACTCACCGGTCCGTGGCGCGCCCGACGGGGTGCTCTGCTCGGCCGCGGTGAACAGCCGGTTGCGCAGGCCCGGTGTGCGGGTCAGCGACTCCGCGAAGCGGTCCACGGGCACGACGTCGATCCCGACCCCGATGATCACCGGGTCAGTCTGCCCGGTGACGCGGTGGAACCGCGCGGCTGCAGGGACCCGCGGCGCGCGCAGCGTGTCGCGGGGAACAGCCGGGTCCCTCTACTCGACGGTGACGCTCTTGGCCAGGTTGCGCGGCTGGTCGACGTCGTAGCCGCGGGTGTCGGCGATCTCGCAGGCCAGCACCTGCAGCGGCACCGTGGTCACGATCGGTGCCATCAGCGTCGGCGTCCGGGGCACGCGGATGATGTGGTCGGCGTAGGGGACGACGTCCTCGTCGCCCTCCTCCGCGATCACGATCGTGCGGGCACCGCGGGCGCGGACCTCCTGGATGTTGGAGACCACCTTGCCGTGGACCGACTCCCGGGCCCGCGGCGACGGGACGACGACGACCACCGGGGTGCCCTCGTCGATCAGTGCGATCGGGCCGTGCTTGAGCTCACCCGCCGCGAACCCCTCGGCGTGGATGTAGGCCAGCTCCTTGAGCTTGAGCGCACCCTCCAACGCCACCGGGAAGGCCACGTGCCGGCCGAGGAAGAGGATCGTGTCGGCGTCGGCCAGCGAACGGCCGAGCTCCCGGACCGGCTCCATCCGGCCGAGCACCTCGGTGACCGCCTCGGGCATCCGCCGCAGGTCGGCGACGATCGAGGCAACCTCGTCGGCGAACTTCACCCCGCGCACCTGGGCGAGGAAGAGGCCGACGAGGTAGCAGGCGACGATCTGCGCCAGGAAGCTCTTCGTCGAGGCGACCGCGATCTCCGGTCCCGCGTGCGTGTAGAGGACGGCGTCGGACTCCCGCGGGATCGTCGAGCCGTTGACGTTGCAGATGGCCAGCGTGCGGGCCTTCTGGTCCCGGGCGTGCCGCAGTGCCATCAGCGTGTCCATCGTCTCGCCGGACTGGCTGATGACGACGACGAGCGTGGAGCGGTCCAGGACCGGGTCGCGGTAGCGGAACTCGCTGGCGACCTCGACCTCCACCGGGATGCGGGTCCAGTGCTCGATGGCGTACTTGGCGATCAGCCCCGCGTGGTACGAGGTGCCGCACGAGACGACGAAGACCTTGTCGATCTCGCGCAGCTCCTGGTCGGAGAGGCGGACCTCGTCGAGCACCAGCCCACCGTTGTCGCCGAGCCGGCCCAGCAGGGTGTCGGCGACCGCCTGCGGCTGCTCGGCGATCTCCTTGAGCATGAACCAGTCGTGGCCGCCCTTCTCCGCGGCCTCGGCGTCCCAGTCGACGGTGTAGGCGGTCGGCTCGACGACGGTGCCGGCGAAGTCGGTGACGGTGAGGCCCCTCGTGCGGTCGATCTCCACGACCTGGTCCTGCCCGAGCTCGCGGGCCTCCCGGGTGTGGGAGATGAACGCGGCGACGTCGGAACCGAGGAAGTACTCGCCGTCGCCGACGCCCACCACGAGCGGGCTGTTCCGGCGGGAGGCGACGAGGGTGTCGGGCTCGTCGGCGTGCGAGGCCACCAGGGTGAAGGCGCCCTCCAGCCGGCGGCTCACCACACGCATCGCCTCGGCCAGCCGGCCCGGGCCCTCCGGGGTCTCCTGGTACTGCGCCGCGAGCAGGTGCGCGGCGACCTCGGTGTCGGTGTCGGAGGCGAACTCGACGCCGGCGGCCTCGCACTCGGCGCGCAGCGCGGCGAAGTTCTCGATGATCCCGTTGTGGATCACCGCCACCTTGCCGTCGGCCGACACGTGGGGGTGGGCGTTGCGGTCGGTCGGTCCGCCGTGCGTGGCCCACCGGGTGTGCCCGATGCCGATGGTCGCGGCGGGCAGCGCCTCGTCGACGAGCACCTTCTCCAGGTTGGCCAGCTTCCCGGCCTTCTTCGCCGTCGCCATGGCCCCGTCAGCGAGGACGGCGACCCCCGCCGAGTCGTAACCCCGGTACTCGAGACGGCGCAGACCCTCCAGGACGACGTCCAGGGCGTTCTGGGGGCCGACGTATCCCACGATGCCGCACATTGTCCCGAGAGTACCGGCGGAACCGGACCGATCCGTCCACTTCCGGCGCCCTGCACCCGTACCGGTGAGAGACGCTCGCCTCATTCCACGGCGACACGGGCCGGTGTCCGCGCCGGCCGCCTCCAGGGCACCGACCTGAGCTCGCGGGCGCCGGGGAGGAGGTGCCCTCCCTCAGTCGACGGAGGAGACGACCTCGGCCAGCCGCTCGGCGATCGCGTCGGCCTGCTCCTGGGTGGGTGCCTCCACCATGACGCGGACCAGCTGCTCGGTGCCCGAGGGGCGCAACAGCACCCGGCCGTGGTCACCGAGCTCGGCCTCGCAGGCGTTGACCGCGTCGGCGACCGCGTCGCTCTCCACGACCGCCAGCCGGTCCCGCACCGGGACGTTGACCAGGGTCTGCGGCAGCCGCTGCACGACCGATGCCAGCTCGGCCAGCGACGAGCCGGTGGCGGCCATGCGCGACAGCAGGGCCAGGCCGGTGAGCAGGCCGTCGCCGGTGGTGGCGTGGTCGAGGAAGACCAGGTGCCCGCTCTGCTCCCCGCCGAGGCTCAGCCGGCGGTCGCGCAGCGCCTCGAGGACGTAGCGGTCGCCGACGGCGGTGGTGTGCACCGCGATCCCGGCGGCGCGCATCGTGTGGTGGAAGCCCAGGTTGCTCATGACGGTCGCCACGACGGTGTCCCCGGCCAGCTCGCCGCGCTCCTTGAGAGCCAGCGCGCACACGGCGAGGATCGCGTCGCCGTCGACCACCTCACCCTGGGCGGTCACCGCGAGGCAGCGGTCGGCGTCGCCGTCGTGGGCGATGCCGAGGTCGGCGCCGTGGGCGCGGACCGCCTCGGTCAGCGGGCCGAGGTGGGTGGAGCCGATGCCGTCGTTGATGTTCCAGCCGTCGGGCTCGCCACCGATGACGTGGACGGTGGCGCCGGCGCGGCGGTAGACCTCGGGCGCGACGGTCGCCGCCGCGCCGTGCGCGCAGTCCACGACGAGCGTGAGGCCGGTCAGCGGCTGCGGCACGGTCGCGAGCAGGTGCTCGACGTAGGTGGCACCGGCGCCGGCGAGGTCACGGACGCGGCCGATCTCGGCCCCGGTGGGGCGGTGGCCGGTCGGGTCGCCGGCGGTGACGGCCTGCTCGATCGCCGCCTCGAGGGCGTCGGGCAGCTTGTGGCCGCCGCGGCTGAACAGCTTGATGCCGTTGTCCGGCATCGGGTTGTGACTGGCGGAGATCATCACGCCGAGGTCCGCGCCGGTGGAGGCGGTCAGGTGCGCGATCGCGGGGGTGGGCAGCACCCCGGCCCGCAGCACCTCCGCGCCGGCGCTCGCGAGGCCCGCCACGACGGCGGCCTCCAACATCTCCCCGCTGGCGCGGGGGTCGCGGCCGACGACCGCGACGGGACGCGAGGTCCCGTCGCGGTCGGCGAGCACGCCAGCGGCGGCACGTGCCACCGCGAGGGCCAACTCCGGCGTGAGGTCGGCGTTGGCCCGACCCCGGACGCCGTCGGTCCCGAACAGGCGACCCACGGACGTACCGGTCAGCGCTTCGAGTACTGGGGCGCCTTGCGGGCCTTCTTGAGCCCGTACTTCTTGCGCTCGGTGACGCGGGCGTCCCGAGTGAGGAAGCCGGCCTTCTTCAGGGCCGGGCGGTCGTCGGCCTCGACCTCGACCAGCGCACGGGCGATCGCCAGGCGCAGCGCGCCGGCCTGCCCGCTGACGCCGCCACCCCTGAGGATGCCGACGACGTCGTACTGCTCGGCCTTCTCGAGGATCACGAACGGCTCACGGATGAGCTGCTGGTGCACCTTGTTCGGGAAGTACTCCTCGATGGTGCGGCCGTTGAGGCGGAACTGGCCGGTGCCCGGCAGCAGCCGCACGCGGACCACGGCCTCCTTGCGCCGGCCGACGGTCTGCACCGGACGCCCCTCGGCGTCGGTCACGGTCAGTGCGCTGGTCACTGGGCCACCTGCTTGATCTCGTAGGTCTGGGGCTGCTGGGCGGCGTGCGGGTGCTCCGGCCCGGCGTACACCTTCAGCTTCTTGAGCATCTGACGGCCCAGGCTGTTGTGCGGCAGCATGCCCTTGATCGCGCGCTCGACGACGCGGTCGGGGTGCGTCCGCAGCTGGTCGCCGACCGGGGTCGCCTTCAGGCCGCCCGGGTAGCCGGAGTGGCGGTAGGCGACCTTCTGGTCACGCTTGGAACCGGTCAGCGCCACCTTGCCGGCGTTGACGATGACGACGAAGTCGCCGACGTCCACGTGCGGGGCGTACTGGGGCTTGTGCTTGCCGCGCAGCAGGATCGCGGTCTGGCTGGCGAGTCGACCGAGCACCACGTCAGTGGCGTCGATGACGTGCCAGGCCCGGCTGACCTCGCCGGGCTTGGGGGTGTACGTGCGCACGGCGCTCGTGTCCTCCGTCGTCGTCGGATCGGCTGGTGGGATCGCCTCACCGAACACGGGAGACGGTGCAGCACGCGCGGGCACCAGCCGGCTCCGCGCGCCAGCCGATCACGATACCAGCCGGGCGAGGACCGCCCTCCCGCCGCAGCGGGTCGGCCGCTCAGCCCACCTCGTGCAGCTTGCCGGTGGCGACGTCGTAGACGGTGCCCCGGACCTCGCGGGAGAGCAGGTAGGGGCTCTCGTGGATCAGCCGCATCGACTCCCGCACGTCCTCGTCGGCGTCGCGGAAGGCACGCACCGCCCAGGGTGGACGACGTCCGGTGGACTGCTCCACCAGGTCGGCGAAGGCGTTGTCGTCAGTGGCCTGCAGCCCGCACTCCGTGTGGTGCACGAGCAGGATCTCGCGGGTGCCCAGCACGTGCTGGGAGACGGTGAGCGAGCGGATGACGTCCTCGGTGATGACCCCGCCGGCGTTGCGGATGACGTGCGCGTCGCCGACCGCCAGACCGAGCATCTGGAACAGCGGCATCCGGGAGTCCATGCAGGCCACCACGGCGACGCGACGGGCCGGACGGACGTCCTTCGAGCCGGGGAACTGCGCCGCCCACTCGGCGTTGGCCGCCAGCATCCGGTCGATCTCGGACATCGCCCACCTCCGTCGTCCCCGTCCCGGGGCACAGACACTAACCGGGTCGCGGAGGGGCGGGGCACCTGCACCCGGCGTCGCCGGCACCGGTCGGGGTCACGGGGTGGGCGACGTCGTCGGCCACGGGACTCCCCTCGGGTGCGTCCGGCGTCGATCGGACAGGATGTGCCCCGTGCGCACGGTCGAGGAACACCAGGCGGTCGTCGCGGCGCTGCTGCCCCCCATGCCCGAGGAGGAGGTCCAGCTCGCCGCCGCGCACAACCGTGTGCTCGCCCGTGACCTGACCGCCCGCGTGGCACTGCCCGGCTTCGACAACTCCGCGATGGACGGCTACGCCGCGCGCTGGTCGGAGGTCTCCGCTCCTCCGGTGCAGCTGCCGGTGGCCGACGACATCCCGGCCGGCCGCACCGACGTCCGGCCCCTCGCCGCGGGCACCGTGCAGCGGATCATGACGGGGGCACCCCTGCCCGAGGGCGCGGACGTCGTCGTCCCGGTCGAGCTGACCGACGGTGGCACCGAGGTGGTGGAGATCCGGGAGGCCCCGGCGGCCGGCACCCATCTCCGGGCCGCCGGTGAGGACATCGCCGCCGGCGCCGTCGCGCTGACCGCCGGAACGCCGCTCGGCGCCGCTCAGCTGGGCCTGGCCGCCGCCGTCGGCGCGCGCACCCTGCCGGTGCGCCGGCGGCCCCGGGTGCTGGTGCTGTCCACCGGGAGCGAGCTGGTCGAGCCCGGCGCGCCGCTGCTGCCCGGCCAGATCTACGAGTCGAACTCGGCGCTGCTGGTCGCCGCGGTGGAGGACGCCGGCGGGACGGCGCGGCGGCTGCACTTCGTGCCCGACGACGTCGACCAGTTCCTGGCCACCGTGCGCGCCGAGCTGGCCGGCGCCGACCTGCTGGTCACCAGCGGCGGGGTGAGCGCGGGCGCCTACGAGGTGGTCAAGGACGCCTTCCGGGCACTGGGCACCGTGGAGTTCGTGAAGGTGGCCATGCAGCCCGGTGGCCCGCAGGGCGCCGGCACGGTGGACGGCGTCCCGGTGGTCACGCTGCCCGGCAACCCGGTCAGCTCGTTCGTCTCGTTCGAGGTGTTCGTGCGACCGGCGCTGCGGCGCGCCCTCGCCCACGCGGCCCCCGGCCGGCTGCGCGCACCGGCCACCCTCACCGCGCCGCTGCGCTCGCCGGCCGGTCGCCGCCAGTTCCTGCGCGGCCGGTACGACGCCGGTCGGGTCTCGCAGGTCGGCGGCCCCGGCTCGCACCTGGTCGCGCACCTGGCCCGCGCCAACTGCCTGGTCGTCGTCCCCGAGGACGTCACCGAACTGCCCGCCGGCGCCCAGGTGGACGTCGTGCTGATCGAAGGAGCGCTCCAGTGACCGGCGACCCCGCCAGCATCGACCCCACGACCGGCAACCCGACCCGGAGCGCGGCGGAGGCCACCCCGCTGCCCGGGGCGGCCCGGCTGACCCACGTCGACGCCGCCGGCGCCGCCCGCATGGTCGACGTCTCCGCCAAGCCGGTCACCGCCCGCGAGGCGACGGCGGCCGGCCGGGTCCTGGTCAGCCCCGAGGTGGTCGCCCTGCTGCGTGGCGAGGGCGTACCCAAGGGCGACGCCGTCGCCGTCGCGCGCATCGCCGGCATCGCCGGGGCCAAGCGGACCCCCGACCTCGTGCCGCTGTGCCACCCCATCGCCCTGCACGGCGTCACCGTCGACGTGACCGTCGCCGACGACGCCGTGGAGATCACCGCGACCGCCCGCACCGCCGACCGCACCGGCGTGGAGATGGAGGCGCTCACCTCCGTCGCCGTCGCCGGGCTCACCGTGGTGGACATGGTCAAGGCCGTCGACCCACGGGCGGAGATCACCGATGTCCGGCTGCTGGCCAAGTCCGGGGGCAAGAGCGGGGAGTGGCGCCGGTGACCGGGCTGCCGGAGGGCGCGCGGGCCGTCGTCGTCACCGCGTCCAACCGCGCGGCCGCCGGCGTCTACCCCGACCGCAGCGGGCAGGCGCTGGCCGAGGGACTGCGCGAGATCGGTTTCGTCGTGGACGGCCCGCACGTGCGTCCCGACGACGTCGCCGAGCTGGAGGTGGTGCTGCGCGACGCGGTGGCCTCCGGCGCGGACGTCGTCCTCACCACCGGTGGCACGGGGCTCTCCCCCACCGACGTCACCCCGGAGGCGACCCGCGCCGTCCTGGACCGGGAGGCCCCCGGCATCGCCGAGGCCGTGCGCCGGTACGGGGAGCCGTCGGTGCCCACCTCGGTGCTCTCCCGCGGGCTGGCCGGCACGGCCGGGCGGACCCTCATCGTCAACCTCCCCGGCTCCACCGGCGGCGTGCGGGACGGGCTCGCGGTGCTGGGACCACTGCTGCCCCACGTCGTCAGCCAGCTGCGCGGCGGCGACCACTGAGTGACCCTTCGTCCCACCGGACGACACCGCGGCCAGGTGCCGTCCCCCGCATCCCGGCCGGGCGCAGGGCGGACTACTCCGGCAGGACGAGCCGGTCGGGCCGGGTGTAGACGTTGCAGCCGTCGCCGCGGAGGAAGCCGACCAGGGTGATCCCGACGTCGGCGGCCAGCTCCACGGCCAGGGACGACGGCGCCGAGACCGCGGCCAGGAACGGGATGCCGGCCATCGCCGCCTTCTGCGTCAGCTCGAAGCTCGCCCGGCCGCTGACCATGAGCACGTGCCCGGCCAGCGGCAGCCGTCCCTCGCGCACCGCGTCCCCGACGACCTTGTCGACGGCGTTGTGCCGGCCGACGTCCTCGCGCAGGGCGACCAGCTCCCCGGCCGCGGTGAACAGGCCGGCCGCGTGCAGCCCCCCGGTCTTGTCGAACACCTGCTGGGCGGCCCGCAGCCGATCGGGCAGGACGAGGAGCGTCCCGAGGGCCAGCCGGGTGGCGTCGGCCGCGACGTCGTGCCGTGTCCTCGTGCGGATGGCGTCGATGCTGGCCTTGCCGCAGACCCCGCACGAGCTCGACGTGTAGAAGTTCCGGTCCAGGGCGGTGTCGGGCGGCTCCACGCCGGGCGCGAGATCGACGTCGACGACGTTGTAGGTGTTGCGCCCGTCGGCGTCCACCGAGTCGCAGTAGCGCAGGCCCAGGACGTCGTCGCTGCTCCCGATGACGCCCTCGGTCAGCAGGAAGCCGTGCACCAGGTCGAAGTCGTGCCCGGGCGTCCGCATCGTGACCGCCAGGGGCGTGCCCGAGAGCCGGATCTCCAGCGGCTCCTCGGCCGCCACGGTGTCCGGGCGGGTGGTGTGCGCCGAGCCGCGGATCCGCAGCACCGGCGTCCGGCTCGTCACTCGTCCCACGGAGGGCGACGGTACCCACGTGCTGCCCCTACGGTTCGCGGTGTGCCCGCGCTACCGCCGTACTCCGCCGTCGTCCTCGCCGGTGGCCGCGCGGCGCGGATGGGTGGGCAGCCCAAGCCACAGCTGGACGTCGGTGGCCGCTCGATGCTCGCCGCCGTGCTCGCCGCGGTCGCCGACGCCGATCCCCGCGTGGTGGTCGGGCCACCGCAGCCGGTGCCGCCGGGGGTCCTCGTCGTCCGGGAGGAGCCGCCCCGCGGCGGCCCGGTCGCGGCCATGCGCGCCGGGCTGGCCGTCGTGCCCACCGAGGTGGTCGCACTCCTCGCCGGGGACCTGCCGTTCCTGACCCCCGGGTTGATCCGGGCGATGCGGGAGCGGCTCACCGGCGACGGGGTCCTGGTGGTCGACGACACCGACCGCGACCAGTTGCTGCTCGGTGTCTGGCGCACCGAGGCCCTGCGTGCGGCGGTCGCCGACGTCTCCGGCCCCACCTCCGTGCGCAAGGTGCTCGCCCCGCTGGCGGTGCGCCGGCTGCACCCCCGGGTGCAGCCGGGCCAGCCGCCGCCGTGGACCGACTGCGACACCCCTGCCGACCTGACCCGGGCCCGGGCGGCCGCCGCCCAGCGGGCCCGGGTGCGGCGACGACCCCCGGGGTAGGCACCCGGCATGCGCATCGTCATCGCGGGGGCCCACGGTCAGGTGGCCCGCCGCCTCGGCCGCCTGCTCTCCGCCCGCGGCGACACCGTGGTCGGGATCGTCCGCAACGCCGACCACCGGGACGACCTGCGCCAGGACGGTGTCGAGCCGGTCGTGCTGGACCTCGAGCAGGCCGGCGTCGACGACGTGGCCGACGTGCTGGCGGAGGCGGATGCGGTCGTCTTCGCGGCCGGCGCCGGACCGGGCAGCGGCGCGGCCCGCAAGCACACCGTCGACAGGGGCGCCGCAGTGCTCCTGGCGGACGCCGCCGAGCGGGCCGGGGTCCGCCGCTACCTGCTGGTGTCGTCGATGGGTGTGGAGCAGGCCCGCACGGGCACGCCCCCCGGCGCGGACCCGGTCTTCGCCGCCTACCTGCAGGCGAAGCTGGCCGCGGAGGACGCCGTCCTCCCCCGCACGGCTCTCGGGACCGTGGTGCTGCGGCCGGGACGCCTGACCGACGACCCCGGCACCGGCCGCGTCACGCTGGCCCACGGGGTCGACCCCGGAGCGGTCCCCCGGGACGACGTGGCCGCCGTGCTGCTGGCCCTGCTGGACGCCCGCACCGAGGACGTGGTCGTCGAGCTGGTCAGCGGCGACACGCCCGTCGACGACGCGGTCGCCGCGCTCCCCTGACCGGCCTCCTGGCGCCCCGCGCAGGCTCGCGAGGGGGCCTGCCTGCAGGGGCCACCTCAGCCCCGGCGCGCGCGGGTGACCTGTGCGCGGGCCGCGAGCTCCGCGTCCGGCGGGTAGTCGACGGCAACGAGGGTGAGCCCGCCGGCCGGGGCCACGAGCACCTCACTGGCGCGCTCGGCCCGGGGCAGCAGCCCGGCCGGCCACTCGGGCGGACGGCGGCCCTCCCCGACGGCCAGCAGCGCGCCGACGAGACTGCGCACCATCGAGTGGCAGAAGGCGTCGGCCGAGGCCCGTACCAGCACCAGGTCGCCGTCGCGCTCCGCCGACAGCGCCACGAGGGTGCGGATGGTGGTCGCGCCCTCGCGCCGCCGGCAGTAGGCGGCGAAGTCGTGCTCGCCCAGCAGCAGCCCGGCAGCGAGGTGCATGGCGGGGACGTCCAGCCGCCGCGGCCAGCCGACGGTGTCTGCCCGGCGCAGCGGTGGCGGTCCGGAGTCGGCGTCGGTCAGCCGGTAGACGTAGTGGCGTCGCAGCGCCCCGAAGCGCGCGTCGAAGTCGCCCGACGCCTCCTCCACCGAGGTCACGGCGACGTCCGGCGGGAGGACGCCGCGCAGTCTGCGGACCAGGCGTCCCCGCTGCTCCTCCCAGGCCACACGGGGGACGTCGGCGTGCGCGACCTGTCCGGTGGCGTGCACCCCGGCGTCGGTGCGCCCCGCCACGGTCAACTCCACGGGGTGGCGCAGCACCGTCTGCAGCGCCGCCTCGAGCTCGCCCTGCACGGTCCGCTGGGCCGGCTGCCGGGCCCACCCGTGCAGGCCGGTGCCGTCGTACGCGATCCGGAAGCGGAGACGGACGAGCCCGCCACCGGGATCGGTGGCGGGCTCGTCGGTGTCGTGCGTGCGGGTCAGCGACCGCTCACTCGGGGTCGCGAGCGGCGTCGCCACCCTGGTACAGCGTGCCGGACGTCGCCGCGTCGCTCAGCTCCGCGGCCTCGACCTCGGCGGCGGCCGCGGCGGCCACCTCCGGCGACAGGGCGGGGTCGACGACGATCGCCGCGTTCTGCCGCTCCGGCTGGGGGTCCACCGCGCCGTCGTCCTGGCGCTCGCCGTCCGGGGTGAAGACGTCGGTGACGATCTCCTGCGCCTCGGGGTCGACGTCCCCTCCGGTCACGGCCGGGGAGGTGTCCCCGCCGGGGCCGGTGGTCTCGCCCACGGAGGTCGCGCCCTGGTCACCGCCGCCGGCGGGAACCCCGACGGCGCCGGCGTTGCCGCCCTCGCCCGGGTTCTCGCGGTCACTCACCGCGCGTCACCCGTGGTCTCGGCGTCACCCGGGGACTCGGCGTCCACGGCCACGGCCTCGTCGGAGGCGTCGTCGGCCGCGGCAGCCGCCGCGGGCGCCTCGTCCGGCGAGTCGGCGCTGTCGACGGAGTCCGCGCTGTCGGCCGACTCGAGGGCGTCGGCGGTGACCTCGCCGGAGGCAGCGGCAGCGCCGGCCCCGGCGGCGAAGCGGGTGCCCCGGGCGCGCTCGGCCTCACCGACGGCCTCCTGGCCGACGGTCAGGGCCTCGACGAGCTCGATGACGGCCATGGGGGCGTTGTCGCCCTTGCGCGGCCCGACCTTGGTGATGCGGGTGTAGCCACCGGGGCGGTTCTGGTAACGAGGCCCGATCTCCGCGAACAGGGTGTGGACGACGTCCTTGTCCCGGATGGTCGTCATGACCTGACGACGGGCGTGCAGGTCACCGCGCTTGGCGAAGGTGACCAGCTTCTCGGCCAGCGGGCGCAGCCGCTTGGCCTTGGTCTCGGTGGTGGTGATCCGCCCGTGCTCGAACAGCGACGTGGCCAGGTTGGCCAGCATCAGCCGCTCGTGCGAGGGGGACCCGCCGAGACGGGGGCCCTTGGTGGGGGTGGGCATGTCGGTCCTTCCTCAGGCGGCCGGGCGGTCGGTGCCGGGCTGCGTCATCCGTGGTGCTGTCGTCGCTTCAGTGTGGCTGCCCGGACAGCGGTGCCGGACGGCGGGTCGCCCCGCCGCCCGGCCCGGACAGCTGCGCAGCTCAGAGCTGCTCGGTCTCCTGGTAGGACCCGTCGCTGTACTCGACGTCCGAGTACTCACCGTGCTGCTGGTAGGCGTCGGTCTCGTAGCCCTCGTCGTAGCTCTCGACCGAGGTGGGGATGAACCCGGGGGGGCTGTCCTTGAGCGCGAGACCCATGGCCGCCAGCTTCATCTTGACCTCGTCGATCGACTTGGCCCCGAAGTTGCGGATGTCGAGCAGGTCGGCCTCGGAACGGGTGACGAGCTCACCGACGGTGTGCACGCCCTCGCGCTTGAGGCAGTTGTAGGACCGGACGGTGAGGTCCATGTCCTCGATCGGCATCGAGAAGTTCGCGATGTCGGCGGCCTCGGCCGGGCTGGGCCCGACCTCGATGCCCTCGGCGTCGATGTTCAGCTCGCGGAGCAGGCCGAACAGCTCGACCAGGGTGGAGCCGGCGCTGGCGATCGCGTCGCGCGGGGCGATCGACGGCTTGGTCTCGACGTCCACGACCAGGCGGTCGAAGTCGGTGCGCTGCTCGACGCGGGTCGCCTCGACCGCGTAGGTCACCTTGAGCACCGGCGAGTAGATGGAGTCGACCGGGATCCGGCCGATCTCCTGGCCGGGCTGCTTGTTCTGCGGCGCGGGCACGTAGCCACGGCCCCGCTCGACGACCAGCTCGATCTCGAGCCGGCCCTTGCCGTTCAGGGTGGCGATGTGCAGGTCGGGGTTGTGCACCTCGACGCCGGCCGGGGGCGCGATGTCGCCCGCGGTGACCTCACCGGGGCCCTGCTTGCGCAGGTACATGGTCACCGGCTCGTCGGAGTCGGAGCTGACGACCAGGCCCTTGAGGTTGAGGATGATCTCGGTGACGTCCTCCTTGACCCCGGGCACGGTGGTGAACTCGTGCAGGGTGCCCTCGATGCGGATGCTGGTGACAGCAGCGCCGGGGATCGAGGACAGGAGGGTGCGACGCAGGGAGTTGCCGAGGGTGTAGCCGAAGCCGGGCTCGAGCGGCTCGATGACGAACCGCGAGCGCTGCTCGGAGATGGTCTCCTCGGTCAGCGTCGGGCGCTGGGCGATGAGCATGGGTGTTCTCCTTCGGGTCCTCCGGCGCCCGCCATATGACGCCGTGAGGGGGGTGGTGCGGGCCCCGGCGGACATCGGTCCGCCCACCGGAGCCGACGCCCGGTGCGGAGGCGGACCTCCGCACCGGGCGGGACGAGCTCTTACTTGGAGTAGAGCTCGACGATCAGCTGCTCCTGGACCGGGGTGTCGATCACCTGGCGGGCCGGCACGCTGTGCACGAGCACGCGCAGCTGGCTGCTGATGACCTCCAGCCACGGCGGCACGGGGCGCTCGCCGGCGCGGGCCTGGGCGACCTCGAAGGGCAGCATCCGCCGCGACTTCTCGGCGACCTCGATGATGTCGTTGGAGCTCACCCGGTACGACGGGATGTCGACCTTGCGGCCGTTCACCCGGATGTGACCGTGGCGCACCAGCTGGCGGGCCATGTCGCGGGACTCGGCGAAGCCGGCCCGGTAGACCACGTTGTCCAGGCGCGACTCGAGGATCTGCAGCAGGACCTCACCGGTCTTGCCCGACTTCTTGTTCGCCTCTTCGTAGTAGCCGCGGAACTGCTTCTCCAGCACGCCGTAGATGCGGCGGGCCTTCTGCTTCTCGCGCAGCTGCAGCAGGTACTCGCTGTCCTTGCTGCGGCCCCGGCCGTGCTCGCCCGGCGGGTACGGCCGGATCTCGATCGGGCACTTCGGGGACTCGCACTTGCTGCCCTTGAGGAACAGCTTCATCTTCTCGCGCCGGCACATGCGGCAGTCGGCTCCGGTGTAACGGGCCACGTCTCTCTACCTTCGCTCTCGTCGGTGGCCGGTCAGACCCGGCGGCGCTTCTTGGGGCGGCAGCCGTTGTGCGGCTGCGGCGTCACGTCCTGGATCTGGCCCACCTCGAGACCGGTGGCCTGCAGGGACCGGATGGCGGTCTCCCGGCCGGAACCCGGGCCCTTGACGAAGACGTCGACCTTGCGCATGCCGTGCTCCTGCGCCTTGCGCGCGGCGTTCTCGGCGGCCATCTGCGCGGCGAACGGCGTGGACTTGCGCGAGCCCTTGAAGCCGACGTGGCCGGCGGAGGCCCAGCTGATCACGTTGCCGGTCGGGTCCGTGATGGACACGATCGTGTTGTTGAACGTGCTCTTGATGTGCGCGGCGCCGTGGGCGACGTTCTTCTTCTCCTTGCGGCGGACCTTCTTGGCACCGGCCGCGGTGCGAGCCCTGGGAGGCATGTCTCTCCGGTTTCCTTCAGTTCAGTGGCCAGATGCAGCACGCGGTGCGCCGTCGTTCCCGCCCTCACGGGTCGCCACGACGGCGCACACGGCGGCTTACTTCTTGCCGGCCTTCTTCTTGCCGGCGATGGTCTTGCGCGGGCCCTTGCTCGAGCGCGCGTTGGTGCGGGTGCGCTGACCGTGGACGGGCAGCCCACGACGGTGACGCAGCCCCTGGTAGCAGCCGATCTCCACCTTGCGGCGGATGTCGGCGGCCACCTCGCGGCGCAGGTCACCCTCGACGCGGAAGTGCTCGTCGATGTAGTCGCGCAGCTTCAGCAGGTCCTCGTCGGTGAGGTCCTTGGCGCGCAGGTCGGGGCTGACGCCCGTCGCGGCCAGGGTCTCCTTCGCGTGGGTCTTGCCGATGCCGTAGATGTAGGTGAGCGCGATCTCCATCCGCTTCTCGCGGGGGAGGTCGACGCCGGCCAGTCGTGCCATGTCCAGGTACTCCCTCAGCCCTGCCGCTGCTTGTGGCGGGCGTTGTCGCAGATGACCATGACCCGGCCATGCCGGCGGATCACCTTGCACTTGTCGCAGATCTTCTTCACCGACGGCTGGACCTTCACCGGTGCCGCCCCTCATTCCTGTCGATCGTGAGCCGCACGCACCGGCCCGACGGGACGGCGCGTGGCGGCGGTTACTTGTACCGGTAGACGATGCGACCGCGGGTCAGGTCGTAGGGCGAGAGCTCCACGACCACGCGGTCCTCGGGCAGGATGCGGATGTAGTGCTGACGCATCTTGCCGCTGATGTGGGCGAGCACCCGGTGCCCGTTCTGCAACTCGACCCGGAACATCGCGTTGGGCAGCGGCTCGACGACGCGACCCTCGACCTCGATGGCCCCGTCCTTCTTCGCCATGCCCTACACGGCCTCCCGTACTCGGTGGTGCTGGTGGTCCTCGCGCGCCCATGCCGGATCCCGGCGGTCACGCTCGGCTTGTTTGCAGAACAGGTGGTGCAGACGCTCTCGCGAGGGCGCCCTGGGTCGTGCGGCCACAGCACGACGACAGGACGGCGCGAACGCCAACGGACACTCTACCCCGCTTCGGCGCACCTCTCCAACCCGGTCCACGGGGGACGGTGGGTGGGGAAGAGCACTGTGGGCGGCGGGGAGGTACCCCGGTGGGCGCCTCCCCGGCCCCACGGAGGCGGGGCCGGACGCCTGTGGGCGCTCTCGTTCAGGTGCGGGGGGTGATCCCGAACGGGGCCAGCCCCGCGACGCCGCCGTCCTCGGCCGTGAGGACCCACGGACCCTCCGGGGTGATGGCGACGGTGTGCTCGAAGTGGGCCGCCCGCGACCCGTCCTTGGTGACCACGGTCCAGCCGTCCTCGAGCTCGACGGTGGCCGGGTCGCCCACGGTGACCATGGGCTCGATCGCCAGCGCCAGCCCGGGGACCAGCTTGGGTCCGCGGCCGGCACGGCCGTAGTTGAGCACGTGCGGGTCCTGGTGCATCTCGGTGCCGATGCCGTGCCCGCCGTAGTGGTCGACGATGCCGTACGGGTGCTGCTCGGCGGTGATCGCCTCTTCCACGGCGTGGCTGATGTCGGTGAGCCGGCCGCCGGCCACCGCCCGGGCCAACCCGGCCCACATGGACCGCTCGGTCACGGCGATGAGGGCGGCGTCCTCGGCCGAGGGCTCCCCCACCGTCACGGTGACCGCGGAGTCCCCGTGCCAGCCCTGCAGGATGGCCCCGCAGTCGATGGAGATGTTGTCGCCCAGGGCGAGCGCACGGTCCTTGTTCGGGATGCCGTGCACGATCTCGTCGTTGATGGACGCGCAGATGCTGCCGGTGAACCCGTGGTAGCCCAGGAACGACGGGATGGCGCCCGCGCTGCGGATGTGGTCCTCGGCGATCGCGTCCAGCTCGCCGGTCGTCACCCCGGGACGCACGGCGGCCTTCACGGCGGCGATGGCGCCGGCCACGACCAGCCCTGCCGCCCGCATCAGCTCGATCTCGTGCGGGGTCTTGATCTGGATCATCCGTCCACTCCACTTCGCCAGCAGCGGGAGCCGGCCGAGGAGTCCGGCGGCCGTCATCTGCGCCGCCGTCCCTCAGCCCGCGCTGGGCTGCCCGGTCGGGGCGTCCGGCTGCCCTCGGCCGTCGGCCTGCCCGAGCGCGCGCATGGCCCGCTCGGTGACCTCCTCGACCGCGCCGATGGCGTCGATGCGCGTGAGCAGCCCTTCCGACTCGTAGAACCCCGAGAGCGGCTCGGTCTGTTCCCGGTACACCTGCAGCCGGTGCCGCACGGTCTCGGGCTTGTCGTCGTCGCGCTGGACCCACTCCCCGTCGACCAGCATCCGGCGACCGGAGAGCCGGCGCACCAGCTCGTCCTCGTCCACGACGAGCTCCAGCACGCGGTCCAGCCCCTGGCCGAGGTCGTGCAGGGAGGAGCGCAACTGCTCGGCCTGCGGGATGGTGCGGGGGAAGCCGTCGAGCAGGAAACCACCCTTGGCGTCGGGCTCGGCCAGCCGGTCCTTGACCATGGCCACGGTCACCTCGTCGGGCACGAGGTCCCCGGCGTCCATGAAGACCTTGGCCTTGAGGCCGAGCTCGGTCCGGCCGCTGACGTTGGCCCGGAAGATGTCACCGGTCGAGATCGCCGGCACGCCGAGCCGGTCGGCGATGACCTGCGCCTGGGTGCCCTTGCCCGCGCCCGGAGGGCCGAGCAGCACGACGCGCACTACTTCAGGAACCCTTCGTAGTTGCGCTGGTTGAGCTGCGTCTCGATCTGCTTCACCGTCTCCAACCCCACTCCCACCATGATCAGCACCGCGGTCCCGCCGAACGGGAAGTTCTGGTTCTGTCCCTCCTGCGTGATGGAGAGGAACAGGTTGGGCAACACTGCCACCAGGCCCAGGTAGATGGACCCCGGCAGGGTGATCCGGGACAGCACGTACTGCAGGTACTCCGCGGTCGGCCGACCCGGGCGGATGCCGGGGATGAAGCCGCCGTAGCGCTTCATGTCCTCCGCTCGCTCCTCCGGGTTGAACGTGATCGACACGTAGAAGTACGTGAAGAACACGATCAGGCCGAAGTAGACGGCGATGTGGACGGGGCTGCTCTGGTCGATGACGTAGTTCTCGAAGAACCGCCGCACCGGACCGGTCTCGTCGCCCTGGAGCTGGGTGATCAGCTGCGGCAGGTAGAGCAGGGACGAGGCGAAGATGACGGGGATGACACCGGCCTGGTTGACCTTCAGCGGCAGGTAGGTCGACGTGCCGCCGTACATGCGGCGACCGACCATGCGCTTGGCGTACTGGACGGGGATGCGCCGCTGGGCCTGCTCCACGTAGACGACCGAGGTGATGATCACGACGGCCAGCAGGCACACCAGCGTGAAGACGAAGCCGCCTCGGGTCTGGAGGATCGAGCCGCCCTCGGAGGGGATGCGGGCTGCGATGGAGGTGAAGATCAGCACGGACATGCCGTTGCCGATCCCCTTCTCGGTCAGGAGCTCACCGAGCCACATGATGACGGCGGTGCCGGCGGTCATCGTGATGACCAGCACCACGGTCGTCCAGATGGAGTCCGACGGGATGATGTCCTGCGGGCAGTTCGGGAACAGCTGGCCGCTGCGGCCCAGGGCGATGACGCCGGTGCTCTGCAGGACCGCGAGGGCGATCGTGAGGTAGCGGGTGTACTGGGTCAGCTTCGCCTGACCCGACTGCCCTTCCTTCTTCAGCTGCTCGAACCGCGGGATGACCACGACCAGCAGCTGCACGATGATGCTCGCGGTGATGTACGGCATGATGCCGAGCGCGAAGATCGACAGCCGGAGCAGCGCCCCGCCGGAGAACAGGTTGACCAGCGAGTAGAGGTCCCGTTGGTCGGAGGCCTGCGCGGCCTCGAGGCAGCTGTTGATCGCCGCCACGGAGACCCCGGGCCCCGGGATCTGGGCGCCCAGCCGGTAGACGGCGATGATCGCCAGGGAGAACAGCAGCTTGCGCCGGAGGTCTGGCGTCCGGAACGCCGCGGCGAACGCCTGCAGCACGTGCCCTCCCCTACTCGGTCGGATGAGGTTAGCAACGGTGGGGATGGAACCAGCCCGGGCCCCGTCTACGCGGGTGCCACGCGCCGTCCCGTCCGGTCGACGGACCGGGCGCTCACGCGCCCCGGGCCGGGCAGCAGACGACCCCCGGGGGTCGTCTCGCGGAGAGACGCACCCCGGGGGTCATCGGCGGTCAGATGCGGGTGGTGCTGCCCCCGGCCGCGCTGATCTTCTCGGCGGCCGACGACGAGAACGCGTGCGCGTGCACGTGCACCTCGACGCCACCCAGGTCGCCGGTGCCCAGCACCTTCACCGGCTGGCCACGGCGCACGGCGCCGGCCTCGGCGAGGGTGTCGGGGTTGACCGAGCCGCCCTGGGGGAACAGCGCCGCGATCCGGTCGAGGTTGACGACCTGGAACACGACCTTGTTCCGGTTCTTGAAGCCCGTGAGCTTGGGCAGCCGCATGTGCAGCGGCGTCTGCCCGCCCTCGAACCGCGCGGACGTGGTGCCCCGCGCGCCGGTGCCCTTCGTGCCGCGACCGGCGGTCTTGCCCTTGGAGCCCTCACCGCGACCCACGCGGGTCTTGGCGGTGTGGGCGCCCGGGGCCGGACGCAGGTGGTGGACCTTGAGAGTCATGTGATGTCCCTACTCAGCCGCGGTTCAGCTGATCTCTTCGACGGTGACCAGGTGCGGCACCGTCGCGACCATCCCGCGGATCTCGGGACGGTCCTCCTGCACGACCGAGTCGTTGACCCGCTTGAGCCCCAGCGACCGCAGCGTCTGACGCTGGTTCGGCTTGGTCCCGATCGCGGACCTGACCTGGGTGACCTTGAGCTGCGCCATCTCAGACCCCCTGGCCCGCACGCGCACGCAGCATGGCCGCCGGGGCGACGTCCTCCAGGGGCAGACCGCGGCGGGCCGCGATTTCCTCGGGACGGACGAGGTCCTTCAGCGCCTGCATCGTGGCGTGCACGATGTTGATCGGGTTGGACGACCCGAGGCTCTTGGAGAGCACGTCGTGGATGCCGGCGCACTCCAGGACGGCGCGCACCGGACCACCGGCGATGACACCGGTACCGGGGCTGGCCGGCTTGAGCAGCACGACACCGGCGGCCGCCTCACCCTGCACCGGGTGCGGGATGGTGCTGGCGATCCGGGGCACCTTGTAGAAGTGCTTCTTGGCCTCCTCGACGCCCTTGGCGATCGCCGCGGGCACCTCCTTGGCCTTGCCGTAGCCGACGCCCACGGTGCCGTCGCCGTCGCCCACGATCACCAGGGCGGTGAAGCTGAAGCGCCGACCGCCCTTGACGACCTTGGACACGCGGTTGATGGCCACCACGCGCTCGATGAAGTTGCTCTTCTCGGCAGGCGCGCCGCCGGGCCCCCGCCCGCCGTCACGACGGTCGCGGCGGTCGTTACCGCCGCCGGCGCCGCCGCCGCGTCGCTGTGGTCCTGGCATCAGACGTCCCTCTCGATCTGCTCTGTGTCGATCTGCCGAGTCACCGGGGTGCTCGGCTTCCGGTCCCGCGAGTCCATCAGAAGTCCAGACCGCCCTCGCGGGCGCCGTCCGCCAGCGCCGCGATCCGGCCGTGGTAGCGGTTGCCGCCGCGGTCGAACACGACCGCCGCGATGCCGGCGGCCTTGGCACGCTCGGCGACCAGGGCGCCGACCTGGCGGGCCAGCGACGACTTGTCGCCCTCGGCGCCGCGCAGGCTCGGGTCCAGCGTCGAGGCGCTGACCAGGGTACGGCCGACGGTGTCGTCCACCACCTGGACGTGGATGTGCCGCGAGCTGCGGTGGACCACCAGGCGCGGGCGCTCCGGCGTGCCCGAGACCCGCTTGCGCAGCCGGTTGTGCCGGCGCAGGCGGGAGACCCGCCGTGCGGTGCTGATGTCGGTGCCGACGGGCTTGTGCACCCGAGCGGCAGCCTTCTCGGTCTGTGCCATCACTTACCCGTCTTCCCGACCTTGCGCTTGACGACCTCGCCCTGGTAGCGCACGCCCTTGCCCTTGTACGGGTCGGGGCGGCGCAGCTTGCGGATGTTGGCCGCGACCTGACCCACCTGCTGCTTGTCGATACCGGTCACCCGCAGGCGGGTCGGCGACTCGACGGTGAAGGTGATGCCCTCCGGGGCCTTGACCGGCACCGGGTGGCTGTAGCCGAGGGCGAACTCGAGGTCCGAGCCCCGGGCAGCGACGCGGTATCCGACGCCGACGATCTCGAGGGTCTTGGTGTACCCCTCGGTGACGCCGGTGATCATGTTGGCGATGAGGGTGCGCGACAGCCCGTGCAGGGCCCGGCTGGCCCGCTCGTCGTTGGGGCGCTGCACGCTCAGCGTGCCGTCCTCGCCGCGCTCGACGGTGATCGGCGCCGCGACGGTGTGGGTCAGCGAGCCCTTGGGGCCCTTCACGCTGACCGTCTGACCGTCGACGGCGACGTCCACGCCGCCGGGCACGGGAATCGGGAGTCGTCCGATCCGTGACATCTGCTCGCTCCCTTACCAGACGTAGGCGAGGACTTCCCCGCCCACGCCCTTCTTGTTCGCCTGCCGGTCGGTGAGCAGCCCGGTCGAGGTGGAGATGATGGCCACCCCGAGGCCGCCGAGCACCTTGGGCAGCGCGTTGGACTTGGCGTACACCCGCAGACCGGGCTTGGAGACGCGCCGGACGCCGGCGATGCTCCGCTCACGGTTGGGGCCGTACTTGAGGTCGACCACCAGCTCCTTGCGCGTGGTGCCGTCCTTCTCGACCTCGTTGACGGTCCAGCCGGCGATGTAGCCCTCCTGCTGGAGGATCTCGGCGATGTGCGTCTTCAGCTTCGACGACGGCATGGTCGTGGAGTCGTGGTACGCCTGGTTGGCGTTCCGGATCCGCGTGAGCATGTCCGCGATCGGGTCGGTCATCGTCATGGGGTGTGGTGCCTCTCTCGCCGCGGTTCCTCACGCGGTACGCGTGGGCCTCTCGGCGATCGGTGGTGCTCGGGGTGGTCCGTCCCGCCGGCGGAGGGCCGGCGGGACGGGGTGCTGGGTCTTACCAGCTGGACTTGCTCACGCCCGGGAGCTCGCCGGCGTGAGCCATCTCCCGCAGGCAGATCCGGCACAGGCCGAACTTGCGGAAGACCGAGTGCGGACGCCCGCACCGCTGGCAGCGGGTGTACCCGCGGACCGCGAACTTCGGCTTGCGGGCCGCCTTGTTGATCAGCGCCTTCTTGGCCATCTGGAGTGTCTCCTCGCCCCGGCTCAGCGGGTGGTGGTCACGACGGGCTGGCCGGCGAACGGGAAGCCCAGCAGGCGGAGGAGCTCGCGACCCTCCTCGTCGTTCGTGGCGGTGGTGACCAGCGTGATGTCCATGCCGCGGGGCCGGTCGATCTTGTCGACGTCGATCTCGCGGAACATCGACTGCTCGGTCAGGCCGAACGTGTAGTTGCCGTGACCGTCGAACTGCTTGGCGTTGAGCCCGCGGAAGTCACGGATGCGGGGCAGGGCCAGCGACAGCAGCCGGTCCAGGAACTCCCACATGCGGTCGCCACGCAGGGTGACCTTGGCGCCGATCGGCATGCCCTCACGCAGCTTGAACTGCGCGATGGACTTGCGGGCCCGGACGACGGCCGGCTTCTGACCGGTGATGGCGGTGAGGTCGCGGACCGCGCCGTCCATCAGCTTCGCGTCGCGGGTCGCCTCGCCGACGCCCATGTTGACGACGATCTTCGTCAGCCGCGGGATCTGCATGACGTTGTCGTAGCCGAACTCCGACTGCAGGGCCGGGGCGATCTGCTCGCGGTAGTGGGCGAGCATGCGGGGCAGCTCACGGGTGGGTGCGCTCATGGCCGTCAGAGGTCCTTACCGGTGCGCCGCGAGACCCGGATGCTGCGGCCTTCCTCGTCCTTGCGGTAGCCGACCCGGGTCGGCTTGTCCTCGGAGTCGATCACCATCACGTTGCTCACGTGGATGGGAGCCTCCTGCGTGACGATCCCGCCCGACTGGGCACCACGCTGGTTGGAGCTGATCCGGGTGTGCTTCTTGACCCGGCCCACGCCCTCGACGAGGACCTTCTGGAGCTTCGGGTAGGCAGCGATGACCCGGCCCTTGGCGCCCTTGTCCTTGCCGGACAGCACGACGACGGTGTCGCCCTTCTTCACCTTCATCGACGGCGTCTTGTCCGCCATGATCACAGCACCTCCGGGGCGAGCGAGATGATCCGCATGAAGCGCTTGTCGCGGAGCTCACGGCCGACCGGGCCGAAGATGCGCGTACCGCGCGGGTCGCCGCTGTCGCGGATGATGACCGCGGCGTTCTCGTCGAAGCGGATGTAGGAGCCGTCCGGACGACGACGCTCCTTCACCGTGCGGACGACGACGGCCTTGACGACGTCGCCGCGCTTGACCCCGGCGCCGGGCAGCGCGTCCTTGACGGTGGCGACGATGACGTCACCGATGCCCGCGTAGCGTCGCCCGGATCCGCCGAGCACACGGATGCAGAGGATCTCCTTTGCACCGGTGTTGTCGGCGACCCGCAGTCGCGACTCCTGCTGGATCACGTCCTACTCCCAAATCTCAGTGGTGACAGCCGGGCCGGAACGGTGAACCGGCTGTCCGGTACCCACGTGCGGACGCACCGGCAGCGTTCTGCCGCCGGTGCGTCCGAGCACGAGTACCGGGATGGGCGCGCACCCGTGGGGCGCGCCAGTCGTCCAGGGTACCTGCTCCTGGACCGGCCCCGGAGGGCCGCCTGGCACACGAGGACCTCGCGGTCCCCGGGGGTCCTACTTCGCCTTCTCGAGGACCTCGACCAGCCGCCACCGCTTGGTGGCCGACGTCGGCCGGGTCTCCATGATCTGCACCCGGTCGCCGATGCCGGCGACCTGCTGCTCGTCGTGCGCCTTCAGCTTGCTCGTGCGACGGATGACCTTGCCGTAGAGGCCGTGCTTCACACGGTCCTCGACCTCGACGACGATCGTCTTGTCCATCTTGTCGCTGACCACGAGGCCCTCGCGGACCTTGCGGTAGCCACGGCCGGCCAGGCCGGGGCCCGACGCGGTCTGCGCCTCCTGGGGCTCGCTCATGCCACACCCTCACTCGGGGCGACCGAGAGACCCAGCTCGCGCTCGCGCATGATCGTGTAGATCCGGGCGATGTCGCGGCGGACGGTCTGCAGTCGCCGGTTGTTGTCCAGCTGGCCGGTGGCCACCTGGAACCGCAGGTTGAACAGTTCTTCCTTCGACTCGCGCAGCCGCGAGGCGAGCTCGTCCGCGGAGAGCTCGCGCAGCTCGGGAGCGGTCAGACCGGCGGCCATCACACCTCTCCTTCACGAGTGATGAAGCGGCACTTCATCGGCAGCTTGTGGATCGCGCGACGCATGGCCTCACGGGCCACGGGCTCCGCGACACCGGACAGCTCGAACATGATGCGGCCCGGCTTGACGTTCGCGACCCACCACTCGGGCGAGCCCTTACCGGAACCCATGCGGGTCTCGGCCGGCTTCTTGGTGAGGGGACGGTCCGGGTAGATCGAGATCCAGACCTTCCCGCCACGACGGATGTGCCGCGTCATGGCGATACGAGCGGACTCGATCTGCCGGTTGGTCACGTACGCCGGCTCGAGGGCCTGGATGGCGTACTCACCGAAGTTGATCTCGGTCCCGCCCTTGGCACGACCCGAACGGCTCGGGTGGTGCTGCTTGCGGTGCTTGACGCGCCGTGGGATCAGCACGTGTCAGCCCTCCGTGGGGTTCTGCGCGGCCGTGGTCTCGGCCGCAGCGGTCGCCTCGGGACCAGCGGCCTCGGCGACGGTCTGCTCGGGAGCCACCTCGCCGGAGGTCGCGGCCACCGCGCTGTCGGTGGTGTCGACGGCCGGCCCGGTCGTGGACTCGGCCGCGGCGCGGCCGGCCTCGGTGCCCCCGGCGGTGGTGCCGGAGGACCCGGAACGGCGCTGCGGGCGCTGGGCCCGCTCACGGCGCTGCTGGCGGGCGGCGAGGGCCTCGAGGGCCTCGCGCTCGGCACGCGAGCCGCTGACGTCGCCCTTGTAGATCCACACCTTCACGCCGATGCGGCCGAAGGTGGTGCGGGCCTCGTAGATGCCGTAGTCGATGTTCGCGCGGAGCGTGTGCAGGGGCACGCGACCCTCGCGGTAGAACTCCGACCGGCTCATCTCGGTGCCGCCCAGGCGACCGGAGCACTGCACCCGGATGCCCTTGACCTGCGGGCTGCGCTGGGCCGACTGCATGGCCTTGCGCATGGCGCGCCGGAAGCTCACCCGGCTGGACAGCTGCTCGGCGACGCCCTGGGCGACCAGCTGCGCGTCCGACTCGGGGTTCTTCACCTCGAGGATGTTCAGCTGGACCTGCTTGCCGGTGAGCTTCTCCAGCTCGCCACGGATGCGGTCGGCCTCCGCGCCGCGACGGCCGATGACGATGCCCGGCCGGGCGGTGTGGATGTCGACGCGGACGCGGTCGCGGGTGCGCTCGATCTCGACCTTCGAGATCCCGGCCCGCTCCATCCCCTTGCTCATGAGCTTGCGGATGGCCACGTCTTCCTTGACGTAGTCCTTGTAGAGCTTGTCGGCGTACCACCGGGACTTGTAGTCGGTGGTGATGCCGAGCCGGAACCCGTGCGGGTTGACCTTCTGACCCACTAGCGGGTCCCTCCCCTCGTGTTGCTGTTCTGCTGCTGGGTGGCCGGACCGGACTGGCCGGTGCGGCGGCGGGCGGTGCGGGACTTGCCGGCGAGCTCCTCGCTGGCGGAGACCTCCGCGACCTCCACGGTGATGTGGGAGGTCCGCTTGTTGATGCGGAACGCACGGCCCTGCGCACGCGGACGGATCCGCTTGAGCGTCGGGCCCTCGTCCACGTACGCGGCGCTCACGACCAGGGCGGCCGGGTCCAGCCGCAGGTTGTGCTCGGCGTTCGCGACGGCGCTGGCCACCACCTTGAGCACCGGCTCGCTGGCGGCCTGCGGGGCGAACCGCAACAGCGCCAGGGCCTCGTCGGTCGGCAGGTAGCGGATGAGGTCCACCACCCGGCGTGCCTTCATGGGGGTGACGCGGACGAACCGGGCCGTGGCCCGGGCGACCGGCGTCTCCTGTCCCACCTGGGAAGTCATTGGATTCTCTCTCTACCTGGTCAGCCGCGCCGGGACCGGCGGTCGTCCTTGACGTGCCCACGGAAGGTGCGCGTGGGAGCGAACTCGCCGAGCTTGTGCCCGACCATGGCCTCGGTCACGAAGACCGGGACGTGCTTGCGGCCGTCGTGGACGGCGATCGTGTGCCCGAGCATGTCGGGGATGATCGTCGAGCGCCGCGACCAGGTGCGGATGACGGTCTTGGTGCCCTTCTCGTTCTGCGCGTCCACCTTCTTGAGCAGGTGGTCGTCGACGAACGGGCCCTTCTTCAGGCTGCGTGGCATGTCTGTCGGACTCCTCTACCCGCTCAGCGCTTCTTGTTGGTGCGCCGGCGGCGCACGATCAGGGCGTCACTGGCCTTGCGCTTGCGCGTCCGGCCCTCCGGCTTGCCCTTCGGGTTCACCGGGTGGCGACCACCGGAGGTCTTGCCCTCACCACCACCGTGCGGGTGGTCCACCGGGTTCATGGCGACACCGCGGACGGTCGGGCGCTTGCCCTTCCACCGCATGCGGCCGGCCTTGCCCCAGTTGATGTTCGACTGCTCGGCGTTGCCCACCTCGCCGACGGTCGCGCGGCAGCGGACGTCGACGTTGCGGATCTCGCCCGACGGCATGCGCAGCTGCGCGAGGCGACCCTCACGGGCGACCAGCTGGACGCTGGTCCCCGCCGAGCGGGCGATCTTCGCGCCGCCACCGGGACGGAGCTCGATGGCATGAACCACGGTGCCGACCGGGATGTTCCGCAGCGGCAGGTTGTTGCCGGGCTTGATGTCGGCCGACGGGCCGCACTCGACCGTGTCGCCCTGCTTCAGGCGGGCCGGCGCGATGATGTAGCGCTTCTCGCCGTCGGCGAAGTGGAGCAGCGCGATGCGCGAGGTGCGGTTCGGGTCGTACTCGATGTGGGCGACCTTGGCCGGCACACCGTCCTTGTCGGCCCGACGGAAGTCGATCACCCGGTAGGCACGCTTGTGCCCGCCGCCCTGGTGCCGCGCCGTGACCTTCCCGTGGACGTTGCGCCCGCCGCGACCGTGCAGCGGTCGGACCAGCGACTTCTCGGGATGGTCGCGGGTGACCTCGGCGAAGTCGGCGACGCTGGAGCCGCGGCGGCCCGGCGTCGTCGGCTTGTACTTGCGGATAGCCATTGCTGACTCAGTCCTCTATCTCTGGTCCGAACGGTCCGGGCGCTCAGGCGCCGGGACCACCGAAGATCTCGATGCGGTCGCCGGGGGCGAGGGACACGATGGCGCGCTTGGTGTCCTTGCGCTTGCCCATCCCGCCCTTGGCCCGCTTGCGCTTGCCCTGGCGGTTGATCGTGTTCACGCCGAGCACCTTCACCTTGAAGATCTGCTCGACCGCGATCTTGATCTGCGTCTTGTTGGCCTCGGGCAGGACGACGAACGTGTACTGGTTGTCGTCCAGCAGCCCGTAGCTCTTCTCCGAGATGACCGGGGACAGCAGGACGTCCCGGGGGTCGCGGACGCTCACGCCTTCTCCTCGGTGGTGTCGGTGTCGATGTCCAGGTCGGTGGTGCCCTGGGCCGGCTGGATCGACGGGATGGCGCCGGGGACGTCGGGAGTGGTCAGGTCGGGCTTCTCCACGCCACGACGCTTGCCCGACACCGGCCCGGCCACGAACTCGGCCAGTGCGGCCTCGGTGAAGACGACCTCGTCGGAGACCAGCACGTCGTAGGTGTTGAGCTGGCCGGCCTCGATCAGGTGCACCTGCGGCACGTTGCGCAGGCTCACCCAGTTGAGGACGTCGTCGTGGTCGAGCACGACGAGCACCCGCTTGGCGGAGGTGATCGCCTCGAGGGTGGCCAGGGCGGCCTTGGTCTTCGGGGCGTCCCCGTCGACGAAGGTGCTGACCACGTGGACGCGGTTCTCCCGGGCCCGGTCGGAGAGGGCGCCGCGGAGGGCGGCGGCCTTCATCTTCTTCGGGGTCCGCTGCGAGTAGTCACGCGGCTGCGGGCCGTGGACCGTGCCACCACCGGAGAACTGCGGTGCACGGATCGAGCCCTGACGGGCGCGGCCGGTGCCCTTCTGGCGGTAGGGCTTGATGCCACCGCCACTGACCATGCCGCGGGTCTTCGTCGCGTGCGTGCCCTGGCGCGCGGCGGCCAGCTGGGCCACCACGACCTGGTGCATCAGCGAGACGTTGGCCGACGCGTCGAAGAGCTCACCGGGCAGCGTCACGCTGCCGGAGGTCTCCCCCGCCGGGGTCCGGACGTCGACCTCGCGGTCGGTCCGGGTCTGGGTCGACTCGGTCACTGGTTGTCACTCCCCACGGGGCCGCCCTTGACGGCCGAGCGGACGAGCACGAGCCCGCCCTTCGGGCCCGGGATGGCGCCCTTGATCAGCACCAGCCCGCGCTCGGCGTCCACCTTGTGCACGTTGAGCGAGAGGGTCGTCGTCTTGACCGCGCCCATGCGGCCGGCCATGCGCAGGCCCTTGAAGACGCGGCCGGGGGTCGAGGCCCCGCCGATGGAGCCGGGCGACCGGTGCTTGCGCTGCGTGCCGTGCGCGGCGCCCAGGCCCTTGAACCCGTGCCGCTTCATGACACCCGCGGTGCCCTTGCCCTTGCTGGTGCCGATGACGTCGACCTTCGCGACGCCGTCGAGGACCTCGGCGGTCAGCTCCTGGCCGACCGTGTAGTTCGAGGCGTCCGCGGTGCGCAGTTCCACCAGGTGCCGGCGCGGCGTGACGCCCGCCTTGGCGAAGTGCCCACCCTCGGGCTTGTTCACCTTGCGCGGGTCGATCTCACCGAACCCGAGCTGGACGGCGGAGTAGCCGTCGACCTCGGGGGTGCGCACCTGGGTCACCACACACGGGCCCGCCTTGACGACGGTCACCGGCACGATGCGGTTGTTCTCGTCGAAGACCTGGGTCATGCCCAGCTTCTCGCCGAGGAGACCACGGAATGTGCTCGCCATGTCTGCTGACTGCCCTTACTGGATGTTGACGTCGACCGAGGCCGGCAGGTCGATGCGCATGAGCGCGTCGACCGTCTTCGGCGTCGGGTCGAGGATGTCGATGAGCCGCTTGTGCGTACGCATCTCGAAGTGCTCCCGCGAGTCCTTGTACTTGTGCGGGGACCGGATGACGCAGTACACGTTCTTCTCCGTCGGCAGCGGCACCGGGCCGACGACGCGCGCACCGGTCTTGGTCACCGTCTCGACGATGCGCCGCGCCGAGGCGTCGATCGCCTCGTGGTCGTAGGCCTTCAGCCGGATGCGGATCTTCTGTCCCGCCATCGCTGTCTTCTGCTCCTGCCGATCGGTGTCTGTTCTAGCTGGGAACGCCGGGTGGTCCAGACCGTGATCCGGTCTCGCCCCAGCGGGATGGGCGGTTCCCCGCCCAGGGACGGGCGGCGGCCGCAGTCGGCCGCCGCCCGTCGAGGGTGTTACTTGAGGATCTTGGTGACGCGACCCGCGCCGACCGTCCGGCCACCCTCGCGGATGGCGAACTTCAGGCCCTCCTCCATGGCGATCGGCTGGATCAGCTCGACCGTCATGTCGGTGTTGTCGCCCGGCATGACCATCTCGGTGCCGGCGGGCAGGGTCACCACACCCGTCACGTCCGTCGTCCGGAAGTAGAACTGGGGACGGTAGTTGTTGAAGAACGGGGTGTGACGACCACCCTCGTCCTTCGACAGGATGAAGACCGAGGCCTCGAAGTTGGTGTGCGGGGTGATCGAACCCGGCTTCACCACGACCTGGCCACGCTCGACGTCCTCGCGCTTGATGCCGCGCAGCAGCAGACCGACGTTGTCGCCGGCCTGGCCCTGGTCGAGCAGCTTGCGGAACATCTCGACGCCGGTGACGGTGGTCTTGGTCGAGGACGGGCGGATGCCGACGATCTCGACCTCCTCGTTGACCTTGACGATGCCGCGCTCCACGCGACCGGTCACGACGGTGCCGCGGCCGGTGATGGTGAAGACGTCCTCGACGGGCATGAGGAACGGCTTGTCGACGTCACGCTGCGGCTCGGGGATCGCGGAGTCGACCGCGTCCATGAGCTCCATGAGCCGGTTGCCCCACTCGGCGTCGCCCTCGAGGGCCTTGAGCGCGGAGACGCGGACCACGGGGACGTCGTCGCCCGGGAACTCGTACTCGCTGAGCAGCTCGCGGACCTCCAGCTCGACGAGCTCGAGGATCTCCTCGTCGTCGACCATGTCGGCCTTGTTGAGCGCCACGACGATGTAGGGGACGCCGACCTGGCGGGCCAGGAGGACGTGCTCCTTGGTCTGCGGCATCGGGCCGTCGGTGGCCGCGACCACCAGGATGGCGCCGTCCATCTGCGCCGCACCGGTGATCATGTTCTTGATGTAGTCGGCGTGACCGGGGCAGTCGACGTGCGCGTAGTGACGGTTCTCCGTCTGGTACTCGACGTGCGCGATCGAGATCGTGATGCCGCGGGCCTTCTCCTCGGGCGCCTTGTCGATCTGGTCGAAGGCCGACGCCTCGTTGAGGTCCGGGTACTTGTCGTGCAGCACCTTGGTGATCGCCGCGGTCAGCGTCGTCTTGCCGTGGTCGATGTGCCCGATGGTGCCGATGTTGACGTGCGGCTTGGTCCGCTCGAACTTGGCCTTGGCCACTGGGTTCCTCTCCTCGTGGTGTCGCAGTCGTGCGCGAACTCTGGGGTGGGCTTGCTGGGGGCCGGACGGGGCTACCCCGCCCGGCAGGTCACTCGCCGGTCGCCTTGGCGATGATCTCCTTGGCGACGTTCTGCGGGACCTCGGCGTACGAGTCGAACACCATGGTGTAGCTCGCCCGCCCCTGGGTGCGGCTGCGCAGGTCGCCCACGTAGCCGAACATCTCCGAGAGCGGGACCAGAGCCCGGACGACGCGGGCGCCGGAGCGCTCCTCCATCGCCTGGATGGTGCCGCGCCGGGAGTTCAGGTCGCCGATGACGTCGCCCATGTAGTCCTCGGGCGTGACGACCTCGACGGCCATGAGCGGCTCGAGCAGGGCCGGGCTGGCCTTGCGTGCGGCCTCCTTGAAGACCATCGAGCCGGCGATCTTGAAGGCCATCTCCGAGGAGTCGACCTCGTGGTACTGGCCGTCGACCAGGGTCGCCTTGACGCCGACCAGCGGGTAGCCGGCGAGGACCCCGTACTGCATGGCGTCCTGGATGCCCTGGTCCACCGACGGGATGTACTCCCGCGGGATGCGGCCACCGGTGACCGCGTTCTCGAACTCGTAGGTCGGCCCGTCGCCGCTGACCTCGAGCGGCTCCAGGGTGACCTGCACCTTCGCGAACTGGCCGGACCCACCGGTCTGCTTCTTGTGGGTGTAGTCGTACTTCTCGACCGTCTTGCGGATGGTCTCGCGGTAGGCGACCTGCGGCTTGCCGACGTTGGCCTCGACCTTGAACTCGCGGCGCATGCGGTCGACGAGGATCTCCAGGTGGAGCTCGCCCATGCCGGAGATGACCGTCTGGCCGGTCTCCTCGTCGAGGCGGACCTGGAAGGTCGGGTCCTCCTCGGCGAGCTTCTGGATGGCGGTGCCGAGCTTCTCCTGGTCGCTCTTGGTCTTCGGCTCGATCGCGACCGAGATGACCGGCGCCGGGAAGGTCATCGACTCGAGGATGACCGGCTTCTGCGGGTCGCTGAGCGTGTCGCCCGTGGTGGTCTGCTTGAGACCGACGACGGCGACGATCTGACCGGCACCCACGCCGTCGCGCTCCTCGCGCTTGTTGGCGTGCATCTGGTAGATCTTGCCGATCCGCTCCTTGCGGTCCTTGGTGCTGTTGAGCACCGGGGACCCGGAGTTGACCTTGCCCGAGTAGACCCGGATGTAGGTCAGCTTGCCGAGGTGCTGGTCGGTCTGGATCTTGAAGGCCAGCGCCGAGAACGGCTCGTCCTCGTCGGCGTGCCGGATGACCTCGGTCTCGCCGTCGAGCGCGGTGCCGACGATCGCCTCGATGTCCAGCGGGCTGGGCAGGTAGTCGGTGACCGCGTCGAGCAGGGGCTGGACGCCCTTGTTCTTGAAGGCGGTACCGGTGAGGACCGGGTTCACCTGCGCGGCGATCGTCGCCTTGCGGATGGCCGCCTTCAGCCGCTCGACGGTGATCTCCTCGCCACCGAGATAGGCCTCCATGAGCTCGTCGTCGGTCTCGGCGATGGTCTCGAGCAGCTTCTCGCGGTACTCGGCGGCCTGGTCGGCGAGCTCGGCCGGGATCTCCTCGACCGCGTAGTCCTCACCCATCTGCGTCTCGCCGCGCCAGGTGAGCGCACGCATCTGGACCAGGTCGACGACGCCGATGAAGTCGGCCTCGGCGCCGATCGGCAGCTGCAGCACCAGCGGGTTGGCGGCGAGACGCTCGACCATCATGTCGACACAGCGGAAGAAGTCGGCGCCGGTGCGGTCGAGCTTGTTGACGAAGCACATGCGCGGGACGCCGTACTTCTCGGCCTGCCGCCACACCTGCTCGGTCTGCGGCTCCACGCCGGCGACCCCGTCGTAGACGGCGACGGCACCGTCGAGCACCCGCAGCGACCGCTCCACCTCGACGGTGAAGTCGACGTGCCCGGGGGTGTCGATGATGTTGATGTCGTAGCCGTTCCAGGAGCACTTCGTCGCGGCGGACGTGATGGTGATGCCGCGCTCCTGCTCCTGCTCCATCCAGTCCATCGTGGCCGCGCCGTCGTGGACCTCACCGATCTTGTAGTTGATACCGGTGTAGAAGAGGATGCGCTCGGTCGTCGTGGTCTTGCCGGCGTCGATGTGCGCCATGATCCCGATGTTGCGGGTCTTGGCGAGCTGGGCCTTGGAGTCGGCCATCTGTCTCGTCTCCTCTTTGGTTCGGGTCCGCGTGCGGTGTCCAGGGGGTGGCCCGGACTACCCGCCGGCCGCGGGGGCTGGCGGAGCCAGCCGGGGTGGCACTTACCAGCGGTAGTGCGCGAAGGCCTTGTTCGACTCGGCCATCTTGTGCGTGTCCTCGCGGCGCTTCACCGCGGCACCGAGACCGTTGCTGGCGTCGAGGAGCTCGTTCATCAGGCGCTCGGTCATCGTCTTCTCGCGACGGGCCCGGCTGTACTGGATCAGCCAGCGCAGGCCGAGCGTCGTGCTCCGCGAGGCGCGGACCTCGACCGGGACCTGGTAGGTCGCACCACCGACGCGGCGGCTGCGGACCTCGAGGGCCGGCTTGACGTTGTCCAGCGCCCGCTTGAGCGTGACGACCGGGTCGGTGTCGGTCTTGGCACGGCAGCCCTCGAGGGCGCCGTAGACGATCGCCTCGGCGACCGAGCGCTTGCCGTCGACGAGAACCTTGTTCACCAGCTGGGTGACCAGCGGCGACTGGTACACCGGGTCGGCGACCAGCGGGCGGCGCGGTGCAGGGCCCTTGCGCGGCATGTCAGCTCTTCTCCTTCTTCGCGCCGTACCGGCTGCGAGCCTGCTTGCGGTTGCGGACACCCTGGGTGTCGAGCGAGCCGCGGATGATCTTGTAGCGCACGCCGGGGAGGTCCTTCACCCGGCCGCCGCGCACGAGCACCATCGAGTGCTCCTGCAGGTTGTGGCCGACGCCCGGGATGTAGGCGGTCACCTCGATGCCACTCGTGAGGCGCACGCGAGCGACCTTGCGCAGCGCCGAGTTCGGCTTCTTCGGCGTCGTCGTGTACACGCGGGTGCACACGCCACGACGCTGAGGGGAGCCCTTCAGCGCCGGGGTCTTGGTCTTCTCGACCTTGTCCTCGCGGCCCTTGCGGACCAGCTGGTTGATCGTGGGCATGGGTGGCCTGGATCTCCTACCTGCGCTGGGTCGTGCTGTGGACGGTGCTCTGCTGTGCCTGGGTGCCGGTCCTGCTGGGGTCGTACCCACTCCCGGCCGTGGACCACCACCGGTCCCCGCGGTCGGGCGTGTCGCCGTCCCCAGGACCGGCCGGCGAGTCGAACCGGATCGGTCGCCCCCCGCGACTCGGCGCCACCACCTACCGGCAGGCGCACCGCGAACGGGAGCAGGCCCAGGGCACCCTGGGCACGGCTGACCACGATACCCGCGTGCTCGAACCCGGTCAAAGCCGGGTCCGCCACATGTCGACAGGCGGTGGTCAGCCCACCCGCCAGGGCTCGGACGTCGGGGTCAACGTCACTTCCGGCCGGTGTGTTCCCGGGAGGGACGGACCCGACCGGGGGCCCGGCGGTGGCGCGACTGTACCGGCTCCAGCGGCGCCGCCGGGGTCCGCGCGGCGCGACACCCGCGGTGTCCTGCGACGACGGCCACCGACGCGCGGCTGTCGTACCCCGGCCCTACCGTCGGTCGCAGGACGCCCACCGAACGCCACCGGAGGATCCCGTGCACGTCGACCTCGCCCGCGAGCTCAAGGCCCACCTGTCGGCTCGCCTGGCCGAGGCGGGTCCGGTCACCGCCCTCGACGTCCGGGGCTGGGCGCGCCCGGCGCTCGGTCTGGCACCGATCGGCCGCGACCGGGCCCACCTGGCCATCCGGGTCGCCGCGAAGGACGACGCCGACCTGCTGCTCTCGGGGCTTGACGACACCGTGCTGGAGGAGGTGGACGTCCGCGTGATCGGGACGGTGCGGGCGCTGTCCTCGCCCACGCCGGGCGAGCTGCAACGGCGCACCCGACCCCTGCACCCCGGGCTCTCGGTGGCGCACCCGACCGTCTCCGCGGGGACGCTGGGCGGGTTCGTCCGGGTCGACGGCCGGCTCGCGCTGCTGTCGAACAACCACGTGCTTGCGGCCAGCGACGCGGCGGCCGTCGGCGACCCGGTGCTGCAGCCCGGGCCGGCCGACGGCGGCAGCGAGGCCGACCGCGTCGCGACCCTCGCCGCCTTCGTGCGGTTCCGGGGGGACGGACGGGCGAACCTGGCCGACGCCGCGGTGGCGACCCTCGACGCCGAGGTGCCCGCTGAGCCCGGCCGGCTGCCCGGAGGCGCGCTGGGCGGGGACCCGCTCGCGGTGGACGACGTCGACCCCGACGAACAGGTCGAGAAGGTGGGCCGGACGACGGGTCACACGATCGGCCGGGTCACCGCCGTGGAGGTCGACGGCGTGACGGTGCAGTACGACCGCGGGGCGCACGTCTTCGACGACCAGGTGGAGATCGAGGGGCTGACGGGGGCCTTCAGCGCCGGCGGCGACAGCGGGTCGGTCATCTGGCGCAGCTCGGACCGCGCGCCGATGGGGTTGCTCTTCGCGGGCAGCGAGACCGGTGGCCGCAACGGTGGCGGTGTCACCTTCGCCAATCCACTGAGCACGGTGCTGGAACTGCTCGACCTGCAGTGGGTCCCCGCCTAGACCGACGGCCCCCGCCCCTCGCAGTCCCGCGGCGGGACCCGCAGGACCGTCTCACCCGGTCCGCCGGGGCTGTCGCGTTCGGGAGATCAGGGGCACCATGGGGCGATGACCGACCGCGCCTCCGCCCGAGCTGCCAAGACGGCCCTCAGCGCGCGGTTGGCCACCGACCCGGGCGTGGTCGGCGTCGGGCTGGCCCGGCGCGACAGCGGGTACGTGGTGAAGGTCGACCTCGCCGACCCGGGCGCGGCCAGCCGGGTCCCGGGCGACGTCGACGGCGTCCGCGTCATCACCGAGGTCGTCGGGGTCGTCCGCGCCCTCTGAGCCGTCGGCTCCCGCCCGGCCTGCCGATACGGTCGGTGCCGGCGCCGACCGGGGTGCCGCCGACCTGAGGAGTGGACGTGCGCATCGGCATCCAGGCCAGCTACAGCGGTGGGTTCCACGAGACCGCCGCGGAGATCCGCGACCTCGAGTCCGCCGGCCTCGACCTCGCGATGGTGGCGGAGGTCTACACGTTCGACGCGGTGAGCCAGCTGGGGTACCTGGCCGCGGTGACCGAGCGGCTCGAGCTGATGAGCGGCATCTTCCCGATCTACAGCCGCACCCCGGCGCTGACCGCCATGACCGCGGCCGGGCTGGACTTCGTCTCCGGTGGCCGGTTCACCCTCGGACTGGGCGCGTCGGGGCCCCAGGTGATCGAGGGCTGGCACGGCGTCCCCTACGACGCCCCCCTGCAGCGCACCCGCGAGATCGTGGAGATCTGCCGGCAGGTGTGGCGCCGGGAGCGCCTGGCGCACGACGGACCGAAGTACACGATCCCGCTGCCACCCGAGCGAGGCACCGGCCTCGGCAAGCCGCTGAAGCTCATCAACACCCCCGTGCGGGAGCGGATCCCGGTGCTGCTGGCGGCACTGGGCCCCAAGAACGTCGAGCTGGCGGCCGAGATCGCCGAGGCCTGGGAGCCGATCTTCTTCGTCCCGGAGAAGGCGGCGTCGGTGTGGGGCGACTCGCTGGCAGCGGGCCGGGCCAGACGTGACGCCGCGCTGGGCGAGCTGCAGATCGTGACGGGCGTCCCCGTCGCCATCGGCGACGACGTCGAACCGATGCTCGAACTCGTCCGGCCGTCGCTGGCCCTCTACATCGGCGGCATGGGCGCGAGGGGCAAGAACTTCTACAACGACCTGGCCCGGCGCTACGGCTACGAGGAGGAGGCCCGCACCGTCCAGGACCTCTACCTCGACGGCAAGAAGGACGAGGCCGCGGCAGCGGTGCCCGAGGAGCTGGTCCGGGCCACCACGCTCATCGGGCCGGAGTCCTACGTGGCCGAGCGGATCGCCGCCTTCGGCGCGGCCGGCGTGACGACGCTGATGCTCCAGCCCCTCGACGACAGCCGGGAGGGCCGACTGAGGACGGTCGAGACGATGAAGCGCCTGGCCGGCTGAGCCGGCCGCCGGTGTTGCCGTGCGGGCGGTCATCCGCCGCCTCCGGCGCGTCTCCCCCTCGATGGGCGCAGCGGGACCGAGGCGAGGACGATCGCGCCGTGGGGGACGGTGCGGTGCTCGTCCTCGCGGGTGCCGGTGCCGCGCCGGGCCGTGAGGCGCGTGAGGGCGCATGAGCCGCCTCGTCGCGACCGCGAAGCTCCTCCGCGGCGGCGGGGTGCCGTGGTTACGCGCTGCCCGTGACGGTCTGGCCGCCGTCCGGCTCGCGGTGGCCGCGGCGGCCCTGTCCACCCGCGTGCTCGACTCCCTGCGGGACGGGCCGGTCGGCACCGCCTCTGTGCGCGCCCGGCTCGGCCTCGACGACGGTGGCCTGCTGGAGCCCTGGCTGCGGGTGCTGCAGGCGCACGGGCTCGTCCGCGCCTCGGCCGGCGGGTGGACACTGTCCCGGCGCGGACGACGGCTGCTGGACGACGACGTGCTGCGCGCCGCGTACGAGGGGTTCGCCGGCTTCCACACCGGGCTCTACCGGGAACTCCCGGGCCAGCTGCACGGGGGGCCGCCACGTCGCGACGTCGCGGAGCGGGGGGAGACGATCGCGCAGCTGACCCGGGCGATGGAGCCGGTCCTGCACGAGGCGCTGGTGGCCGCGGTGCGTGAGGTGCGTCCCGCGCGCGTGCTGGACGTCGGTTGCGGGGCGGGGCAGAACCTGGCCGCCGTGCTGGCCGCCGCGCCGGTGGCGGAGGGCACGGGGATCGAGGTCGACGACGCCGTCGCCGACCTCGCCGAGCGGCTGCTCGCGCAGCGGGGGCTGGCCGGGCGGGCCCGCGTGCTGCGCGGCGACGTCGCGGCCCTGGCGGCCGACGGCCGGGCCGGCGGCCCCTACGACCTCGCCCTCCTCGCCAATTTCGTCTACTACGTGCCACTCCGCGAGCGGGTCCCGCTGTTCCGGGCCGTGGCGGGCCTGCTGTCCGAGGGTGGCGCGCTGCTGGTCACGACCACCGCCGCCACGCCCGACCCGTTCAGCCGGCACTTCGACCTGCTGCTGCGCGCCCAGGGCGAGGGCATGGAGTTGCCCGAGGTGGAGCCGCTGCGCCGGCAGCTCGCCGATGCGGGGCTGCGGCCTTCCCCGGCCCGGCGGCTCGCGCCGGGACAGCCGCTGGTCGCGGTGGCGGCCCGGCGCTGACCGGCCGGGTCCTCGACGGCCCGCCCCGACCCGGCCCGCAACGGCTCGTCCCCCGCGGGCGCCATCGGGAGCGGGAGCGCTGCAGCGGGACATCGCCGCCGACGGCTGACGGCTCGGTGCGGCAGACGGGAGGGCCCCGCAGGCGATCGCCTGCGGGGCCCTCTCGTCACTGCCTACCGGGGACTAGCCCCGCCAGTCGTACTCCTCGAGGCGGACGGCCTCGCCGGTGCCCTGACCGAAGACGTCCGGGCTGTAGTACTGCCCGTCGTCGTAGCCGGCCATGGTGTAGACCGCGGCGCGGGCCTCCTCGGTCGGCTCGACCGTGATGTTCCGGTAGCGGCTGATGCCGGTACCGGCCGGGATCAGCTTCCCGATGATCACGTTCTCCTTGAGACCGAGCAAGCTGTCGCTCTTGCCCTGGATCGCGGCGTCGGTGAGCACCTTGGTCGTCTCCTGGAAGGAGGCGGCCGACAGCCACGACTCGGTCGCCAGCGACGCCTTGGTGATGCCCATGAGCACCGGGCGGGCCGAGGCCGGCTCGCCACCCTCGGCGACGACCCGGCGGTTCTCGGTCTCGAACAGCGTCCGCTCCACCAGCGCACCGGGCAGGAACTCCGTCGCGCCCGAGTCGATGATGGTCACCCGCTTCAGCATCTGGCGGATGATCACCTCGATGTGCTTGTCGTGGATCGACACACCCTGGCTGCGGTAGACCTCCTGGACCTCGCGGACCAGGTGCAGCTGCACCTCGCGGGGGCCCATGATCCGCAGCACCTCGTGCGGGTCGACCGCACCCTCGGTGAGCTGCTCGCCCACCTCGACGTGGCCGCCGTCCTCGACCCGCAGCCGCGACCGGCGCGACAGCTTGTCGTAGACGACCTCGTCGGAGCCGTCGTCCGGGGTGATCGTGAGCTTGCGGAACTGCTCGCCGTCCTCGATCCGGACGGTGCCGGCCAGCTCGGCGATCGGCGCCTTGCCCTTCGGGACGCGGGCCTCGAAGAGCTCGACCACGCGCGGCAGGCCGTGGGTGATGTCTTCACCCGCGACACCACCGGTGTGGAAGGTGCGCATCGTCAGCTGGGTGCCCGGCTCACCGATCGACTGGGCGGCGATGATGCCGACCGCCTCGCCGACGTCCACCAGCTTGCCGGTCGCGAGCGACCGGCCGTAGCAGGTGGCGCAGGTGCCGAGCAGGGACTCGCAGGTCAGGACGCAGCGGACCTTGACCTCGGCCACACCGGCGTCGATCAGCGTCTGGAGGAGCACGTCACCGAGGTCGGAGTTGGCCTCGGCGATGACGGTCCCGTCCTCGGCGACCACGTCGGCGGCCAGCGCACGGGCGTACACGCTGGTCTCGACGTGCGCGTCCCGGGTGAGCTTGCCGTCCACCACGGTGCCGATCGGCATGATCACGCCGCGCTCGGTGCCGCAGTCCTCCTCGCGGATGATGACGTCCTGGGAGACGTCGACCAGCCGGCGGGTGAGGTAACCGGAGTCGGCGGTCCGCAGCGCGGTGTCGGCCAGACCCTTGCGGGCACCGTGCGTGGAGATGAAGTACTCCAGCACGGACAGACCCTCCCGGAAGTTGGCCTTGATCGGCCGCGGGATGATCTCGCCCTTCGGGTTGGCGACCAGACCACGCATACCGGCGATCTGGCTGATCTGCATCATGTTGCCCCGGGCACCCGAGTTGACCATGACCCAGACCGGGTTGGTGGTCGGGAAGTTGTCCACCATCGCCTGGGAGACCTCGGCCCGCGCGCGGGTCCAGATCTCGATCAGCTCGCCACGACGCTCGGCGTCGGTGATGACACCGCGCTCGTACTGGCGCTCGATCTGCCGGGCCTCGGCCTCGTGCCGGTCGAGGATCTCCTGCTTGGCCGGCGGGGTGACCACGTCGTCGATGGCGATCGTGATCCCCGCACGGGTGGCCCAGTGGAACCCGGCCGACTTGAGGGCGTCCAGCGTCGCCGCGACCTGCACCTTGGGGTAGCGCTCGGCGAGGTCGTTGACGATCGCCCCGAGCTCCTTCTTCGGCACCTGGTAGTTGACGAAGCGGTAGTCCTCGGGCAGGGCCTCGTTGAACAGCACGCGGCCCAGGCTGGTGGACACGAGCGCCGGCTGACCGGGCTCCCAGCCCTCCGGGGCGACCCACGGGTCGTTCGGGCCGTTGTCGACGCCGAAGACCTCGTCCAGGCGGATGAGCACCCGCTCCTGCAGGCCCAGGGCGCCCTTGTCGTAGGCCATGACCGCCTCGGCGGTCGTGGAGTACGACTTGGGCAGCTCGCCCTCGGCCAGCTGCGCGGACCCGGTGAGGGTCGTCAGGTGGTACAGGCCGAGCACCATGTCCTGGGTCGGCGCGGTGATCGGGCGACCGTCGGCCGGGCTCAGGATGTTGTTGCTCGACAGCATCAGGATGCGGGCCTCGGCCTGCGCCTCGGCCGACAGCGGCAGGTGCACCGCCATCTGGTCACCGTCGAAGTCCGCGTTGAACGCGGTGCAGACCAGCGGGTGGATCTGGATGGCCTTGCCCTCGACCAGCTGCGGCTCGAAGGCCTGGATGCCCAGGCGGTGCAGCGTCGGTGCGCGGTTGAGCAGCACCGGGTGCTCGGTGATGACCTCCTCGAGCACGTCCCACACGACGGGGCGGGCGCGCTCGACCATGCGCTTGGCGGACTTGATGTTCTGCGCGTGGTTGAGGTCGACCAGCCGCTTCATGACGAAGGGCTTGAACAGCTCCAGCGCCATCTGCTTGGGCAGGCCGCACTGGTGCAGCTTCAGCTGCGGGCCGACGACGATGACCGAACGGCCGGAGTAGTCGACCCGCTTGCCCAGCAGGTTCTGGCGGAACCGCCCCTGCTTGCCCTTGAGCAGGTCGCTCAGCGACTTCAGCGGACGGTTGCCCGGGCCGGTGACCGGCCGGCCGCGACGGCCGTTGTCGAACAGCGCGTCCACGGATTCCTGGAGCATCCGCTTCTCGTTGTTGACGATGATCTCGGGCGCGCCGAGGTCGAGCAGTCGCTTGAGCCGGTTGTTCCGGTTGATCACCCGGCGGTACAGGTCGTTCATGTCGCTGGTGGCGAAGCGGCCACCGTCGAGCTGCACCATCGGGCGCAGGTCCGGCGGGATGACCGGGACGCAGTCCAGCACCATGCCCATGGGCGAGTTGCGGGTCTGCTGGAACGCCGCGACGACCTTCAGGCGCTTGAGGGCCCGCAGCTTGCGCTGGCCCTTGCCGCTGCGGATGGTCTCGCGCAGCGAGGCGGCCTCGGCGTCGAGGTCGAAGTCGGCGAGCAGCTTCTGCAGCGCCGCGGCACCCATGCCGCCCTCGAAGTACTCACCGAAGCGGTCACGCAGCTCGCGGTAGAGGCCCTCGTCGGCGATGAGCTGCTTGACCTCGAGCTTGCGGAAGGTGTCGAGCACCTCCTCGAGGCGGTCGATCTCCCGCTGGGCGCGGTCGCGCAGCTGGCGCATCTCGCGCTCGCCGCCCTCGCGGACCTTGCGCCGGACGTCGGACTTGGCGCCCTCGGCCTCGAGCTCGGCGAGATCGGCCTCCAGCTTCTGCTGGCGGGCCTCGACGTCGGCGTCGCGGCGGCCCTCGAGGTTGTGCTTCTCCGCGCTGATCTCGGCCTCGATGGTCGGCAGGTCGCGGTGGCGCGCCTCGTCGTCGACCGAGGTGATCAGGTAGGCGGCGAAGTAGATGATCTTCTCGAGGTCCTTGGGCGCCAGGTCGAGCAGGTAGCCCAGGCGCGAGGGGACGCCCTTGAAGAACCAGATGTGGGTGACCGGAGCGGCCAGCTCGATGTGGCCCATCCGCTCGCGGCGGACCTTGGCCCGGGTCACCTCGACGCCACAGCGCTCGCAGATGATGCCCTTGAACCGGACCCGCTTGTACTTACCGCAGTAGCACTCCCAGTCCCGGGTGGGACCGAAGATCTTCTCGCAGAAGAGACCGTCCTTCTCCGGACGCAGCGTCCGGTAGTTGATGGTCTCGGGCTTCTTCACCTCACCGTGCGACCACTGGCGGATGTCGTCGCCGGAGGCCAGACCGATGCGCAACTCATCGAAGAAGTTGACGTCGAGCACTGAGTGGACCCCTTTCCGGGGCTAGTTCTTCGCTTCTATGTCAGAGGTGTGTGGCCGGCCGGCCCCGCTGCGCGGGGCCGGCCGGCGGCGCGATCAGACGTCCTCGACGGAAGAGGGCTCGCGGCGGGAGAGGTCGATGCCCAGCTCCTCCGCGGCCCGGAACACCTCGTCGTCGGTGTCGCGCAGCTCGATCGCCTGCCCGTCGCCGGACAGCACCTCGACGTTGAGGCAGAGCGACTGCAGCTCCTTGAGCAACACCTTGAACGACTCGGGGATGCCCGGCTCGGGGATGTTCTCGCCCTTGACGATCGCCTCGTAGACCTTGACGCGGCCCAGGATGTCGTCGGACTTGATGGTGAGCAGCTCCTGCAGCGCGTAGGCCGCGCCGTAGGCCTGCATCGCCCAGCACTCCATCTCACCGAAGCGCTGACCACCGAACTGCGCCTTACCACCCAGCGGCTGCTGCGTGATCATCGAGTAGGGGCCGGTCGACCGGGCGTGGATCTTGTCGTCGACCAGGTGCAGCAGCTTCAGGATGTAGACGTAGCCCACCGAGATGGGCTCCGGGAACGGCTCGCCGGAGCGGCCGTCGAACAGCCGCGCCTTGCCGGTCGGGGCCACCATCCGCTGGCCGTCGCGGTTGGGGACGGTCGAGCTCAGCAGCCCGACGATCTCCTCCTCGCGCGCACCGTCGAACACCGGCGTCGCCGTCCGGGTGCCCGGCTGGGCCGAACGGGCCGCCTGCGGCAGGTTGGCCGCCCACTCCGGGGTGCCCTCGACCTGCCAGCCGGACTTGGCGACCCACCCGAGGTGGGTCTCCAGGACCTGGCCGACGTTCATCCGGCCGGGGACGCCGAGCGGGTTGAGGACGATGTCCACCGGGGTGCCGTCCTCGAGGAACGGCATGTCCTCCTGCGGGAGGATCTTGGCGATGACGCCCTTGTTGCCGTGGCGGCCGGCGAGCTTGTCACCGTCGGAGATCTTGCGCATCTGGGCGACGTAGACCCGGATCAGCTCGTTGACGCCGGCGGGCAGCTCGTCGCCGTCCTCGCGCGAGAACACGCGGACGCCGATGACCTTGCCGGACTCACCGTGCTTGACCTTGAGGCTGGTGTCGCGGACCTCACGGGCCTTCTCACCGAAGATCGCCCGCAGCAGCCGCTCCTCGGGGGTCAGCTCGGTCTCGCCCTTGGGCGTGACCTTGCCGACGAGGATGTCGCCGGGGACGACCTCGGCACCGATGCGGATGATGCCGCGCTCGTCGAGGTCGGCGAGGACCTCCTCGGAGACGTTCGGGATGTCCCGGGTGATCTCCTCGGCACCGAGCTTGGTGTCCCGGGCGTCGACCTCGAACTCCTCGATGTGGATCGAGGACAGGACGTCGTCCTGCACGAGGCGCTGCGACAGGATGATCGCGTCCTCGTAGTTGTGGCCCTCCCACGGCATGAAGGCGACGAGCAGGTTCTTGCCCAGCGCCATCTCACCCTGGTCGGTGCACGGCCCGTCGGCGATGACCTGGCCGACCTCCACCCGCTGCCCCTCGTCGACGACAGGGGTCTGGTTGATGGAGGTGCCCTGGTTCGAGCGGCGGAACTTCAGCAGCCGGTAGGTCTGCCGGGTGCCGTCGTCGGCCATGACGGTGACGTAGTCGGCCGTGGAGTCCTCGACGACACCGGCCTTCTCGGCCACCACGACGTCGCCGGCGTCGACGGCGGCACGCAGCTCCATGCCCGTGCCGACCAGCGGCGCCTCGCTGCGCAGCAGCGGGACGGCCTGACGCTGCATGTTCGCGCCCATGAGCGCGCGGTTGGCGTCGTCGTGCTCGAGGAACGGGATCATCGCCGTCGCGACCGAGGTCATCTGCCGCGGCGAGACGTCCATGTAGTCGACGTTCTCGGGGGCGAGGTCGGTGGTCTCGCCACCCTTGGTGCGGACCAGGACCCGCTCCTCGGCGAACCGGCCGCTGGCGTCCAGCGGCGAGTTGGCCTGGGCGACGACGAAGCGGTCCTCCTCGTCGGCGGTGAGGTAGTCGATCTGGTCGGTCACCACACCGCCCACGACCTTGCGGTACGGCGTCTCGATGAAGCCGAAGGCGTTGACCCGGCCGAACGAGGACAGCGAGCCGATCAGGCCGATGTTCGGGCCCTCCGGCGTCTCGATCGGGCACATCCGGCCGTAGTGGCTCGGGTGCACGTCGCGGACCTCCATGCCGGCCCGCTCACGCGACAGACCGCCCGGACCGAGCGCCGACAGGCGGCGCTTGTGGGTCAGGCCCGCGAGCGGGTTGGTCTGGTCCATGAACTGGGACAGCTGGCTGGTGCCGAAGAACTCCTTGATGGAGGCGACGACCGGCCGGATGTTGATCAGCGTCTGCGGCGTGATCGCCTCGACGTCCTGGGTCGTCATCCGCTCGCGGACGACGCGCTCCATGCGGGAGAGGCCGACCCGGATCTGGTTCTGGATCAGCTCGCCGACGGTGCGCAGGCGACGGTTGCCGAAGTGGTCGATGTCGTCGACGCCGTGGTCGGGCTCGCCGGCGTGCAGTCGCACGACGTACTCGATGGTGGCGACGATGTCGTCCTCGGTGAGCGTCAGCGTGCTCTGCGGGACCTCGACGCGGAGCTTCTTGTTGACCTTGTACCGGCCGACCTTGGCCAGGTCGTAGCGCTTCGGGTTGAAGAACAGGTTCTCCAGCAGCGCCTGCGCCGACTCACGCGTCGGCGGCTCGCCCGGCCGCAGCTTGCGGTAGATGTCGAGCAGCGCCTCGTCCTGCCCGGCGATGTGGTCCTTCTCCAGGGTGGCGAGGACGGTGGGCGACCACTGGAAGTGCTCGCGGATGCGGTCCTCGGTCCAGCCGAGGGCCTTGAGCAGGACGGTGACCGGCTGGCGGCGCTTGCGGTCGATGCGGACGCCGACGGTGTCGCGCTTGTCGACGTCGAACTCCAGCCACGCCCCGCGGCTGGGGATCACCTTGGCGCTGAAGACGTCTTTGTCCGACGTCTTGTCCAGGGTCTTGTCGAAGTAGACGCCCGGGCTGCGGACCAGCTGCGAGACGACGACGCGCTCGGTGCCGTTGATGACGAACGTGCCCTTGTTCGTCATGATCGGGAAGTCGCCCATGAAGACCGTCTGGCTCTTGATCTCGCCAGTGGTGTTGTTCATGAACTCGGCGGTGACGAACAGCGGCGCCGCGTAGGTCATGTCCTTGTCCTTGCACTCCTCGAGGGACGCCTTGACGTCCTCGAAGCGCGGGTTGGAGAAGGACAGGGACATCGAGCCGCTGAAGTCCTCGATCGGCGAGATCTCCTCGAGGATCTCGGCGAGGCCGCCGACGGCGTCGGCCTGCTCCTCGGGCGGCAGGGTGGCGCGCCACTCGGGGCTGCCGACCAGCCAGTCGAAGGACGCGGTCTGCAGGGCCAGCAGGTCCGGCACCGCGAGCGGCTCGGAGATCTTGGCGAAGGAGACGCGCAGGGGCGCGCCGGGGATCTTCTGCTGGTCGGCCTCGCCGGTGCGGGGGCCGGTCTGCGGGTTCTGCGGGGTGTGCTGGATGGAACCTGACTCGGTGGTGCTGGCGGAGATGCTGGTGGGGCGAGAGCCTGCCAAGATGCGTCCTTCCAAGGACCTCACGACGTGCGGGCGGGTGCTGGTTCGTCCTGGGTCGTCGTCGGTAATGGCGGGGCTGTCCGCCTGGGCTGCTGAACGGCCGGAGCAGAGGGTCGACGGGCGTCCGGAGAGGTTCCCCCGGGCACCCCAGGTGACCCGTCTCGGCGGGCAAGCAGTCAGGGGGCAGCGCAACAGGGAACCCTACCCCTACGCCGGCAGGCTGTCCACGTCGGGAGGCCGGTAGCGACCAGGCACACACCCGGGAAGGAACAGCCGTCCGGCGGGAACGGTCCTCGCCTCGACGACACGGCCATGATGCCAGGCCGGCGACGCCGGGGGGACCGCCACGCCGGGGACCGTGGCGGGGGATCGCCCGGCGGGGTCGCGGCCGCCGGCCCGGGGCCGGAGGCGCCGCCGGAACGCCGCAGGGGCCGCCCTCCGGTGGAGGACGGCCCCTGCGGGTCGTGCGAGGTGGTGCTCCCCCGGCTCAGGCCGGGGAGGGGGTCACTTGACGGTGACGGTGGCGCCGGCGCCCTCGAGGGCGGCCTTGGCCTTCTCGGCAGCGTCCTTGGCGACCTTCTCCAGGACCGGCTTCGGCGCGCCGTCGACCAGGTCCTTGGCCTCCTTGAGGCCGAGCGAGGTCAGGCCGCGCACCTCCTTGATGACCTGGATCTTCTTGTCGCCGGCGCTCTCGAGGATGACGTCGAACTCGTCCTGCTCCTCGACAGCGGGGGCGCCGCCGTCGCCACCACCGGCGGCCGGGGCGGCCGCGACGGCGACGGGAGCAGCAGCGGTGACCTCGAAGGTCTCCTCGAACTGCTTCACGAAGTCGGACAGCTCGAGCAGCGTCATCTCCTTGAACGCGTCGAGCAGCTCCGCGGTGGACAGCTTGGCCATGATCTCTCCTTCTGGGGTCAGTCGGTGCTGGCCGCGGCGTCCGCGGCGGCAGCGTCGGTGTCGGGGGTGTCAGCAGCAGCAGCGGTGTCCGCGGCGGGAGCGTCCTCGGCGGGCTTCTTCTCCTGCAGCGCGGCGGCCAGGCGGGCGACCTGGGACAGCGGAGCCTGGAACAGGCCCGCGGCCTTGCTGAGGTTGCCCATCATCGCGCCGGCCAGCTTGGCCAGGAGGACCTCGCGCGGCTCGACGTCGGCGAGGGCGGTGACCTCGGCGGCGTCGACCGTGCGGCCCTCGACCACGCCGCCCTTGACGACGAGCAGCGGGTTGGCGCGCGCGAAGTCACGGATGGCCTTGGCCGCGTTCACCGGGTCGCCCTCGATGAAGGCGATCGCGGTGGGGCCGTTGAGCAGCGGCGCGAGGTCGGAGAACCCGACCTCCTCCGCGGCCCGCTTCGTCAGGGTGTTCTTGACGACGGCGTAGCTGCTGCCCTCACCGAGGGATCGGCGCAGCTGGGTCAGCTGGGCCACGGTCAGCCCGCGGTACTCGGTGAGCACCGCCGCGCTGGACGACTGGAACCGCTCGGTGATCTCGTCGATCACCGCGGCCTTCGCCTGCGTGGGCATGGGCCTCCTCTCGTCTGTCGGGCGACCACCGGCCGGTGCACGACGGCGGGCGATCTCCGGCCCGGAGACGAGGAACGCCCCGGCGCAGGGCGCACGGGGCGAGGGCCGGGCGCGGGGCGCCCGGCGATCGAACCGTCCTCCTGCGCGGGTCGCCCGGGATCCGGGACCTTCGATCGCACGCGGACGTGCGACGACCAGCGGTCTTGGGGGGAACGGCTGCAACAGTACACGGCTCGCGGTGCGTCCGCCGCCGTGGGCAGTGGGCTCCGCACGGTGGTGGCGGCGACCGTCCGCTGATGAGGACCACCGTGCGGATCCCGCGGACGCACGCACCGCACGCAGACACCACGAGGGCCCCGCAGCGCGTGCGCTGCGGGGCCCTCGTGGTGTCTGCGACCTCAGGCGGTGGGCTCGTCCACCGTCAGGTTGCGGGTGCGGTTGGGGTCGACCGGGATGCCCGGGCCCATGGTCGTGGAGACGGTGACCTTCTTCAGGTACCGGCCCTTGGCGGCCGACGGCTTGGCCCGCAGGACCTCGTCGAGCGCCGCGGCGTAGTTCTCCACCAGCTTCGTCTCGTCGAAGGAGGTCTTGCCGATGACCAGGTGCAGGTTGGCCTGCTTGTCGACGCGGAAGTTGATCTTCCCGCCCTTGATGTCGTTGACGGCCTTGGTGACGTCGGGGGTCACGGTGCCGGTCTTCGGGTTCGGCATCAGGCCACGCGGGCCGAGGATGCGGGCGATCCGGCCGACCTTGGCCATCTGGTCGGGGGTCGCGATCGCCGCGTCGAAGTCCAGGAAACCGCCCTGGATGCGCTCGATCAGGTCGTCGGAGCCGACGACGTCGGCGCCGGCGGCCTCGGCCTCGGCGGCCTTGTCACCGGTCGCGAAGACGATGACGCGGGCGGTCTTGCCGGTCCCGTGCGGCAGGTTGACCGTGCCGCGGACCATCTGGTCGGCCTTGCGCGGGTCGACGCCCAGGCGCATCGCGACCTCGACGGTGGCGTCGTAGGCCGTCGGCGACGTCTCCTTGGCCAGGGCGGCCGCCTGCAGCGGGGAGTACAGGGTGTCGCGGTCGACCTTGGCGGCCGCCTCGCGGTACTTCTTGCCGTGCTTCGCCATGGTGTGTCCTCTCCCCCGGCGCGTGGCCGGGAGTCGTGTGGTGCGCGGGCCTGGCGCAGGCCCTCCCACAGTGGGAGACCTCGTCCCCCACCCCACGCGAGCTCGGGGCGGACCTCGGGACGAGGCCGGGCGTGCGGTGTACGTCCGCACGCCGGTTGCGTTACTGGACCGTGATGCCCATCGACCGGGCGGTGCCGGCGATGATCTTCTCGGCCTCGTCGAGGGAGTTGGCGTTGAGGTCGGCCATCTTCGTCTGGGCGATCTCGCGGACCTGGTCACGCGTCACGGTGGCGACCTTGGTCTTGTGCGGCTCCCCGGAGCCCTTCTCCACACCGGCCGCCTTGAGCAGCATGCGCGCCGCGGGCGGGGTCTTGGTGACGAAGGTGAACGAGCGGTCCTCGTAGACCGAGATCTCGACCGGGATCACGTTGCCGCGCTGCGACTCCGTGGCGGCGTTGTAGGCCTTGCAGAACTCCATGATGTTGACGCCGTGCTGGCCGAGCGCCGGACCCACGGGCGGGGCGGGGGTGGCCGCACCGGCGTTGATCTGGAGCTTGATGACCGCGGTCAACCGCTTCCTGGGGGGCATGACTTCCTTCTTCGTGACGGGATGGAACGGCCTCGTCGCCGGGCCCCGCCGCGAGCTTACGAGCGGTGGAGGGCGACTCGGTCCTTGTTCAGATCTTCTGGACCTGGTTGAACGAGAGCTCGACCGGCGTCTCCCGGCCGAAGATCGACACGAGCACCTGCAGCTTCTGCTGCTCGGCGTTGATCTCGTTGATCGTGGCGGGGAGCGTGGCGAACGGCCCGTCCATGACCGTCACCGACTCGCCGACCTCGAAGTCCACGACGGCCACCGGCGCGGCGGTGGTCGTGGTCGTCGTCTCGGTCGCCTTGGCGGCCGGCTGGGTGGTGGTCGGGGCGAGGATCTTGACGACCTCGTCGAGGGTGAGCGGCGAGGGCCGGGAGGTGGCGCCCACGAAGCCGGTCACCCCGGGGGTGTTGCGCACCGCGCCCCAGGACTCGTCGTTGAGCTCCATGCGCACCAGCAGGTACCCGGGGAACACCTTGCGGTTGACCTGGGTCCGCTTGCCGTTCTTGATCTCGGTGACCTCCTCGGTCGGCACCTCGATCTGGTAGATGAAGTCCTCCATGTCCAGCGACTGGATGCGGGACTCGAGGTTGGTCTTCACCTTGTTCTCGTAGCCGGCGTAGGAGTGCACGACGTACCAGTCGCCGGGGGCGATCCGCAGGGCCTTGCGCAGCGCCTCGACGGGGTCCTCGTCCTCCTCGGGCTCGGCGAGGTCGGAGTCCGCCGCCGGTGCGGTCAGGGGGTCGCTGACCAGGCTGTCGGCGTCGCCGTCCTCGATCCCGGGGGTCGCGTCGGCCACCCCGGTCAGGGCGTCCTGGTCAGCGGTGTCGGTGGAGCCCTCGGCGGCGCCGGGCTCCCCCACGCCGGTCTCGAGGTCCGCGCTGCCGCGGACGTCGAAGCGGGCGTCGTCCAGGTCGATGCCCTCGACGGCACTGTCGGTGTCGAAGGGCTCGCGGGGGTCGGTCACGGGGATCTCTTCCTCGTCGGCGTCGTGTGGGTGGGGCGGGTGGGCTCAGCCGAAGACGGCGAGCACGCCCTGGGCGAAGAGGAGGTCCAGGCCGGCCACCAGCGCCACGATGAAGGCCACGAAGACGATGACGACGGTCGTGTAGGTGATCAGCTCACGCCGACCCGGCCAGATGACCTTGCGCAGCTCGGCCACGACCTCGCGCAGGAACCGGCCCACGCTGCGCTTCTGCCGGATCTCCTCGGCACGCGCCCGCTCGGCCGCTGCCCGGGACCGCGTCCCGGGGCCCTCGGCGGGCCGGGAGGCGGTGCGCTCCCGGGCCGGACGCCGGGTGCGCGCGCTCGGCTCCTCGTCCTCGTCGTCGCCGGCGGTGATCCGACCACCGCGGCGGCGCGCCGGGGTGGCCACCACCTTGTCCTCGTCGGCCTGGGCCTCGGCGGCGAGGTCGTCCTCGGCGGCCTCGAGCTCGGCGGCGTCGTCGACGCCCGGTGCCTCGCGGTCGAGCTGCTCGTCGGTCAGCTCGGCGTCGGAGGCGGCGCGAGGGTCGTCCTCGCGTCCCGGCTTCTCGTCGCTCACTGGGCCTCGCTCGCCTCGTGGTGGTGGCCGCTGCTCTCGGGCCGTCGGGTGGGTGTCGTACTCGTGCTCGTCGCCGGCGCGGGGCCGGCGGCACGGGCAGGGGTGACAGGACTTGAACCTGCAGCCTGCGGTTTTGGAGACCGCTGCTCTGCCAATTGAGCTACACCCCTAGTGCCCTGAGCCGGGCCTGGGACCGCCTGCCCACCGCGGCCGGGCGCCGAGCCCCGCAGGGGGATCCGGGGCACGCCGGTGGCGGGGTCAACTGCCCCAGGACAGCCAGTGTACGGGACCGTCGGGACCGGTAGCCAACGTGCTCCGCACCGGGGCGTCGCGGGGCGACGGATCCGGCCCCGCCGGGCGGTCGGACCTGCACGGGGGAGCTGCGCGTGCACGACCTCCCCGCGTCCCTCGACGGCCACGTCGCGGCACCGGGCCGGGCGGTGGACGAGCCTCTCGGCGACGCGACCGGCTCCCCGACCGACGGGGTCGAGGCCGTGCTCGCCCACGCCGCCGCCGGCGACCGGCACGTCCGGCTCGGCGGCGGGGCCTGCGCGGTCCGGCGGCTCCTCCACCCGCCTGCGCGACGGGCTCCACCCGGCCGTCGTCCCGGTGCCGCCCGGGTGGGGTGAGCGGCCGTCCGGGACCTCGGTGACGCGCTCGGGGGCCGGTCCGGGGTAGTAGTCCGCGTCGTCCACGACGGTGGCGACGTCCGGCTGCGGCGGGACGCCGGCGCAGGGTCGCCGGGAACGGGGGCGACCGGGACCTCCGCCCTTTGACACGATGAACCGCATGGCCGCCCACCGCACCGCCGTCTCCCCCTCGGAGCCCGCTGCTCCCTCCACCGAGCTGCCGCCCGCCGAGCGGCGCATCTCCCGCCGCATCGCGGCGATCGCCGAGTCGGCGACGCTCGCGGTCGACGCCAAGGCGAAGGCCCTGAAGGCCGCCGGCAAGCCCGTGATCGGCTTCGGCGCGGGCGAGCCGGACTTCCCGACGCCGGACTACATCGTCGAGGCCGCCGTCGCCGCCTGCTCCCAGCCGGCGATGCACCGGTACACGCCCGCGGGCGGGCTGCCCGCGCTCAAGGAGGCCATCGTCGCCAAGACCGCGCGCGATTCCGGCCTGCAGGTGTCGGCGGCCAACGTGCTGGTGACCAACGGCGGCAAGCAGGCGGTGTACGAGGCCTTCGCCACGATGCTCGACCCGGGTGACGAGGTGCTGCTGCCGGCCCCGTACTGGACGACCTACCCGGAGGCCATCGCGCTGGCCGGCGGCGTGCCGGTGCCGGTGGTCGCCGACGAGGAGAGCGGTTACCTGGTCTCGGTGGCCCAGCTGGAGGCCGCCCGGACGCCGCGGACGAAGGTGCTGCTGTTCTGCTCGCCGTCCAACCCGACCGGTGCGGTGTACCCGCCGGAGGTCGTCGAGGAGATCGGCCGCTGGGCGCTGGACAACGGGATCTGGGTCCTCACCGACGAGATCTACGAGCACCTGACCTACGACGGCGCGACGGCGCCCTCGATGCCGGTGCTGGTGCCCGAGCTGGCCGACCGGTGCGTCGTCGTCAACGGCGTGGCCAAGACCTACGCGATGACCGGCTGGCGGGTCGGCTGGATCGTCGGTCCGGCCGACGTCGTCAAGGCCGCCACCAACCTGCAGTCGCACGCCACGTCCAACGTGGCCAACGTGTCCCAGGCCGCCGCCATCGCCGCGTTGTCCGGCGACCTCTCCGCGGTGGCGACGATGAAGGAGGCCTTCGACCGCCGCCGCCGGACCATCGTCTCGATGCTGCGCGAGATCCCGGGTGTCGCCTGCCCCGAGCCGCGGGGGGCCTTCTACGTCTACCCGTCGGTGAAGGCGCTGCTGGGGCGCGAGATCGCCGGGCGGACGGCGGACAACAGCGTCGAGCTGGCCGAGATCATCCTCGAGGAGGCGGAGGTCGCCGTCGTCCCGGGCGAGGCGTTCGGCACGCCCGGCTACCTGCGGATGTCCTACGCCCTCGGCGACGACGACCTCGTCGAGGGCGTCGGCCGGATGCAGCGGCTGCTGGGGCAGGCCGGCTGAGGCCGGCTCCTCAGCGGGGCAGGTCCTCGGGCTGCAGCGCCCCTGCGTCCAGGAGGACGTCGAGCGCCGCGGGCAGGTCGGCCAGCGCCCGGGCGACGTCGTCGGGGGTGGCGATCGTCCAGGCGTTGGCGTCGACGTAGCAGCGCACCGCGGCGTCGAAGGCCTCGGGGCCGGCGGCGTCCCGGGCCGCGAGCAGGGCGGCGCCGCCCTTGCCGTAGACCCGCTGGAAGTAGTCGGCAGCGCCCTCGAACTCGTCCATCGCCGCGCCGACGTCGCCGGGCACCGCCAGCTGCTGCTCCACGTCCCGGGGTGGGAAGGCCACCGACTCGGCGTAGCTGGCGAAGGCCTCGTCCAGCCAGGGGTCGCGGAACTGGGAGTCCCCGACCATCCCGTAGAACCACATGTGCGCGACCTCGTGCACGAGCACCGACTCGCTGGCCCCGGCGAGCAGGATCGAGCTGGGGTACTCGATGCCGCCGCCGTAGTCCGGCAGCAGCGGGACGGTCAGTGTGCGGTACGGGAAGGCGCCGAACCGTTCCTCGAGGTCGCCGATGGCCGTCACGGTCCAGTCGGCGAGCTCGGCGGCGGGCAGGGACGCGTCGGGCAGGACGCCGGCGGTGACCTCGACGCCGCTCGGGGTGGTCACCGAGGCGGTGGTGAACTCCCCCACCGCGACGCTCACGTCACGGGCGACCGGTTCGGTGGACGTCCAGGTGCGGCGGCCGTCGCGGACGGCGGAGGGCGCCTCCTGGTCGCCGGTCATGAGCACCGTGAGCTCCGCCGGCGCGGAGACGCGGACGCGGGTGTCGGCCACCGGGCTGGTGGCGGTCTCGCCGATGACGGACACGAACGGGTCCCGCACCCAGCCGACGCCGGGATCCCACGCGAGCAGCGGCGCGCCGCTGGCCCACCACGACACGCCCTCGGCCGTGCCGACCCGCTCGAAGCCGCCCCGCCCGAGCTCGAGCGTGAAGTCCAGCGCGACCTCGGTGGCCCGCCCCGCGGCGAGCTCCCGGTCGAGGCGGACGACGTACAGCCCGCCCGGCCCCCCGGCCTCCGCGTCCTCGTAGCCGCCGCCGGCCACGTCGTCCCCCCGCACGGCGTCCACCGCGAGGGCGTTGCCGGCCGCGGCGGCGCCCGGGTCGTTGGGCACCAGCCGGAAGACCAGCTCGCGGGTGGGCCGGTCAGCGGTGAAGACGACGGTCTCGGTGCCGGTGACGGTGCGCAGGTCGTCGGCCAGGCGGAAGTCGAGGGTCACCCGCGGGCGCCCGGGGTCGGGAGCGGCGCGTCGGGCGCAGGAGCCCTCGGGCGCGCCGCCCGGGTCGGCTCCCTGCGTGGCCTCGGCCGCCGCCCGGTCCTCGGCGGCGACGGTGTCGACGAAGGAGGTCCCGCAGGCGGGGAGGAGCACCAGCGCCGCGGCGGCCAGGACGGCGCGACGCGGGGTGGTCACGCCAGGCGCACGGTCGCGCGAGCCAGGGAGAGCACCTTCTCGCCGCCGCTGGTGACGGTGAGGTCGACGCGGGCGCGACCGTCCTCGCCGAGGGCGCCCACCCTGCCCCGCACGACGACCTCGGCCCCGGTGTCGTCGTCGGGGACGAGGACCGGGCGACCGAACCGCACGTGGTACTCGACGAGCGCGGCGGGGTCACCGGCCCAGGCGGTGACCGCGCGGGCCGCGAGGGCCATGGTGAGCATCCCGTGCGCGATGACCCCGGGCAGGCCGACCTCGGTGGCCACCCGCTCGTTCCAGTGGATCGGGTTGAAGTCCCCCGACGCCCCGGCATAGCGCACGAGATCGGCGCGGGTGACGCGGTAGGTCTGCTCGGGCAGCTCGGTGCCGACGGCGACGTCGGCGGCCCGCACGGTGGCGGTCATGCGGTCCCCCGGGCGACGAGCATCGACGTGGCCGAGCACACCGGCTCGCCGTCCTCGGTGGTGACGTCGACGCGCGTGGTGAGCAGGTCGTTGCCGGCGACGCTGCGTACGGCCTCGATGGTCGGGGTGGCGACCAGGCGGTCGCCGGCGCGGATGGCGCGGTGGTGGGTGAAGCGCTGCTCCCCGTGCACGACGCGGCTGTAGTCGAGGTCGACGTCCGGGTCCTCGACCACCACACCGGCGGCGGAGAGCGTCAGCACGATGGCGAAGGTGGGCGGCGCGACGACGTCGGGGTGCCCGGCGGCGCGGGCGGCGGCGGCATCGCGGTGCACCGGGCTGTCCTCGCCGATCGCGGCGGCGAACTCGGCGATCTTCTGGCGGCCGACCTCGTAGACGGCAGAGGGCGGGTAGCTGCGCCCGACCAGTGTCGGATCAAGCGCCATGCTCCCGCCCTCCTGCTGCGTGGCCCGCTGGGTCAGCGGGTCTCGCGGTGGACCGTGTGCTTGCGGTCCGTGGGGCAGTACTTCTTGATCTCCAGGCGGTCCGGGTCGTTCCGCCGGTTCTTGCGGGTGATGTAGTTGCGGTTCTTGCACTCCTGGCAGGCCAGGGTGATCTTCGGACGGATGTCGGTGGCTGCCATGGAGGCTCCTCGCCTTGTCGGGACGGGCCCGCGGGGCCCGGTGCGCGCGGGCGGGTGCCCACACGGTGCTGCAACATGCCGACGGACCCCGGGGTGCGGGGTCCGTCGAGAGTAGCGGTGACCGGATTTGAACCGGTGACACAGCGATTATGAGCCGCTTGCTCTGCCTGGCTGAGCTACACCGCCGGGAAGACCGTGCGGCCCGGTCTCGCGACAGGACCGGCTGGTCGGAGCCCCTTTACGGAATCGAACCGTAGACCTTCTCCTTACCATGGAGACGCTCTGCCGACTGAGCTAAAGGGGCGGTGGCCGGAGCCGTGGAGAACTGTACCTGACACCTCCTGGGGTTCGTCGCAGGGGGTCCACCGGAGCGTCAGGTGCGGACGAACAGCCGCCGGTGCGGCGTGCCCGGGATCGCCGACCGGACGCCGGTGCGGGCCAGCAGCCAGCTCTCCAGGCGGTCGTCGGCCAGCGGCCGGCTGACCAGGAAGCCCTGCAGCTTGTCGCAGCCCATCTCGGCCAGCAGGTTGCGGGTCAGCTCGTCCTCGACGCCCTCGGCGACCACGCGCAGGCCCAGGTTGTGCGCCAGCTCGATGATCGAGCGGGCGATGAACGACTCGCCCTGGCTGGTGGACATCCCCAGCACGAAGGACTTGTCGATCTTGACCTCGTCGATCGGCAGCTGGCGCAGTTGGGACAGCGACGAGTAGCCGGTGCCGAAGTCGTCCATCGACAGCCGCAGCCCCAGCGCGTGCAGGTCGGCCAGGACGGTGCTGCTGCGGACCGAGTCGTCGACGACGCTGCCCTCGGTGAGCTCGAGGGTGAGCAGCTCCCCCGGCACGCCGTGCCGCCGCAGCGAGCGCCGGACGCGGTCGACGAGGTCGGGCTCGCTCAGGCAGCGGGCGGAGAGGTTCACCGCGACCGACAGCGCGATGTCCTGGTCCAGCCACTTGCGGCAGCGCTCGAGGGCCAGGTCCAGGACGTGGTCGGTGAGCGGGCCGATGCGGCCGATCTGCTCGGCCAGGTGGATGAAGTCGTCGGGCGCGATGGCGCCGTAGCGCGGGTGCGCCCACCGGACCAGCGTCTCGACGGACACGATGTCCGAGGTCCGGGCGTCGATGATGGGCTGGAAGACGACGCTGATCTGGCCCTCGGCCATCGCCGACTCCAGCTCGGTGCCCAGCTGCAGCCGCCGCAGGCTCTGCTGGTCGAGCACCGGGTGGTAGCTGGCGACGCCGCTGGAGCCGGAGCCGGCCAGCAGGGCGACGTCGGCGCGCTGCATGAGGGTGCCGGCGTCCGTGCCGTGGACCGGGGCGGCGGCCACGCCGATGGAGAGGGTGACCTCCAGGTCCAGGCCGGCCACGCGCGCCCGGGTGGAGGTGGCCTCCCGCAGCCGCCGTGCGGCCCGCTCGGTCGCGGCCAGGGACAGGCCGGGCAGCAGGACGGCGAACTGCTCGCCCTCCATGCGGGCCACGAGCGCCTGCGGCGGCGCGTGCTCGCGCAGCAGGCCGGCGGTCACCAGCAGCAACTCGTCGCTGGCCGCGTGCCCGAGGGTGTCGGTGACCTCGGTGTAGTTGTCGAGCGCGGCGAGGATCAGCCCCACCCGCCCGGCGACCGGGTCGGCGGCGAGCGTCGCGTCGATCTCCACCGCCAGGCGCTGCCGGTTGGGCAGTCCGGTGAGCCGGTCGTGGTCGGCGTCGTACCGGATCTGGGTGAGCAGCTGCTGCTGCCGGATCGCGGCGTTGACGTGGGTGAGCATGGAGTCCAGCGCGGCGCGGTCGCCGTCGTCGAAGGAGACGACGTCGCTCTGCCGGTCGCAGATCTCCAGGTAGCCCGGCTCCCCCGCGGCGGTGGCCACCGGCGCGGCGATGAGGTCCTGCGCACCGCGGCGGGCCAGTGCGGCCGCCTCGTCCTCGGTGGCGCGGACCACGGACACCAGGACCGGGCCGTCGACCGAGCCGTCGGTGGCGCGCCTGCGGATCAGGTCGTCGGGGTCGCCGGGGCCGTCGTACCAGCCGCGCCCGTCCTCGGCGGCGACCACCAGGCGGGGCTCCTCGTCGAGGTAGGGCGGCAGCCACAGCGCCACACGGTCGGCGTTGAGGAGCTCCTTGACCGCCTCGACGATCCGCCGGGTGCCGTCCTCGTCGGAGCTCACCTGCTCCACGCGGCGGGCGAACTCGTAGACCCGCTCCAGGCTCTTGCGCTCCCGTGCCACGTCGGCGAACCGCCGGAACAGCACGACCACGGCGAGGACGACCGGGACGATGAGGGCCCAGGTCCAGGCGCTCACCTCGACCAGGAGCAGGGCGACCAGGCCGGTGGCGACGGCGAGGGGGCCCACCACGACGATGGGGACGAACAGGTCGGCCCACAGGGAGTGGCCGGCGAGGCCCGCCGTGGCCGCGATGGCGGCGGCGACCAGCACGGCGCCGGCGACGTCCGCGGCGAGCACGGCCACGAGCAGGCTCAGCCACGACAGCGGGTCGGCCGTGTCGTGCATCGGCATCAGGTCGAGCACGACCAGCGCCACCGCCGTCTCGGTGACGGCGTTGGCGACGTTGAAGACGGACTTGGCCAGGCTGTAGCGCTGCTTGGCGAGGACCAGGCTCAGGGCGAGGGTGCGGGCCACCGCCGCCCAGAGCCCGTCGACGGCGACCAGGGCGATGACCAGCGCGAGTTCGTTGACCGACCAGCCGAAGGTCTGCCTGCGGAACTCGATCTGCAGCGGGAAGGACTCGGTGACGAGGAAGGCCGCCGTCACGACGAGGAACAACCAGCCGGGGCCCCCGGAGGCGTGCGGCGCCACGACGGCGACCAGGCACACGACGGCGAGCCCCGCGGCCGGGGCGGCCAGGCCCCAGGGGTTCTGCACGCGCCGCCGCGGAGGCGTTGGTGCAGGGAGGGGCGATTCGGCCACTGTGACCCGGTTCCTCGTGGGGGGATGAGCGGGCCAGACGCTAACAGCGCCGACGCCCCTACGGGAGCGACCTCACCCGAGCGAGGTGGTGGCCGGGGACCCGGCCCCCCACCTCGCGACCTCTGGACCAGGTCAGCGGGTCAGCAGCCCCAGCGCGCCCCGCGACCCCAGCGGGCCTCGCGACCCCACCGAGCTCCCCGACCCCACCGTGCACCGCGCTGCGTGTTCATGACGCCTCCTCAGGCATGAAGAACTGCTCGTTGTTGCGGCAGTCACCCAGGCGCGGGGGCAGAGCGTCGTTCGGTACGGACCGCGCCCGAGACATTGCTGCCCGTCACCCGATCGGGACAAGCACGGAAGATCACGACGGTGTGACGAACCGTCATGCCGTCACAGAGAGTCACGCCATGTACCGCTTCGTAGCCCATCCGTGTGATCACCGGGACGGGTGATCCGCGTGGTGCGGACGGGTCCCGGCCCGGCGTGTCCAGCGTGGTCCACAGGCGGGGACGCCGCGCACCGGCGCACGGCCGACTGGGTCCACACCCGTCCACAACGGCGTCCACAGGCCGTCGACCTGCACCGGCGCCTCTACGCTCCCCGCGTGCGACACGACGACCCGGGTGCCGAGCGCGGCTCGACGCTGCCCCTGGTCCTGGTCTGCTGGCTCGTCGCCGCCCTCATGGCCCTCGGGGCGATCGCTGCCTCCGACGCGTTCCTCGAGCAGCAGGAGGTCCAGGCGGTGTGCGACGGCGCGGCGCTCGCCGCCGCGAACGCGACCGACGAGGCCGCCCTCTACGCCGTCGGCGTGGGCGAGACCCTGCCCCTGACCCGCACGGGCGCCGGCGCGGCGATCGCCGACCAGCTCGCCGACGGCGGCAGCCGGCTCGACCAGTGGGCCGCCGAGACCGACGGGCGCGAGGTCACCGTCACCTGCACCCGGTACGTGGAGATCGCCTTCGGCTGGCTGTTCCTCGGCGGGCAGCCGCTGGAGCGCACCGCCGTCGCCAGCGCCCGGGCGCCGACGGTGCCGTGAGCCCCGGAACGGCGAAGGGCCCCTGACCTCTGCGGAGGTCGGGGGCCCTTCTCGTACCTGTGGCGGGTGAAGGATTCGAACCTTCGTAGGCTAAGCCGACGGATTTACAGTCCGCTCCCATTGGCCACTCGGGCAACCCGCCGTGGTGGTACGGGGAGAGAGCGTACAAGACGCCGTCACCCGGTCCGTGCGGTGTCCCCCGGGACGCGGGGGCGGGGTGACGCACCGAGAGGAGCACAGATGGCCGACTCGTCCTTCGACGTGGTGAGCAAGGTCGACCGCCAGGAGGTCGACAACGCGCTCAACCAGGCGGCCAAGGAGCTCGCCCAGCGGTTCGACTTCCGTGGCACGAACGCCACGATCGCCTGGGCCGGCGAGGAGGGTGTGACCCTCAGCGCGGACACCGAGGAGCGGGTCTCCGCAGCGCTCGACGTCTTCAAGGAGAAGCTCGTCAAGCGCGGCATCTCGCTGAAGTCCCTGGACGCCGACGAGCCGCAGTCCTCGGGCAAGTCGTACAAGATCTCCGCCCGCATCAAGCAGGGCATCGAGTCGGACAAGGCCAAGCAGATCGCGAAGATCATCCGCGACGAGGGTCCGAAGGGCGTCCAGGCCCAGATCCAGGGCGACCAGCTGCGGGTCAGCGGCAAGAAGCGGGACGACCTGCAGGCGGTCCAGCAGTTGCTGCGCGGCAAGGACCTCGACGTCGCGCTGCAGTTCGACAACTACCGCTGAGGCACACCGCGCGGCGCCCGGGCACTCACACCGCACTGAGCGTGTGACGGGTCCCGACGCTGCTGGGCACGTGGGCGTCCGGGAGCGCGGCGGCGAGCGCGTGCTGCGCCCGCCAGCCGGAGCAGTGCCCCGGCACGAGCAGGTCGGGGCGGAGCTCGGTGAGGGCGCGCACCGTGGGCATGATGACGGGTTCGAACCACGGGCCGCTCAGGTGCAGACCGCCCATGAGCGCGTGCAGCCGGCCGACGCCGGTCAGCCGCATCGCGTGCCGGGCGGTGTTGACCGCGCCGCCGTGCCCGCACCCGGTGAGCACCAGGAGGCCCCGACCGCGCACGTGCACGACGATCGCCTGGTCGTCGAGCACGAGGGGGTCGTGCTGCCAGGCCACGCCGTCCCACGCCTGGTGCCCCGGCGGCATGCCGCGCTCGTAGTCGGTGGTCCGGTCGATCTCACCGGTGACGAGCAGGCACCCGTCGACCAGCAGCGAGGGCTCCCGCCGCTCCACGACCGCGAAGCCCTCGGCCTCGAGGGCCCGCCGGCTGAGGGTGGGCAACTCCTCCGCGTCGCCGCCCGCCAGGGCGATCCGCCTGCGGGTCCACACCCACGGATGCAGCGTCATGGGCAACCGGCGGCGGAGGCGTCCGGCCAGCCCGGCGAGCCCACCGGCGTGGTCGAAGTGACCATGGCTCAGGACGACGCCCTGCACCCCCGCGAGATCCACGCCCAGCCGGTCGGCGTTGACAGTCAGGCCGTCGGGCGAGATCCCCGTGTCGAACAGCAGCGTGCTGGTCGTCGGGCCCCGGCGGACCGTCACCAGAGCCGAGAAACCGTGCTCGGCACGCAGCCCCGCGATCGTCTCGCCGTCCTGGAACTGCGGTGCCGTCACCCGACCCGCTGACAGGGGCGGTCGGGTCACGCTCTCCCCGCCGGCCAGGAGTGCGTCGAAGGTGTTGTCGACCAGTGTCGTGACCTCGACCTCGTCCACGGGCTCCAGGTGGATCGGGTCGACCGCCACGCCCGTCGCGGGCCGGGGTGCGGCCGCACGCGCCGCCGCCACGCCGCCGTCCTCACACACGTCAGGACGGTAGCCCCGGATCGGTCAGCGCTGGCCGAGGTCGCGCGCGAGCTGCTCCAGCCGGGCGATCCGCTGCGGCATCGGCGGGTGGGTGGCGAACAGCGTGGCCAGCCCCTGCCCCCGGAAGGGGTTGGCGATCATCAGGTGGCTCTGCGTGACCAGCCGGTCCTCCTGCGGCAGCGGGCGGGCGGCCGCCCCGCGCTCGATCCGGCGCAGGGCCTCGGCCAGGGCGAGCGGGTCGCGCGACAACGCCGCCCCGGAGGCGTCGGCCTGGTACTCCCGGCTGCGGCTGACGGCCATCTGCACCAGCCCTGCGGCGAGCGGACCCAGGAACACCAGCAGCAGGCTGCCGAGTGCGTTGCCGCCCCCGCGGTCGTCCTCCGAGCGGCCGCCGAACAGCGACGCGAACATCGCCATGTGCGCGAGGTAGGTCACCACCGTCGCCATCGCACCGGCGACGGAGCTGATCAGGATGTCGCGGTTGTAGACGTGGGAGAGCTCGTGGGCGAGCACGGCCCGCAGCTGCCGGCGGTCGAGCAGCTCGAGGATCCCCTGGGTGACGCAGACGGCGGCGTTGCGCGGGTTGCGTCCGGTGGCGAAGGCGTTGGGCTGGTCGGTGGGGCTCACGTACAGGCGGGGCATCGGCTGGCGGGCCTCGGTGGCCAGCTCCCGGACGATCGCGTAGAGCGCCGGGGCCTGGGTCTCGGTCACCGGGAAGGCGCGCATCGCGCGGAGGGCCAGCTTGTCACTGTTGACGTAGGCGTACCCGTTCACCGCGAGCGCGACCACCAGCGCCACCAGCAACCCGCCGCGGCCGCCGATGAGCGCGCCGGCAGCCAGGATCAGCCCGCCCATGAGACCGAGGAGGACCGCGGTCTTCAGTCCGTTGCTCCAGCGCTGCACGCCCCGACCAACGGAGCACCGGTGGGCCTCGTTCCCCTGGTCGGAGCCGACCACTCACCCGGGCCGGGTGCTGCGACGGTGGTCACGGAATGACCTCGCGCGCGAGGAGGTTGCGACCTCTGTGCCGGCCCACCCGGCAGGTGCCACTGTGGCTCTCGTCACGGGCCCGCGATGACCCAGCCACGTAATCTCGGCCGGTGGAGGTACACCACTGATGACTGCGACCAACGCGCCCCTCACCGCCGCAGCGGGCAGCTCGGCACCCGGCGGCCTCGTCAAGAGCGTCGTCGAGCTCGACCGGGTCGTCATCCGCCTGGCCGGCGACTCGGGCGACGGCATGCAGCTGACCGGCAACCGCTTCACCAGCGAGACGGCGTCGTTCGGCAACGACCTGTCGACGCTGCCCAACTTCCCCGCCGAGATCCGCGCGCCGACGGGGACCCTGCCGGGCGTCAGTTCCTTCCAGCTGCACTTCGCCGACCACGACATCATGACGCCGGGCGACGCCCCCGACGTGCTGGTGGCGATGAACCCGGCTGCGCTCAAGGCCAACCTCTCCGACCTCCCCGGCGGCGGGCTGCTCATCGTCGACTCCGACGAGTTCACCCCGCGCAACCTGGCCAAGGTCGGGTACGCCACCAACCCGCTCGAGGACGGGTCCCTCGACGGGTGGCAGACCGTCAGCGTGCCGCTGACGAGCATGACCCTCGACGCGCTCGCCGACTCCGGCCTCGGCAAGAAGGAGGCCGAGCGGTCGAAGAACATGTTCACCCTCGGCCTGCTGAGCTGGATGTACCACCGGCCCACCGAGGGCACGGTCCGCTTCCTCGAGCGCCAGTTCCGCCGCAAGCCCGAGATCGCCGCGGCGAACATCGCCGCCTTCCGCGCCGGGTACAACTACGGGGAGACGACGGAGGCCTTCGCGGTCTCCTACGAGATCAAGCCCGCCCCGATGGCGCCGGGCCGCTACCGCAACATCTCGGGCAACCAGGCGCTGGCGCTGGGCATCGTGGCGGCGGGCCAGCGGTCGGGTCTGCCGGTCTTCCTCGGCGCCTACCCCATCACGCCGGCGTCGGACATCCTCCACGAGCTGTCCCGGCACAAGGCCTTCGGCGTCCGCACCTTCCAGGCCGAGGACGAGATCGCCGGCGTCGCCTCGGCGATCGGCGCCTCCTTCGGTGGCGCGCTCGGCGTCACGACGACGTCCGGCCCGGGCATCTCGCTGAAGTCCGAGGCCATCGGCCTCGCGGTGATGACCGAGCTGCCGCTGCTCGTCATCGACGTGCAGCGCGGCGGCCCGTCCACGGGTCTGCCGACCAAGACCGAGCAGTCCGACCTGCTCCAGGCCATGTTCGGCCGCAACGGCGAGGCCCCCCTGCCGGTCATCGCACCCCGCTCCCCCGGCGACTGCTTCGACGCGACGCTGGAGGCGGCGCGGATAGCGCTGACCTACCGCACCCCGGTGATGCTGCTGTCCGACGGCTACCTCGCCAACGGCGCGGAGCCGTGGCAGATCCCGGACGTCGAGTCACTGCCGGACCTGCAGGTGGACTTCGCGACCGAGCCCAACGGCTCCGACGGCGAGTTCCTGCCCTACCTCCGCGACCCGGAGACCCTCGCCCGCCCGTGGGCGATCCCGGGTACGGCCGGCATGCAGCACCGCATCGGCGGGCTGGAGAAGGCGGACAAGACCGGCAACATCTCCTACGACCCGGCCAACCACGACCTCATGACGCGGCTGCGCCAGGCCAAGGTCGACGGCATCGCCGCGAGCCTGCCGCCCACCGAGGTCGAGGACCCGGACGGCGACGCCACCGTGGCCGTCATCGGCTGGGGGTCCACCTACGGCCCGATCGGTGCCGCCTGCCGCCGGATCCGGCGCTCGGGGCGGTCGGTGGCGCAGATCCACCTGCGCCACATCAACCCGATGCCGGCCGACCTCGGCGACATCCTGGGCCGCTACGACCACGTCGTCTGCCCGGAGATGAACCTCGGGCAGCTGGCCCTCCTGCTGCGCGCCAAGTACCTGATCGACGTCCACTCCCACACCCAGGTGCGCGGGCTGCCCTTCCGGGCCGCCGAGCTCGCCGCGGTCATCCAGGACGTGATCGACTCCACCAGCGGCGCCCCGCTCGCCGCCGACCGCACCGGAGGGGCGGAATGACCACCATCGACCTCGGCATGCCGGCCGAGGGCCCCATCGCCGACGCCATCGCCGCGTCGGTCGCCACCCAGGGCGAGAAGCAGACCGCCCTGAAGGCGAAGGACATGAAGACCGACCAGGAGGTGCGCTGGTGCCCCGGGTGCGGTGACTACGTCATCCTCAACGCGGTCCAGAGCTTCCTGCCCAGCCTCGGCATCGCCCGCGAGGACATGGTCATCGTCTCGGGCATCGGGTGCTCCTCGCGCTTCCCGTACTACATGAACACCTACGGGATGCACTCGATCCACGGCCGCGCGCCGGCGATCGCGACCGGGCTGGCTGCCTCGCGGCCCGACCTGTCGGTCTGGGTCGTGACCGGGGACGGCGACGCGCTGTCGATCGGCGGCAACCACCTGATCCACACGCTGCGCCGCAACGTGAACCTGACGATCCTGCTGTTCAACAACCGGATCTACGGGCTCACCAAGGGCCAGTACTCGCCCACCAGCGAGGTCGGCAAGGTCACCAAGTCCACCCCCATGGGCTCGCTGGACCACCCGTTCAACCCGGTGTCGCTGGCGCTCGGCGCGGACGCCACGTTCGTGGGCCGGGCGATGGACTCCGACCGCAAGGGCCTCACCGAGGTGCTGCGGCAGGCCGCCGAGCACAAGGGCACGTCGCTGGTGGAGATCTACCAGAACTGCAACATCTTCAACGACGGCGCCTTCGACCTGCTCAAGGACCCGACCACCGGCACGCAGTGGGCCATCCCGCTGGAGCACGGCAAGCCGCTGGTGTTCGGTCCGGACGGCGCCTCCTGCGTGGTCCGCGACGAGTTCGGCGGGCTGCGCATCGCCGAGACCAACCAGGTCGACCCGGCCGACATCGTGGTCCACGACGTCACCCGCCAGGACCCGTCCTACGCCTTCGCCCTGTCGCGGCTGTCCGGTCAGGACCTCCGCTACACCCCCATGGGCGTCTTCCGGGCGGTGCAGAAGCCGACCTACGACCGGATGATGGCCGACCAGCTCGAGCAGGCCCGGACGCAGTCCCCGGCCGACCTCGACGCGATCCTGGCCGGCGGCGACACCTGGACCGTCCCCGCCTGAGCCAGGGTCCCGCGCCCCCACCGCTCGCACGCCCGCGGTGGACCGGGCGAGGGGCCGGACGCCCAGCGAGGGGCGTCCGGGAGCCAGTGCTCCCGGACGCCCCTCGCTGCGTTCCGGCGGTCAGTGCCGGGGACCTCCGCTGGGATCAGTGGTGGCCGTTGTCCTTGTCCTTGCCGTTGCCGTTGTCGTCGTCGTCGTCGTCGTCGTCCTCGACGTCGACGTCGTAGTCGGTCTCGCTGTCGACCTCGTCGTCGTCCTCGTACAGGACCACCCGGACCTTGGCGTCCTCGTCGGCGTCGAGCTCGTCGCCGTAGTCCTTCTTCACGAGGACCGAGTCCTCCTGCTCGTCGCCGTTCTCCGTGCAGTCGTCGATGTCTTCCTTGTCCTTCGACTCGTACCGCGTGCCGTCCTGACGCACGACGGCCTTCGCCGAGAGGTCGTCGGTGTCGTCGTCACACTCGTAGGTGAAGTAGACCCGCGCCTCGTCGTCGTTCTCGATCTCGACGCGGTCGATGTCGACGATCCAGACGTCGTCGTGCCCGTTGTGGTGGCCGTCATGGCCACCGCCTGCCAAGGCGGGCGAGATGCCGGTGAAGACGAGGGCTGTGGCGGCAGGTACGACCAGCAGCAGGCGTGAGCGTCGGTTCATTGGGAGATCCCTCCACATCGGCCGCGTCACGGCGGCCGCTTTCCTGGACGCCGGGCACCCTTCCGAGACCGGCAGTTCCGCCACAAGACCGGAACGGAAGACTCGCCCGAGGGCGGGGACGGGTCAGGGGCGAGGCGTGACACGTAGTAGCTGGTCGGCGGCGTCCCCGTTGTCGGTGGTGACGTAGAGCGCACCGTCGCCGCCCTGCTGCACCGTGCGGATCCGGCCGTACCGCCCCTCCAACTCGGGCAGCCGGAACTGCTCGAGGAGCGCGCCGTCGTCGGCCACGCGCAGCGCCAGCACCCCACGGTCCTTGAGGACGCCGACCAGGAGCAGCCCCTCGTATGCCTGCCACTGGTCGCCCTCGAGGAAGGTGATCCCGCACGTGGCGATGGTGGGGTCCCCCGATGCCCAGGTGGCCGGGAGGACGTCGGGCAGGGACGGGTCGGTCATCGGCACCCGCTCGTCGTAGCCGGGCCCGGGCCGGTAGCCGCCGTTCCCGCCGGGCCGCAGGAGGGTCACCTCGTCGTCCCGGGCGGTGCCCTGCTCGGCGGCGTAGACCTGGCCGGAGCCGGGGCGCACGGCCAGCCCCTGCACGTTGCGGTGGCCGTAGCTCCACACGGCGGCGGCGGCACCGGCACGATCGCCGAACGGGTTGCCGGCCGCCGGTGCCCCGGTGGCCGCGTCGATCCGGAGCACCTTGCCCGCGAGGGTCCCGAGGTCCTGCGGGTTCTCCGCCACCGTGGTGTCGCCGGTGCCGACCAGCATCGCGCCGGTCGGGTCGAAGCGCAGCCGGCAGCCCCCGTGCCGGCCGGACCGCTCGTTGACCGGGATGCCGCCCAGCAGCGGGTCCGCGACCCGGGTGGCGGAGCGCCACGCCGCGTCGACGGTCCAGGCGACCACGGCGATCGAGCGGCCGCCGCCGGACTCCCGGCCCTGACAGGTGTAGAACCGGCGGTTCTGCTCGAAGGCGGGGTCGAGCACCAGCCCCATCAGGCCGGTCTCCCCCGTCGCGAACAGGTCGTCGAAGTCGGCCACGACGTCCTGCACGGTGCCGTCGGGCAGGACGGCGGTGAGGCCGCCGCCGCGCTCGTCCACGAGCAGGGTGCCGTCGGGCGCCTGGGCGACGTCCCAGGGGTGGTCGAGGCCGTCGGCGAGCACCGTGACGTCGAGTGCGGGGGCCACGGCCGGCGGCACGCTCGTCGCCGTCGGCGGTGGGCCCCCGGTGCCCGGCGACGGGGTCCGCGTGATCGTGGGAGGAGCGGCCGCCCCGCTGCTGCAGCCGCCGGCCAGTGCCACGGCGACGACCAGACAGGTCAGGCGGGCGCGCACCCGCCCAGCATGCCCCGGCCGCTCAGCTGGTGCGCGTGACGACGTACTCGCACAGCGCCGACAGCGCCTCCCGGACCGGCCCCTCGGGGACCGCCGAGAGCTGGGCGCGCGCCCGGTCGGCGTAGTCGCGCAGCACCTCGGTGGCACGGTCGAGGGACGCCGACGAGCGCAGCAGGGCCAGCGCCTCGGCGTGCTCGGCGTCGTCGGGGAGCGGGCGGGAGACCAGCTCACGCAGCCGCCGCTCGGCGGGGTCGTCGCCGGCGAGGGCGAACAGCGCCGGCAGCGTGACGATGCCCTCGCGCAGATCGGTGCCGGGCGACTTCCCCGAGGTGCCGTCCTCGCTGAGGATGTCGAGCAGGTCGTCGGAGAGCTGGAAGGCCACCCCGACCTGCTCCGCGAAGTCGGTCAGCGCCGCGACGAGCTCGTCCCCGGCCCCGGCGAACGAGGCGCCGAAGCGGGCCGACGTCGCCACGAGGGACCCGGTCTTGTCCGCCAGGACCTGCAGGTGGTGGGCGACCGGGTCGGTGCCGGGCCGCGGGCCGACGGTCTCCAGGATCTGTCCGGTCACCAGCCGCTCGAACGTGCGGGCCTGGATGCGCACCGCCTCCGGGCCGAGGTCGGCGAGCAGGTCGGAGGCGCGGGCGAAGAGGAAGTCGCCGGTGAGGATGGCGATGCTGTTGGACCACCGGCTGTTGGCGCTCGGCGCCCCGCGCCGGAGGGCGGCCTCGTCCATGACGTCGTCGTGGTAGAGCGTGGCCAGGTGCGTCAGCTCGCAGACCACGGCGGCTTCGGTCACCCCGGGCGCCCGCGGGTCCCCCAGCTCGGCGGCGAGCAGGGCCAGCAGGGGCCGGAACCGCTTGCCGCCGGCGGCGACCAGGTGCCCGGCGGCCTGCGAGACGAAGTCGTGGTCGCTGTCCACGGCCCGCAGCAGCGCCGCCTCCACCCGCGCCAGACCGTCGGCGAGGCGGACGCCGAGCTCCCCCTCGGGCAGCCACGGGCCGATCGTCGAGGCGGGGGTCGAGATCCGCTGCCAGGTCTCGGCGGGGGTGTCCCCGTCGAGGGCGGCGCTGGCTCCGGTCATCAACCGACGAATCTAGCCGCCTGCTCGGCGAGGTCCAGCACCGCCCCGGGGACGACGCCCAGCACGACGGTGGCGGTGACGGTCACCGCGAGCACGATCGTGGTGGGCAGCCCCGGCACGCCCACCGTGGGCCCGTCGGCGGCCGGCTCGCTGAAGTACATGAGCACCAGCACCCGCAGGTAGAAGAACGCCGCCACGGCGCTGGCCAGCAGCGCGACGACGACCAGCGGCCACGCGCCGTCGTCGATCGCGGCCCGGAAGACGGCGAACTTGCCGGTGAAGCCGCTGGTGAGCGGGATCCCGGCGAGGGCGAGCAGGAACAGGCCCATCACCGCCGCGGTCAGGGGTGAGCGCCGCGCCAGCCCGGCCCACTTCGACAGGTGGGTGGCCTCTCCGTCGCCCTCCCGGACCAGCGTGACCACCGCGAAGGCGCCGAGGGTGGTGAGCCCGTAGGCGAGCAGGTAGAACATCGTGCCGCCCAGCCCGGTGCCCTGGCCGTCGGCGCCGCCGCCGTAGCCGATGACACCGGTGAGCAGGAAGCCCGCGTGCGCGATCGAGGAGTAGGCGAGCATGCGCTTGAGGTCGGTCTGGGTCAGGCCGAGGACCGCGCCGACCACCATGGAGACGATCGCGATCCCGTAGACCAGCGGCCGCCAGGTCCACTCAGCGGTGCCGAAGGCGACGTAGAGCAGCCGCAGGATGGCGCCGAACGCCGCGACCTTGGTGCAGGCGGCCATGAAGGCGGTGACCGGCGTCGGAGCGCCCTGGTAGACGTCCGGCGTCCAGGCATGGAAGGGGGCGACACTCGCCTTGAACAGGAGGCCGACGACCAGCAGCGCCAGCCCGAGGACCAGCAGCACGTCGGTGCCGCCGGCGGTGGACGCGGCGCGGATGTCGGCCAGCCCGATGCTGCCGGTCGCGCCGTACACCAGCGCCAGGCCGTAGAGGAAGAACGCGGAGGCGAAGGAGCCGAGGAGGAAGTACTTGACCGCCGCCTCCTGCGACAGCAGCCGCCGGCGGCGGGCCAGGCCGCTGATGAGGTACAGCGGCAGGCTGAGCACCTCGAGCGCGACGAACATGATGAGCAGGTCGTTGGCCGCGACGAAGAGCATCATGCCGCCGATGGCGAAGGTCGCCAGCGGGTAGACCTCGGTCTGCACCCGGTGCGCGGTGAGCAGTTCCCGGTCGCGCGGGCTGCCGGCCGGCACCGCCGCGGCGGCGACGAACGCCGACCGGGCCGGATCCAGGGACCGCTCGGCGAACAGCAGGATCGACAGCGCCCCCAGCCCGGCGATGGTGGCCTGCAGGAAGACCGCCGCGCCGTCGACGGCGAGCGCGCCGGCGGCGGTGACCTGCCGCTCGCCGGCGAGGAGGACGCTGGTGACCAGGCCGCCGACCGTGCCGATCAGTGCCACGGTGACCTGGACCGGGTGCCGGCTCTCCCGGGGGCCGAAGGCCTCGACGAGGACGCCGATGCAGGCGGCGCCGAAGACGAAGAGAAACGGCGCCAGGGCGCCCAGGGAGAGGCTCGGCGCCGTGATCGCGTCCGCCGCGCTGAGCATCAGTCGGTCCCCTCGGCGTCAGTGGCCGGCTGCACGCCGGCGGGGTCGGCGCCGACGTCGCCCATCGTGGCGGCGACGGCGGGTTCGATGAGGTCGACGAGCGGCTGCGGGTAGACGCCGAGGGTGATCACCAGCGCGACCATCGGCGCGGCGACGGCCATCTCCCGCCGCGACAGGTCGCGCACCCGCAGCCGCGCGGTCGCCGGCGCGGTCAGCGTCGCCGTGGCCGTCGCCGTGGCACCGCCGGTCCCCGCGGGCGCCGTCGTCCCCTCGTCGGGTTCCAGGAGCACGCCCCGCGGCGGGCCGTGCATGGTGCGCTGGTACATCAGCAGGACGTAGAGCGCGGCGAGGATGATGCCGACCGTCGCGAGCACGGTGAACACCGGCCGGGTCGGGAACGAGCCGACGAGCACGAGGAACTCGCTGACGAAGCTGTTGGTGCCCGGCAGCGCCAGCGAGGCCAGGCCCGCGACGAGGAAGACCCCCGCCAGCAGCGGTGCCCTGGTGGCCAGCCCGCCGTAGTCGCCGATCTGCCGGGAGCCGCCGCGGGCGATGAGCATGCCGACGACGAGGAACAGCAGGCCGGTCGCGATGCCGTGGTTGACCATGTAGAGCACCGCACCGGTGGCCGCCTCGGTGGTGAACGCGAAGATGCCCAGCGCGATGAAGCCGAAGTGCGCGATCGAGGTGTAGGACACCAGGCGCTTCATGTCCGTCTGGCCCATCGCCAGCAGGGCGGCGTAGAGGATGCCGGCCACGGCGAGCACCAGCACGAACGGCGCGAGGTCGCGGGAGGCGTCGGGGAACAGCGGCAGGCAGTAGCGGATGAAGCCGAAGGTGCCGACCTTGTCCAGGACACCGACCAGCAGCACCGCCCCGCCGATCGGCGCCTCGGCGCCGGAGTCGGGCAGCCACGTGTGGAACGGCACCAGCGGCGCCTTGATCGCGAAGGCGACGAAGAACCCGAGGAACAGCAGCTTCTGCACGCCCGGGTCGATCTCGAGCTGCCGCAGTGCGTCGAAGGCGAAGGTGCCCTCCCCCAGCTCGCTGCTGCTCACCACGTACAGCCCGATGACCGCGGCGAGCATGACCAGGCCGCCGACCAGGCTGTAGAGGAAGAACTTGACCGCCGCGTACTGCCGTCGCGGCCCGCCGAAGCTGCCGATCAGGAAGTACATCGGGACGAGCATCGCCTCGAAGAAGACGTAGAAGAGGAAGACGTCGGTGGCGGCGAAGACGCCGACCATCATCGCCTCGAGCAACAGCAACCAGGCGAAGAACGTGCTCATCGACCGGTTGGCCGTCGGGGTGTCCCGCCACGAGGCGACGACCACGACCGGCACCAGGACGCCGATGAGCAGCAGCATCACCAGCGCGATCCCGTCGACCCCGAGCGCGAAGTCGACGCCGAAGTCGGGGATCCACGGGACCGAGGTGGTCAGCTGGAACCGGTCGCCGGCGGGGTCGAAGGCGATCGTCGCCAGGACGGCGAGCAGGAGCACCAGCGCGCTCACACCGAGGGCGACCTGCTTGGCCAGGAGGTCACGGCTCCTGGGGAGGGCGGCCACCACGGCCGCCCCCACCGCCGGGACGACGATCATCGCCAGCAGCCACGGGAAGTCGCTCACGAGGTCGCCTCTCGGTCCAGGGGGGATGCGCTCCGGCTCTCCGGTCGACCCGGCGGGGCCGGCCGGACGACAGCGCCGCTCATCCGGCCGTCACCGCCAGCAGCGCCCCGGCCACGACGACGGCGCCGCCCAGCATGGAGAGGGCGTAGGAGCGGACGAAGCCGGTCTGGGCGCGGCCCAGCCGGGACGACGAGCCGCCCAGCGTGGCCGCGAGCCCGTTCACCGCGCCGTCCACCCCGCGGTTGTCGACGAACACCAGCGCGCGGGTCAGCCACTGACCGGGTCGCATGAACAGCGACTCGTTGACCGTGTCCGCGTAGAGCGCGCGGCGGGCGGCGCGGACGACCGGGGAGACCCGGGCCGGCGCGGTCAGCGGCACCTCCCGGCGGCCGACGAACAGCCAGGCCGCGCCGGCGCCGAGCACCATCACCAGGGTCACCAGCACGCTGACCAGCAACGGGGCGACCACGTGCTCGGCCGCCTCCGGCTCGCCGAACACCGGCGCCATCCACTCCTCGAGCGGGAAGGCGACCACCAGCAGGAAGCCGGCGAGCACCGAGCCGACGGCGAGCACGACCATCGGCACGGTCATCACCGACGGGGACTCGTGCGGGTCGACGCCGTCCTCCCACCTCGGGCGGCCGAAGAAGGTCATGAGCATCAGCCGGGTCATGTAGAAGGCGGTCAGCCCGGCGGCGAGGATCGCGACCGCGCCGAGGACGTAACCCCAGCCGTCCCCGCGGTCGAACGCGGCCTCGATGATCGCGTCCTTGCTGTAGAAGCCGGACAGGAACGGGAAGCCGATCAGCGCCAGGTAGCCCAGCCCGAAGGTGACGAACGTGGTCTTCATCCTCGGCGCCAGCCCACCGAAGCGGCGCATGTCCACCGAGTCGTTCATCGCGTGCATGACCGAACCGGCACCGAGGAAGAGCCCGGCCTTGAAGAAGCCGTGGGTGAGCAGGTGCGCCAAGGCCGCCACGTAGCCGGCCGGGCCCAGCCCGACGGCGAGGAACATGTAGCCGATCTGGCTGACCGTCGAGTAGGCCAGCACCTTCTTGATGTCGTCCTGGGCGCAGCCGGCGATCGCGCCGATCATCAGGGTGATCGCGCCGACGGCCAGGACGACGGCGCGCGCGGTGGGCGTCTCGTCGTAGATGGGGGCACTGCGGGCGATGAGGTAGACGCCGGCGGTGACCATGGTCGCGGCGTGGATGAGCGCGGAGACCGGGGTCGGGCCCTCCATGGCGTCGGGCAGCCACGCCTGCAGCGGGAACTGGCCGGACTTGCCGCAGGCACCGAGGAGCAGCAGCAGGCCGATCACGGTCACGGTGCCGCCGGCGAGCACCCCGACCGAGTTGAAGACGCCCTCGTAGGTGACGGTGCCCAGCTGGGTGAACATCACGAAGATGGCCAGGGCCAGCCCGACGTCGCCGACCCGGTTCATGATGAACGCCTTCTTGGCGGCGGTGGCCGCCGACGGGCGCTCGTGCCAGAAGGCGATGAGCAGGTAGGAGGCCAGGCCCACGCCCTCCCAGCCGACGTAGAGGGCCACGAAGTTGTCGCCGAGGACGAGCAGCAGCATCGCGGCGACGAACAGGTTGAGGTAGGCGAAGAACCGGCGGCGCCGCGGGTCGTGCGCCATGTAGCCGATCGAGTAGACGTGGATGAGCGCGCCCACGCCGGTGATCAGCAGGACGAACACCGCCGACAGCGGGTCGTACAGCAGCCCCGCCTGCACGTCGAGCGAGCCGGTGGCGACGAAGGTGAACAGGTCGACGCCGACCTGCCGGCCGTCGAGGGCGGTGGTGCAGAGCAGGCCGAGCACGAACGCGGCGACCACCGTGCCCGTGCCGAGCAGGTGACCCCAGCGGTCGGTGCGGCGGCCACCGAGCAGCAGCACGGCGGCGCCGGCCAGCGGCAGCGCGATCAACAGCCAGGACGCGGCGAGCAGCCCGTCGGCGGGCACGGTGTCCATCCCGGGTCCCCGTTCTCAGTACTTGAGCAGGTTGGCGTCGTCGACCGACGCCGACCGGCGGGTCCGGTAGATCGACATGATGATCGCGAGGCCGACGACGACCTCCGCGGCGGCGACGACCATGACGAAGAACGCCATGATCTGGCCGTCGACGGTGCCGCTGGCCCGGGCGAAGGTGACCAGCGTCAGGTTCACCGAGTTGAGCATCAGCTCGATGCACATGAAGACGACGATCGCGTTGCGCCGCACCAGGACGCCGACGGCGCCGATGGTGAACAGGATGGCCGCGAGCACGAGGTAGTGCGTGAGACTCATCGGTCACGGCCCCCCGGGATGTCGCTGGGCGCCGGGTCGAGGGTGCCCAGCGCCGCGTCCGGGGTGCCGAGCTCGGCGCGGCCGGTGGGACGCGGCATCTGGTCGACCTCCTGGGGGTCGATCCCGGTGGCGAAGCTGTCCTCGGCGAGCCCGCCGTCGGGCAGCAGGGCCGGCGTGGCCACCGAGTTGGCCCGGGCGAACACCCCGGGGCCGGGCAGGGTCTGCGGCCGGTCGGTGAGGAACCGGGCCCGGGAGAGCTCCTTCTGGGTGCGCCGCGTGCCGGGCTCCCGCTCGATGTGGGCCAGCACCATCGCGCCCACGGCGGCGGTGATCAGCAGCGCGCTGGTCACCTCGAACGCCAGCAGGTAACGGGTGAACAGCAGCTCGGCGATCGCCTCGATGTTGCTGGTCTCCCCGCCCTGCACCGCGGCCAGGCCGGTGAGCGGCAGCTCCTGGGTGGCCCGGGCGATGCCCGCGCCGACCAGACCGGCGAACCCGATGCCGAGACAGATCGCGGCCACCCGCTGCCCGCGGAGGGTCTCGACCACGGAGTCGGAGGAGTCCCGGCCGACCAGCATGAGCACGAACAGGAAGAGGATCATGATCGCGCCGGTGTAGACGATGATCTGCACCGCGCCCAGGAACGGCGCCTCCTGGACGACGTAGAAGACGCCCAGCGCCAGCATCGTGTTCACCAGCCACAGCGCCGAGTGGACGGCGTTGCGGGAGAGCACCATGCCCAGCGCGCCGGCCAGGGCGATCGGTCCCAGCACCCAGAAGACGACGGCCTCGCCGGTACCGATCACCACGTCGGCGTTCACGCGTGGCCCCCCGGGACGGGCTGGTCCTCACGCGCCCCCGCGGAGTGGTCCACCGGCGGCGTGACCCCGTCCGCCGCCCGCACGTAGTAGTCCTTCTCGTCGCCCAGGCGCATGGGGTGCGGCGGGGCCTCCATGCCGGGCAGCAGCGGGGCCATCAGCTGCTCCTTGGTGTAGATCAGGTCGCGGCGGTTGTCGTCGGCGAGCTCGAAGTCGTTGCTCATGGTCAGCGAGCGGGTCGGGCAGGCCTCGATGCACAGGCCGCAGAAGATGCAGCGCAGGTAGTTGATCTGGTAGATCCGCCCGTAGCGCTCACCGGGCGAGTAACGCTCGTCCTCGGTGTTGTCGCCGCCCTCCACGTAGATCGCGTCGGCCGGGCAGGCCCAGGCGCACAGCTCGCACCCGACGCACTTCTCCAGCCCGTCCGGGTGCCGGTTGAGCACGTGCCGGCCGTGGTAGCGCGGCTTGGTCACCTTGGGGACCTCGGGGTACTCCTCGGTGGTCACCTTCCGGAAGATCTGCGCGAAGGTGACCCCGAAGCCCTGGCCGGGGCCGGGCAGCCAGCTGTTCCGCTTCACCGGGCCGGCGTCGCGGTCGCGGCGGGCGAGCTCGCCGCGGGAGGCCTGCGCCAGCCCCTTCTCCTCACCCTCGGCGGGCGGGTTCCGGTCAGACATCGTCGTCCTCCTGGCTGGGAGCGGCACCCCGCCGTCCGGTGCCGACCACACCGCCGGCGGGGACGGTCTCCCGGTCGCGCAGCCGCGGCGACGGCGGCACCGTGAGGTCCATGGGCGGGATCGGGAAGCCGCCCTCGGCGCGGCTCGGGCCGGTGGGCTGCGCGGGTCGGCGGCGGGGGCCGACCGGGGGGAGCACCTCGGGCTCGGCGTCGGTCGGGTGGATCGAGCCGGCCGCGGCCTTGGTGGCGGCGATCCGGGTGGCCCGGTTGCTCGCCCGGCTGGCCACGAGCAGCACGGCGAGCACGAGCAGGGCCAGCGGGACGCCCACGAACAGCGCGACCTGCCCGGTGGAGAGGTCCGCCTCGCGGGCGATGGTGCGCATGGTGGCGACGGCGAGGATCCAGACCAGCGCCGTGGGCACCAGCACCTTCCAGCCGAAGCGCATGAACTGGTCGTAGCGCAGCCGGGGCAGCGTGCCGCGCAGCCAGATGAAGACGAACAGCGCGACGACGACCTTGAGGAAGAACCACAGCAGCGGCCACCAGCCGGAGTTGGCGCCGCCCCAGACGGAGATCGGCCACGGGGCCCGCCAGCCGCCGAGGAACAGCGTCGCGGCCAGGGCCGAGACGGTGACCATGTTGATGTACTCGGCGAGGAAGAACAGCGCGAACTTCAGCGACGAGTACTCGGTGTGGAAGCCACCGACCAGCTCGCTCTCGGCCTCAGGCAGGTCGAACGGCGCCCGGTTGGTCTCACCGACCACCGCGATGGCGTAGATGACGAAGGAGACCGGCAGCAGGATCGCGTACCAGCTGGGTCCGGTGAACTCCAGGCCGAAGAACGACACCGGGTTGCCGTCGGCCTGGGCCGCGACGATCTCCGAGGTCGACATCGTGCCCGCGTAGAGGAACACCGCGACGATCGACAGCCCCATCGCGATCTCGTAGCTGACCATCTGCGCGGCGCTGCGCAGGCTGCCCAGCAGCGGGTACGTCGAACCCGACGCCCAGCCGGCCAGCACGATGCCGTAGACGCCCATCGCCGAGCAGGCGAGCACCACCAGGACGCCGATGGGGGCGTCGGTGAGCTGCAGCGGGGTGCGCTCGCCGAAGATGCTGACGGTCGGGCCCAGCGGGATGACCGAGAAGGCCAGGAACGCGGGGATGGTGGCGATCACCGGGGCCAGGAAGTAGACCGGCTTGTCCGCGAGCGCCGGCATGATGTCTTCCTTGAACGCCAGCTTCAACCCGTCGGCGAGGCTCTGCAGGTAGCCGCGGGGGCCGACCCGGTTGGGGCCGATCCGCTGCTGCATGCGGGCGACGACCTTGCGCTCGAAGACGATGGCGAACAGCGTCAGGAGCACCAGGACGGCGAAGACGCCGACGATCTTGATGAGGACGATCCACCAGACGTCGGTGCCGAAGTCCTCCAGCGTGGGCTGGTCGGGGGCGACCAGGACGTCGATCATGCGGTGCCTCCGGCGACGAGACGGACGACGCCACCGGGCGCGGTGCCCAGCGCGGTGCGGACCTCACTGCCCGGCGAGCGCATCGGCAGCCAGACCACCTGGTCGGGCATCTCGGTGACCAGCACCGGCAGGGTGATCTCCCCCATCGCGCCGCACACGGTGACCCGGTCGCCGTCGGCCAGGCCCAGCCGCCGGGCGACGTCCTTGCCGAGGCGGGCGACCGGCGGGCGGGCGGTGCCGGCCAGCTCGGGCTCGTCCCGCTGCAGGGTGCCGACGTCGAGCAGCTGACGCCAGGAGGCGAGCACCGCCTCGTCCTCGGCCAGCGGCGGGTCGGCCGGCGGGGCGACGTCCAGGCCGACGACGTCGGGACGCTCGGCGACGGCGCCCAGGGCGGCGAGCTCGGCGCGGGCCACCTCGGGGGCGGGCAGCCGCAGGTCGACGTCCATCGCGTCGGCCAGCCCCTGCAGGACCCGGCCGTCGGGCAGCTGACCGGTGCCGTGCAGGGTGGCGTCGAAGGGACGCAGCCGCCCCTCCCAGTCCAGGTAGCCGCCGGCCTTCTCCGGTGCCGCGGCCACCGGCAGGACGACGTCGGCGTGCTCGGTGACCGCACTGGGGAACATCTCGAGGCTCACCACGAACTGCGCGTCGGCCAGCGCGGCCGCCGCCAGCCGCGGATCGGGCAGGTCGGCGATGTCGACGCCGCCGACCAGCAGGCCGGCGAGGTGCCCGTGGGTGACCGCCGCGAGGATGCCGGTCGTGTCGCGGCCGGGCGTGGCCGGCAGCTCGTCGACGCCCCAGGCGGCGGCGACCTGCGCGCGGGCCCCGGCGTCGGAGACCGGGCGGCCTCCGGGCAGCAGGGTCGGCAGCGCGCCGGCCTCCACCGCGCCGCGCTCCCCCGCCCGGCGCGGCACCCAGGCCACGCGGACGCCGGTGGCCCGCACGAGCGCGGCCAGCGCGGAGAAGGCGCCCGGTACCTCGGCCAGCCGCTCGCCGGCGAGCACCACCGCCCCCGGCTGCCGCAGCGCCTCGACCGCCGGGCCGCCCCACGTGCCCTCGGCGAGCGCGGCCAGCGAGCGGGCCTCGGTGCCCGGCAGCGTGGTGAGCACCGTGGCCTGCAGCTTCTCGGCGGAGCGGGTGGCGAACGGCGCGAGGTCGAAGACCGGCAGCTCCCGGGTGCGCACGGCCCGGCGCAGCCGCAGGAACAGGATCGGGGACTCCTCCTCCGGTTCGAACCCGGCCAGCAGCACCGCGGAGGCATCGGTGAGGTCGGCGTAGGTGACCGCGCCGTTGAACGGGCCGGTGCCCGCGACGTGCGCGGCGAGGAAGGCCAGCTCCTCGGCGGAGTGCGCGCGGGCGCGGGCGTCGACGTCGTTGGTGCCGAGCGCGACGCGGGCGAACTTGGCGTAGGCGTAGGCGTCCTCGACCGTCAGCCGGCCGCCGGGCAGGACACCGACGCCGCCGGCCTCCCGCGCGGCGCGCAGCCCCTCGGCCGCCGCGGCCCACGCCTCGGGCCAGGACGCGGGCTGCAGCACGCCGTCCCGCCGGACCAGCGGCGTGGTCAGCCGGTCGTTGGCGGTGGCGTAGCGGAAGGCCCAGCGGCCCTTGTCGCAGTTCCACTCCTCGTTGACGGCGGGGTCCTCCCCGGCCAGCCGGCGCAGCACCCGGCCGCGGCGGTAGTCGGTGCGCTGGGCGCAGCCGGACGCGCAGTGCTCGCACACGCTGGGCTCGGTGCGCAGGTCGAACGGGCGGGAGCGGAACCGGTACTGGGCGCTGGTGAGCGCGCCGACCGGGCAGATCTGGGTGGTGTTGCCGGAGAAGTAGGAGGTGAACGGCTCGTCCTCGTAGATCGCCACCTGCTCCAGCGCCCCGCGCTCGAACAACTCGATGAACGGGTCGCCGGCGACCTGCTGGGAGAAGCGGGTGCACCGCGCGCAGAGCACGCAGCGCTCGCGGTCGAGCAGGACCTCGCTGCTGATGGGCAGCGGCTTGGGGTAGGTCCGCTTGACGTCGACGAACCGGCTCTCGGTGCGGCCGTTGGTCATCGCCTGGTTCTGCAGGGGGCACTCGCCGCCCTTGTCGCAGACCGGGCAGTCCAGCGGGTGGTTGATCAGCAGCAGTTCCATCGTGCCCTGCTGCGCCTTGTCGGCGACCGGGCTGGTCAGCTGCGTCTTCACCACCATCCCCTCGGTGACCGGCATGGTGCAGGAGGCCACCGGCTTGCGCTGGCCCTCCACCTCCACCAGGCACTGCCGGCAGGCACCGACCGGCTCCAGCAGCGGGTGGTCGCAGAACCGCGGGATCTGGACGCCGATCATCTCGGCGGCCCGGATGATCAGCGTCCCCTTGGGGACGGCGACGTCGAAGCCGTCGATGACGCAGTGGACGGCGTCCGGCGGGGTGTGCGGGCCGGGCACCGCGGGGACGGCGGCCGGCGCTGGCTGGGGGGTCGTCACTGGTCCTCCTCGCTGGCGCTCGTCGGCCCAGCTCCGTGTCGTGCCGTGCCCGTGCGTGACCTCGCGAGCTCGGTCACGAGGCCACTCCGACGGGCTCGAGCCGGAGGCTGCGGCCGAGGCGGGCCTGTTCCTCCGGGGGCAGCAGGGCGACGTAGTCGTCCCGGAAGTACTTCAGCGAGCTGGCGATGCAGCTGGTGGCGCCGTCACCGAGGGCGCAGAACGAGCGGCCCAGGATGTTGTCGCAGGTGTCGGTCAGCAGGTCCAGGTCGGCCGCCGTGCCCCGGCCGTGCACCAGCCGGTCGAGGATCTGGACCAGCCAGTAGGTGCCCTCCCGGCACGGGGTGCACTTGCCGCAGCTCTCGTGCGCGTAGAACTCGGTGAACCGCAGCGTGGCCTCGACGATCGAGTCGGTCTCGTCGAAGACCATGAGCGCGGTGGTGCCGAGCATCGAGCCGGCGGCGGCGACGGAGTCGAAGTCCAGCGGCACGTCGAGGTGCTCCGGGGTGAAGTACGGCGTGGACGAGCCACCGGGGGTCCAGAACTTCAGCTGGTGCCCGGGGCGGATGCCGCCGGCCATCTCCAGCAGCTCGCGCATCGTCGTGCCCATGGGCGCCTCGTACTGGCCGGGACGGACGACCCGGCCCGACAGCGAGTAGATCTTCGGGCCCGGGGACTTCTCCGGACCGAACTCCTTGAACCAGTCCGAGCCGCCGCGGACGACGAACGGCACGCTGGCCAGCGTCTCGACGTTGTTGATCACCGTGGGGGCGCCGTAGAGCCCGGCGACCGCGGGGAACGGCGGCTTGAGCCGCGGCTGGCCCCGGTAGCCCTCCAGGGAGTCCAGCAGCGCGGTCTCCTCGCCGCAGATGTAGGCGCCGGCCCCGGCGTGCACGATCAGCTCGAGGTCGTAGCCCGAGCCGAGGATGTCGGTGCCGAGGTAGCCGGCGGCGTAGGCCTCCTGGACGGCGCTGACCAGCCGCCGGTGGGCGTGCACCGCCTCGCCCCGCACGTAGATGACCGCCAGCTCCGAGCGGATCGCGTACGCCGCGATGACCACGCCCTCGATGAGCGAGTGCGGGTCGGCCATCATCAGCGGGAGGTCCTTGCAGGTGCCGGGCTCCCCCTCGTCGGCGTTGACCACGAGGTACTTGGGCAGTGCGGCCGGGCCGGTCGGCGTCTCCCCCGGCTTGGGCTGGGGGATGAAGCTCCACTTCATGCCGGTCGGGAAGCCGGCGCCGCCGCGGCCGCGCAGCCCGGAGTCCTTGACCAGGGCGACCAGTTCGTCGGGGGTCATGCCCAGCGCGGTGCGCAGCGCGGTGTAGCCGTCCAGCCGCTCGTAGGTGGACAGCCGCCAGGACTGCGGCTGCGCCCAGCGCGAGGTGAGCACGGGTGCGAGAGGCACGGGTCAGGCCTCCTTGCTGTCGGTGGGAGTGGTGCCCGTGGCCGGTTCGGTGGCCGGCGGGTTCTCGGTGCCGGCCCGCTGCCTGCCCCGCGGCTGCCCGTACTCGGCGCCCTCGTCCGGATGTGCCTGGGCCGCGCCCGCCTTCTCGGCCGGGGTGTCGGCGGCGGCGACGCGGGCGTCGGCCGCCTCCTGTCCCGGGGTCTGCCCGCTGCGGCCGGTGGGCCGCACGGTCTCCCTCGGTTCGCCCGTGTCGGCCGGCGGCTGCTGGGGGCCGGGCAACGGCGGGGCGGACTCGCCGCGCTCGGCGGCCAGCCGCAGTCCGGCCAGCGTCGGCCCGATCGCACCCTCGGCGTCGACGGCGGCGCGGTGGGCGCCGGCACTGCCGTACTGGTCGAACCCGGCCAGCTGGCGGGAGACGCCGCGGAAGTCGGTGAGCGGGGCACCGCGGGTGGGGTGCGGCTTCTCGCCGCGCCGCAGCGCCGCGACCAGGGCACGGGCGCTGTCGACGTCCTGCTGGTCGTAGAACTCGTAGTCGACGGTGACCACCGGCGCGTAGTCACAGGCGGCCAGGCACTCGGCGTGCTCGAGCGTGACCGACCCGTCGGCGGCGGTCTCGTCGTGGTGGACGCCGAGGTCGGCCGACAGCGCGTCGAAGATGCGCTGGCCGCCCAGCACGCTGCACAGGGTGTTGGTGCAGACGCTGACCAGGTGCCGGCCGGTGGGACGGCGCTTGTACATCGTGTAGAAGGTCGCGACGGCGCCGACCTCGGCCTTGGTGAGACCGAGCTCCTCCGCGCACAGCGCCACGCCCTCGGGCGACACGTAGCCCTGGTAGCTCTGCACCAGGTGCAGCATCGGCAGCAGCGCCGACCGCGGCTTCGGATAGCGGGCGATGATCTCCCGCGCCTCGAGCCGGGTCTGCTCGGTCAGTGGCGGCAGGTCGGCGGGCACGGGCTCGACGGGACTGGAGTCCAGCCCCGTGACCGCCGTCCCCTCGGCCGAACCGGGCAGGGCGCTCATCGATCCACACCCCCCATGACCGGGTCCAGGGAGGCGATGGCCGCGATGACGTCGGCGATCATGCCGCCCTCGCTCATCGCCGCCGTCGCCTGCAGGTTCACGAAGCTGGGGTCGCGCACGTGGACCCGCCACGGCCGGGTGCCGCCGTCGCTGACCACGTGGTAGCCGAGCTCGCCGCGCGGGGACTCGATCGGCACGTAGACCTGCCCGGCCGGCACCCGGAAGCCCTCGGTGACCAGCTTGAAGTGGTGGATCAGGGCCTCCATCGACTGGCCCATGATGTGCTTGACGTGGTCGAGGGAGTTGCCCATGCCGTCGGGACCGAGGGCGAGCTGCGCGGGCCAGGCGATCTTCTTGTCCTGCACCATGACCGGCCCCGGCTCGAGCCGGTCGAGCGCCTGCTCGACGAGCTTCAGCGACTCGTTGATCTCCGCCATCCGGACCAGGTAGCGGCCCCAGGCGTCGCACGTGTCGGCGGTCGGCACCTCGAAGTCGTAGGTCTCGTAGCCCAGGTACGGCTCGACCTTGCGGAGGTCCCACGGCAGGCCGGCGGCGCGCAGCACCGGGCCGGTGACGCCGAGCGCCACGCAGCCGGTGACGTCGAGGTAGCCGGCGTCCTTGAGCCGGGCCTGCCAGATGGGCTGGCCGGTGAGCAACTTGTGGAAGTCGGCCACGCGGGCCGGCATGACCTCCAGGAACTCGCGGATGTGCTCGACCGCGCCGTCCGGGAGGTCCTGCGCCAGGCCGCCGGGGCGGATGTAGGCGTGGTTCATCCGCAGTCCGGTGATCTCCTCGAGCAGGTCCAGGACCAGCTCCCGCTCCCGGAAGCCGTTGGTCATGCCGGTGAGCGCGCCCATCTCCATGCCGAAGGTGGCCAGTGCGACCAGGTGCGAGGCGATCCGGTTGAGCTCCATGACCAGCACGCGGACCGTCTGCGCCCGCTGCGGCACCTCGATGCCCAGCAGCTTCTCGACCGCCATCGAGTAGCCGGCCTCGTTGAACAGCGGGGACAGGTAGTCCATCCGTGTCACGAAGGTCGTCCCCTGGACCCAGTTGCGGTACTCGGTGTTCTTCTCGATGCCCGTGTGCAGGTAGCCGATGACCACCCGCGCCTTGGTGACCGTCTCCCCCTCGAGGTCGAGCACCAGGCGGAGGACGCCGTGGGTCGACGGGTGCTGTGGGCCCATGTTGACGACGAGCCGCTCCTCGCCGTACGCCTCGGTGCCGAGGGTCTGGTCCCAGTCGCCGCCGGTGACGGTGTAGACGCGGCCCTCGGTGGTCTCCCGGGAGCCGGCGTAGGGGTCGTACGTGGTGCTCATCGACAGGCCCTCCGGGTGTTCGTGGCGACGCCGGCACCGCCGGACTGCAGGCCCCTGCTCATCGGTAGGCCCTCCGCGTGTCGGGCGGGGGGATCGTCGCGTCGTGGTACTCCACCGGGACCCCGCCGAGCGGGTAGTCCTTGCGCTGCGGGTGGCCGTCCCAGTCGTCGGGCATGAGGATCCGGGTCAGCGCGGGGTGGCCGTCGAAGACGACGCCGAACATGTCCCAGGTCTCCCGCTCGTGCCAGTCCGCGGTGGGGTAGATCCGCGCGACCGAGGGGACGTGCGGGTCCTCGGCGGTCACCGCGACCTCCAGCCGGATGCGCCGCCGGTAGGTCATCGAGGTCAGGTGGTAGACGACGTGCAGCCGCGGCCGGCCGGGCGTCGTCGCCGGGCCGCCGCTGTCGAGGTAGTCGACGCCGGAGACGCTGCTGCACAGCTCGAAGCGCAGGGCCTCGTCGTCCCGCAGGGCCTGCACGAGGGTCAGCAGGTGCTCGCGGGCGACGAAGTAGGTGATCTCCCCGCGGTCGACCAGCACCCGCTGCACCGCGGCGTCGTACGTGGCTGGGCCGACCGCCTCGATCAGGGCGTCGGTGACCTCGTCGAAGTAGCCGCCGTAGGGCCGGTCGGTGGAGTGCAGCGCGACCGCGCCGCCGGGCTCGACGCGCACCAGCCCGCCGAAGCCGGAGGTGTCGCCGCTGCCGGAGACGCCGAACGCGCCCTTCCGGAAGCCGCCGCTCGGGGCCGTGCTCTCCTCGCGGCCGGCCTCACCGCTGCCCGGGCGGGCCGGCACGCCGCCGTCGTTGCTCATCGGCTGCTCCGGACGTACGGCTCGGGCAGCAGGACGGCGTTCCCGCCGCGCTGCTCGATCGCGAACTGGCCGGTGCGCCGCTCCGCGGCGGCCCGCTCGTAGGCCTCCCGCGCCGCCTTGTCCACCCGCACCGAGGAGGGCATCTCCACGAGCAGGTCCTCCGCCCGGCCCTCCGCCCGCGCGCGCTCCAGCTCGCGGGCCCGCTTCGGGCCGAGCGGCTCGTTCATGATCTTGTGGTGCAGCTTGAGGATCGCGTCGGTGAGCATCTCCGGCCGCGGCGGGCACCCGGGCAGGTACATGTCCACCGGCACGATGTGGTCGACGCCCTGGACGATCGCGTAGTTGTTGAACATCCCGCCGGAACTGGCGCACACGCCCATGGCCAGCACCCAGCGCGGCTCGGGCATCTGGTCGTAGATCTGGCGGAGGACCGGCGCCATCTTCTGGCTCACCCGGCCGGCCACGATCATCAGGTCGGCCTGCCGCGGCGAGGCGCGGAAGACCTCCATGCCGAAGCGGGCCAGGTCGTAGCGACCGGCGCCGGTGGCCATCATCTCGATCGCGCAGCAGGCCAGCCCGAACGTCGCCGGCCACAGCGAGGACTTGCGGGTCCAGTTGACCAGCTTCTCGACCGTGGTCAGCAGGACGCCGCTGGGCAGTTTCTCCTCGAGTCCCATGGGTGCGCTCCTGTCAGTCCCAGTCGAGCCCACCGCGACGCCAGACGTAGGCGTACGCGATGAAGACGGTGCCGATGAACACGACCATCTCGATCAGCCCGAAGACGCCGAGCGCGTCGTTGGCCACGGCCCACGGGTAGAGGAAGACGATCTCGATGTCGAAGACGATGAACAGCATCGCGACGAGGTAGTACTTGACCGGGAACCGGCCGCCGGTCAGGGGCTGGTCGACCGGCTCGATGCCGCACTCGTACGCGGTGAGCTTGGCTCGGCTGTAACGGCGCGGCCCGACGAAGGGGGCGACCGTGACCGAGAACAGCGCGAACGCCGCGGCCAGCGCGAACAGCCCGACGATCGGGACGTAGGTCGAGAGCATCAGTGGCACCCTACGGTGATGGAGATCACGCTTCCGGCATGAGGTGATCGTGGACAGGGCGTGTCGACGCGGCGACGCGGTGTGCGGATGGTCATCGATCAGACCGCCGGGGCCAGTCGGGTGAGGACGGCGACGACGCGGTCGAAGCGGTCGCCGTCCCGGCCGTCGGAGAGGTTGCCCATCAGCCGCAGCGCGGCGTCGACCATCGCCGGCCGCTTGAGGCCGTGGGCGGTGGCGAAGCGCACCAGCCCCGGCCGGTCGAGCAGCGCGAGGAACGCCATGCCGAGCCGGTGGTGGCGGCCGTACTCCTCCCGCAGCCGGGCGGGGTACCGGCGCAGCGCGTCCTCGCGGGCCGGCCCCTCCGGGCGGGCGAGCCCGTCGACGGCGGCCTCGGCCGCCATCGCACCGGTCTCCAGCGCATAGCTGATGCCCTCGCCGTTGAACGGGTTGACGGTGCCGGCGGCGTCGCCGGCCAGCAGCAGGCCGCGCGTGTAGGCCGGCCGCCGGTGCAGCGCCATGGGCAGCCCGGCGCCGCGCAGCGGGGTGACCGCGCACTCCTCCCCGAGCCCCCACTCCGGCGGCAGGGTGGCCAGCCACCGGCGCAGCACCGCCCGCGGCTCGGCCCCCGTGCCGCGACGGCGGTCCAGCAGCCCGAAGCCCACGTTGCTCGTGCCGTCACCCATGCCGAACACCCAGCCGTAGCCGGGCATCGAGTCGGCGCTCGGCCCGGAGGGGGACAGGTCGAAGGAGATGTCGAGGTAGTCGTCGTCGCTGCGCGGCGAGCGGACGTACCGGCGGACCGCGACACCCAGCGGCCGGTCCTCGCGACGGACGAGCCCCAGGGCCTTGCCCAGCCGCCCGGAGAGCCCCTCGGCGGAGACGACCAGCGGTGCCCGCCAGGTCACCGGCTCCCGGCCCGGGCCCTGCTCGGCGTGCACACCCGCGACGCGGCCGGCGTCGTCGAGCAGCGGCGCGGTGACGGTGACCCCCTGGACCACCCGCGCACCGGCGGCCTCCGCGTGCGCGGCCAGCCGGGCGTCGAGGTCACGCCGGTCACGCACCAGGCTGTGGGCGGGCCAGCGGTCCAGCGCCGGCCAGTCGACCTCGACCACCTGACCGCCGCCGGTGACGCGCAACCCCTTGTGCCGGACCCAGCCGGCGGTGTCCACGCCCATGTCGGCCAGCGCCCTCACCCCACGCGGGGTGAGCCCGTCGCCGCAGACCTTCTCCCGGGGGAAGCGGGACTTCTCGAGGACGACGACGTCGCGGCCGGCGCGGGCCAGGTGCCACGCCGCCGCGGACCCCGCCGGACCGGCGCCGACCACGACCACGTCGGCCCGCCGGTCGCCGTCGTCCACCTCGACCCCTCTCCTGGAGCGCCCGACTTTGTGAATTGCTTCACAAAGTCCGTCGGTCCCACTGTAAGCCTCGGTGTGACCTTGCTGACAAGTAGCCCTTCCGGGAGACGTACGTCACGGTTCCGCCACGACCCCCACCACGAGCGCGGCACCGCCGGTGCGGGGGGAACCCGGGTGGACGAGGTCGGCGGCCTCGCGGGGCGGGCGACCCGGGGCCCGGGACCGGCGGTCTGGTCGGCGCGGAGCTCAGGTGCGGGGCTTGTGACCGCGGTGCAGCGCGACGATGCCCCCGGTGAGGTCGCGCCAGGCGACGTCGGCCCACCCGGCGGCCTGCAGCCGCGCGGCCAGCGCCGGCTGGTCGGGCCAGGCCCGGATGGACTCCGCGAGGTAGACGTAGGCGTCGGGGTTGCTGCTCACCGTGCGGGCGATCCGCGGCAGCGCGCGCATCAGGTACTCGGTGTAGACGGTGCGCAACGGCGCCCAGGTGGGGCTGGAGAACTCGCAGACCACCAGGGTGCCGCCCGGTCGGGTCACCCGGGAGAACTCGCGCAGCGCCGCGTCGGGATCGGCCACGTTGCGCAGACCGAAGGAGATCACCACGCCGTCGACGCTCTCGTCGGCCAGCGGCAGGGCCATCGCGTCGCCGGCGACCTTGGGCACCGGGCGGGACGCCCCGGCCCGCAGCATGCCCTGCGAGAAGTCGCAGGCGATCGCGGTCACCCCGCCGGCGGCCAGCTCGACGGTGGAGACCGCCGTCCCCGCGGCGACGTCCAGCACCGTGTGGCCGGGGCGGGCGCCGAGGGCCTCGCGGGTCGCCCGCCGCCAGGAGGCGTCCAGCCCGCCGGAGAGGACCGTGTTGGTGACGTCGTAGCGCCGCGCGACCCGGTCGAACATCGCCGCGACCTCGGCCGGCCGCTTGTCCAGGCCGGCCCGCAGCCCGGCGGTGTGTGCGTCCTCTCGCCGGTCCCCCACGGCGGCTGACGTTACAAGGCCGTCTCCGACGGCAAGGCCAGCGCGCCACATACGCTGGGTCCGTGACAGCGGCTGCCGTGACCTCCCGGGACGCCGCCACCCCTCTCGTCACGACGACGCCGCTGGCCGACGTCCCGGCCCTGCTGGACCTCCTCCCCCCCACCGCCGCGCTGTCCTGGGTGCGCCGCGGCGAGGGGCTGGTCGGCTGGGGCGAGGCCGCGCGGCTGGAGGTCTCCGGCCCCACCGCCCTCGCCGAGGCCGCCGCCTGGTGGGCCGAGCTCGGCGCCGGTCTCGACGTCGACGACCCGATCGACGTCCCGGGCTCGGGGCCCGTGGCCTTCGCCAGCATCGCCTTCGACCCCGCCGCCGGGACGTCGGTGTTCGTCGTGCCCGAGGTCGTCGTCGGCCGGCGGGACGGCGTCGCGTGGGTGACCACCGCCGGTGGGGCGGACCCCGCCGACGTGCTGGCGTCGGCGCCGGCGGCCGTACCCGCGCCGCTGGGCCGGCTCCGCTACGCCGACGGTGCGCTGGACCCGGCGTCGTGGTGCGCGACGGTCGAGGCGGCCGTCGCCCGCATCGCCGGCGGCGACCTCGAGAAGGTCGTCCTCGCCCGCGACCTGCTGGTCACCGCCGACGCCCCGCTCGACCCCCGCTCCCTGCTGGCCCGGCTGGCGGCGCGGTTCCCCGACTGCTGGACCTTCGCCGTCGACGGTCTGCTCGGGGCGACGCCGGAGCTGCTGCTGCGCCGCACCGGCCGCACGCTGTCCTCCCGCGTCCTGGCCGGCACCGCCCCGCGCGGCGCCGGCGCGGACGACGACCGCCTGGCCGCGGCGCTGCTCGGCTCGGCCAAGGACCGCACCGAGCACGCCCTCGCCGTCGACTCGCTGGTCCGGGCGCTCGAGCCCTACTGCGCCACGCTGACCGCGCCGGAGGAGCCGGAGCTGCTGACCCTGGCCAACGTCCGGCACCTGGCCACCGACGTCATCGGCACCCAGGCACCCCGTGGGGCACGCGGGCGGGCCGGGCTGCTGGAGCTGGTCGGCGCGGTGCACCCCACCGCCGCGGTCTGCGGGACCCCCACCCCGGCGGCCGCGGGCCTGATCGGCGAGCTCGAGGGGATGGACCGCGGGCGCTACGCCGGCCCGGTGGGCTGGCTCGACGCCCGCGGCGACGGCGAGTTCGGCCTGGCGCTGCGGTGCGCCCAGCTCTGCGACGACGACCCGGCGACGGCACGGCTGTACGCCGGCTGCGGGATCGTCGCCGGCTCGGACCCGGCCACCGAGCTCGCCGAGACCCAGGCCAAGTTCGCGGCGTTCCAGGCGGCGCTGGAGGGCTAGCGCAGCAGCCGCTCCACGGCCTCGGCGCCCAGGCCGACGCGCTCGTAGTGCTCGCGGGCCAGCTCGAGGTAGTCGTAGGCGTCGAAGGTGCCGTTGGGCTGGCCGTCCTCGTCGAGCCAGATGAGCGGGCCGGTCACGTTGAAGTGGACCCGCATCGGCTCGTCGGACTCGTGGGCGACCAGCGTGTGGGCCTCCCCCGGCGTCTCGTAGACGAAGGTGCCCTTGGTGGCGACCCAGTCGTGCTCCAGGTAGCTCCACCTCCCCGAGAGCGTGTACCCGAAGACCTGGTGCGGGTGGTAGTGCCGGTTCACCAGCCCGGCCTGCCTGGCCCACAGGACGTCGGCCCACCGGTTCTGGGTCAGCGAGATCCACAGCGGCCGTGAGCCGACGGTGTCCGACAGCGGGATGAAGTACCGCTCGTCGTCGTCGAGGGTGTCGGGCAGGAAGATCTCGGGGGCGGCGTCCTTGCGGAAGACGTTCTCGATCGGCTTGATGTCGCGCCAGAACTCACGGCCGGTCTCGGGCTCGGGGCTCACCATCGCAGGCTCCTTCTGCACGGTGCGAGGACGGTGTCAGCCTGCTCCGTCGGCCTCCCCGCGGCCACACGGGCGGCCCGGCAGCCGGGTTCTCGACTGCCGGGCCTGGGCGTGCGGGGCTGCCGGCCGTCCCGCACGCCGTGCAACCCCCGTTCCCGGACGACCGCCCGACCAACCAGGATCCGGAACGGATTCGTCTCCGGGGTTCCGCGCCCGCTCCGGTCCAGCGCCCCGGACGGCCGCCCCGCCCTCGGCACGCCCGGCGCGGTCCCCGTCGACCGTGCCGGGCCCACCGCCGTCAGTGGCCGCCCAGCGCCCCGGTCGCGGCGGTGCGCAGCTGCCGGGCGAGTTCGGCCTCGGCCCGCTGCGCGGTGCGGACGACGACCACCCGCGGCCCACCGGCAGCCACGGCGGCGGCGAGGTCGGCGGGGCGGTCCACCCGGACGGCGGCCCAGCCCAGCGCCTCGGCCACGGCGACCAGGTCGCGCCCGTGCGGGGTCCCGAACACCCGCCGGTAGCCGGCCTCGTACCGCGGCTGCCCCGGCTCCAGCTGGGCGAAGATGCCGCCGCCGTCGTTGTCGGGCACGACCAGGGTGAGGTCCGGCCGCGGTTCCCCGTCGCCGCCGAGCAGGCCCTGCAGGTCGTGCAGGAACGTGAGGTCGCCGAGGAGCGCGACGGCGGGCCCCCCACCGGCCCGCTGGTGCACCAGCGCCGCGCCGACGGCCGTGGAGACCGTGCCGTCGATGCCGGCGACCCCGCGGTTGGCCAGCACCGTCAGCCCGGCCCGGGGGACGGCGAGCCGGTCGACGTCGCGCACCGGGGTGGAGGAGCCCAGCACCAGCAGCGCGCCGTCGGGCACGCCGGCGACGAGGTCACGGGCCAGCCGGGCGGCGGTCAGCCCCTCGGCGGCGTCCAGCAGCCGGTCGACCGCCGTCCCCACCTGCGCGGCGGCGCTGCCCCACGCCCTCCGCCACGCGCCGTCGCCCGGGGCGCCGCCGGCCGGCAGCACGCCCACGGCGGCGGTCGACCGGCCGGCGTCGGCCCAGCGCGGGGCGGCGGCGACCGTCTCGACCCGGACGGCGGGGTCGGCCAGCAGCGCCGCCACCGGCCGCGACAGCGTGGGCCGGCCGACGACGAGCACCCGCTCCGGTCGGTGCGCGGCCAGCCAGCCGGGCGCGCCCAGCAGCAGCGGCCCGCCGCGCAGCGACGCCCCCCACGCGCCGCCGGAGGGCTCGGCGACCACCGGCCACCCCTGGGCGGTCGCCAGGGCGGCGGCGGCCCGGCCCAGCGCCGGTGGCGCGTCGCCCACCACGACGAGCGTGCGCGCGGGCCCGGTCTCCCCGGCCGGGGTCGGGGACGGTGCCGTCCCGGTCGTCCAGGGCGCGCCGTCCGGGCGGCCGGCCCAGGGTCCGGTCAGCTCGCCGGAGGCCGGGTCGTCGGGCAGCAGCGGCTCGCGGAACGGCAGGTTGAGGTGCACCGGGCCCGGATCCCCGGAGAGCACGCCGCGGGCCACCAGCAGGGCCTTGGCCACCAGCGAACGCCAGTACCGGTTCTGGGCCGCCTCCCGCCCCGCCTCGGGGACGCCGACGTCGACCGCGGTCCGCACCGCCCCGCCGTACAGGCCGGGCTGGACGATCGTCTGGTTGGCGCCGGTGTCCCGCAGCTCGGGCGGCCGGTCGGCGGTCAGGGCGAGCAGCGGGATCCCGGCGGCGTCGGCCTCGAGGACCGCGGCGTGCAGGTGGGCCGTCGCCGTCCCTGACGTGGTGAGCACCGGCACCGGCCGGCCCGACGCCCTGGCCAGGCCCAGGGCGAGGAAGGCGGCCGTCCGCTCGTCGATGCGCACGTGCAGGGTCAGGCGGCCGGCCCGCTCGGCGTCGAACAGCGCCAGCGCGAGCGGCGCGGACCGGGAGCCCGGGGCGAGCACCGCGTCGGTGACCCCGCCGCGGACGAGTTCGTCGACGAGCACCCGGGCACAGGCGGTGGACGGGTTCACGCGGCGACCACCGCGGCCAGCCGGGCGCCCCACCGCGCCTGGGTGAGCGGGTCGGCCACCGCGTCGGCGAGCCGGTCCGGTTCCGGGCGCACCACGGGCAGGACGCCGTCGACCGGGAGCAGCGGCGTGCTGGTCACGTCGCCGGTGAACAGCGCGACGGTGGCCAGCCCGCAGGCGAAGGGCAGCTCGGGCAGGGTGGCGGCCAACGCCACCCCGGCGGCGATGCCGACCGACGACTCCAGGGCCGAGGAGACGACGCAGGGGAGCCCGTGCGCCTCGGCGACCTCCAGCGCGGCCCGGACGCCGCCGAGCGGCTGCACCTTGAGGACGACGACGTCGCAGACCTCGCGGAGGTCCACCCGACGCGGGTCGGCGGAACGGCGCACGACCTCGTCGGCGGCGACCCGCACGTCGATGCGCCGGCGCAGCGCGGCCAGCTCCTCCAGCGTGGCGCAGGGCTGCTCGACGTACTCCAGGCCGACACGGTCCAGTTCGCGGATGCGGGCCACGGCGGTGTCGACGTCCCACGCGGCGTTGGCGTCGACGCGGACCGCCCCCGCCGGGCCCAGGGCATCGCGTACCGCCTCCACCCGCGCCAGGTCGTCGGCCGGCGTCTGCCCGGGCTCGGCCACCTTCACCTTCGCGGTCCGGCAGCCCGACGCGGTGACGATCGCGTGTGCCCGCTCGGCGCCGACCGCGGGCACGGTCACGTTGACCGGGACGGCGTCCCGCCGTGGCGCCGGCCAGCCGTCGACCGCGGCCTCCACGGCGGCAGCCCACCAGCGCCGGCTCTCGGTGACGTCGTAGTCCCAGAACGGGGAGAACTCGCCCCAGCCGGCCGGGCCGCGCACCAGCACGCCGTCGCGGACGTCGATGCCGCGGAAGCGGGTGCGCATCGGGACCGACCAGACCCGCACCTCGCCGAGCTGCGACGAGCGGAGGTCGATCACCCGACCAGCCTAGGAGGACCCCGTCCTCCCGGTCCCCGCAGGCTCGGGGCACTGCCCCCGACGGGGCCGCCCGGTGCCTCGCCCGCTCGCGGCGGGTCCCCGCGGAGGGCCGCAGTAGCCTCAGGACCCGTGGCCCGGCACCTGACCCTCGTGCCCGCGCCGGCCGACCCCCTGGCACTCCTCGCCCCCCTGCGCGCCGCCCTGGACGGCACGGCTCCGCTGGCCGTGCTGCCGGCCGGGCCGCCCGCGGCGGTCGAGGCGGCCGGGCGGCTGCTGCGCCCGCAGGAACCGCTGGAGGACGGCGCGGACCTCGTCGTCGTCACCTCGGGGTCGACCGGCGGCGGCCGCGGTGTGCTGCTGCCGGCCGCGGCGGTGCGCGCCTCGGGCACGGCGACACTGCGCCGCCTCGGCGGTCCGGGCGCCTGGCTGCTGGCCCTGCCGGTGTCGGCGGTCGCCGGCCTGCAGGTGCTCTGCCGCTCGGTGCTGGCCGGCCCGGAGCCGACCGTGCTCGCGCCCGGCGAGCCGCTGGCCGCCGCGGTGGCCCGGATGCCGGAACAACGCCGCTACACCGCGATGGTGCCCACCCAGCTGCGCCGGTACCTCGACGCCGAGCCCGGTGCGCTGCGCGCCTTCGCCGCGGTCCTCGTCGGCGGCGCGGCCACCGACCCCGCCCTGCTGGCCCGGGCCCGGGACGAGGGCGTCGCCGTGGTGACCACCTACGGCATGACCGAGACCGCCGGCGGCTGCGTGTACGACGGGCGGCCGCTGGACGGCGTGCGGGTGCGCGTGGTGGACGGCGGCATCGAGCTGGCCGGGCCGGTTCTCGCGCTCGGCTACCGGCTGGACCCCGAGGGCACGGCGGCCGCGTTCGCCGACGGCTGGTTCCGCACCCGGGACGCCGGCACGCTGGACGCGGCCGGCCGGCTCACCGTGCACGGCCGGCTGGACGACGTCGTCGTCTCCGGCGGGGTGAACGTCGCCCCGGCCGCGGTCGAGGCCGCCCTGCGCGAGCACCCCTCCGTCGCCGACGCGGTGGTCTTCGGCCGCCCCGACGAGGAGTGGGGGCAGCGCGTGGTCGCCGCCGTCGTCCCGGCGTCCGGAGCCGAGCCGGACCTCGCCGTGCTGCGGCCGTGGGTGGCCGAGCGGCTCGGCGGTCCCGCCGCACCGCGGGAGCTGCACCGCATCGGCGCCGTGCCGACCCTGCACACCGGCAAGCCCGACCGCCGTGGTCTGGCCGCCTCGATCGACCCCGGGAGCGCACGCTGATGGCCACCCCCGCCCAGTGGCTGGCCGGCGCCCGGCCCCGCACCCTGCCCGCCGCCGTCGCGCCGGTGTTCGTGGGCACCGGCGCGGCCGCGGCGCTCGACGGCTTCCGGCCCGCCCCGGCGCTGCTGGCGCTGGTGGTGGCGCTGGCGCTGCAGGTGGCGGTCAACTACGCCAACGACTACTCCGACGGCACCCGCGGCACCGACACCGTGCGCGTGGGGCCGATGCGGCTGGTCGGCTCCGGCGCGGCCACCCCGCGGCAGGTGCTCCTCGCCGCGGTGCTGTCCTTCGCCGTCGCCGGGGTGGCCGGCGTGGCGCTGGCGGCGCTGTCGAGCTGGTGGCTGGTCGCGGTGGGCGCGGTGTGCATCGTCGCCGCCTGGACCTACACCGGTGGCCCGGTCCCCTACGGCTACCGCGCCCTGGGCGAGGTCTTCGTCTTCGTCTTCTTCGGCCCGGTCGCCGTCGTCGGGACGACGTTCGCGCAGACCCGCTCGGTGGAGGCGCTGGCCGTCGCGGCATCGGTGCCGGTCGGCCTGCTGATCGTCGCGCTGCTCGTCGTCAACAACCTGCGCGACATCGAGGGCGACGCCGCCGTCGGCAAGCGCACGCTCGCGGTGCTGATGGGCGAGCGCGGCACCCGCACCGCGTTCGCGGCGCTGCCGGTCGTGGCCTTCGCCGTCGTGGCGGCGATCGGCGTCGTCCGGCCGGAGGCGCTGCTCGGCCTGCTCGCCGTCCCGCTGGCGGTGCCGCCGGTGCGCACCGTGCTCACCGGCGGGCGGGGGCCGGCGCTCATCGGAGCGCTCGGGGGCACCGGCCGGCTCACGCTGGTCACCGGCGTCCTGCTCGGCGCGGGGCTCGCCCTCAGCGGCTGAGCGGCCGGGGCAGCACCGCGGCCGTCAGGTCTCGTCGCCGGCGAGGCGGGCGCCGATGTCCCGCTTGGCCTGCTGCCGGGCCACGCTGCGGGCGGCCAGCCCCTCGGTCAGCCGCTCCCGGGACGGGCGCAGCAGCAGGTACGAGACCGGCATCGACAGCAGCAGGCCGAACAGCAGCCCGGGGAAGCCCTCCAGGCCCAGCCACCACAACAGCAGGACCAGCGCGGCGGCGATGGCGAACCGGCCGACGGTGTAGATGACGAGCCAGGGCGCGATCCTCGGCGGCGCCGCCGGACCTCCCGTCGGCGCCCCGGGCACCGTCGGCTCAGCGTTCTCGGCCATGGCGGCCCTCCCACTTGGTACTCAGGACGACGGTCGTCCGGGTGCGTGCGACGCCCCGGATCCTGTTCAACGCGCTGATGGTGGCCTCCAGTGCCGGGATGTCGGTCACGCGGACCTTGAGCACGTAGCCCTCCGCCCCGGCGACCCGCCAGCAGTCCTCCACCTCCGGCATGGCCCGCAGCGCCTCCTCGATGCCGGTGTCGTCGACCGCGTCGCTCTCGATCACGCTGATCAGCGCGGTGACGTCGAGGCCCACCGCCGCCGGGTCGACGACCGCCCGGTAGCCGAGGATCACCCCGGCCGCCTCCAGCTTGCCGACGCGCTCGTGGACGGCGGGTGCGGACAGCCCCACCTGGCGGGCGAGCTCGGCGTAGCTGGCCCGCCCGTTGGCGCCGAGCAGCTCGACCAGCTGCCGGTCGACGGCGTCGATGGCGCTCTCCCCTCGTACGGCGCTCCGGTGCCGCGGTCGAGTATCGCCGCGGACGTACTGTGGGGTGCAGTCGGGCTCGACTCGGTGGAGGGGGAGATCGCCATGGCGTTCCTGGTGGTGCTGGTTCTGGTGGTCGCCGTGGTGGTGCTCGTCATGCGCGCGTCCGCTGCGGGCGGGCCCGGCGGACGCGGCGTGCGGCCCCAGGTGCGGCCACGGCCGCGGCCGACGCGCAGCGGCCCGCCGCTGGCGCCCGACGACGACCCCGAGTTCCTGCGGGAGCTCGAGCGCCGCACGCGGCGCGACGACGGCTCCCCGGCCTAGCTCCTCGAGCCGATTCCGGCTCTCCCCGGCGTCGCCCTCCTCCAGGGCACCGCCGCGGGCGCACGGGGGATGCGGAGGACGGGGTCCTCCCTCAGGCGGCGCGGAAGAAGCGCCGCCAGCCCCGCGGGCGTGCCCTGCGCCCGGGCCCGTCGACCGCGACCGCCCCTCGCGGTTCGGCGGACATGCCGCCGGGCCAGCCCAGCCCCTCGTGCGTCGTCGAGTCGCCCGGCCAGCCCAGGCCGCTCTCGGGGGAGTCGGCGCGCAGGTCGCCGTGCCGGCCGGCCGGCAGCCCCGCCGGTCGCCGCGCCAGTGCCGCGGCGACGACGGGGTCGACGGCGGCGTCCTCGGCGGCCGAGTGCCTACCCACGGCGGGCCGCCCGGTTCAGCGTCATGCGCGCATGGAAGCACGCCGCGGTGGGCCTCGTCACGCTGCCGGGCACCGGAGCGGTGGACGTGTCCCCCGGACGGAGGTGTCCGCCGGTGCTCAGCTGACCCCGGCGTAGCTGTGCAGGCCGGTGGAGACCATGTTCACGTACAGCAGGTTGAAGATCATCACGACCAGGCCGACCACGTTGACCCAGGCCGCCGGGCGGCCGCGCCAGCCGGCCGTGGTCCGGGCGTGCAGGTAGCCGGCGTAGACCACCCAGGCGATGAACGCCCAGGTCTCCTTGGGGTCCCAGCCCCAGAACCGGCCCCACGCGCTCTCGGCCCAGATGGCCCCGGCGATGACCGCGAAGGTCCAGATGGGGAAGCCGAAGACGGCGGTGCGGTGCGCGACCCGGTCCAGCGTGGCCGCGCCGGGGAGCTTGGCGAGCACCGACGTCCCGCCGTCGTCCCCGCGGGCGTCGTGCCGGACGCGCAGGAGGTACAGGGCGCTGGCGATCCCGCTGACGAAGAAGACCCCGAACCCGATGATCGCGGTGCTGACGTGGACGGCGAGCCAGCTCGAGCGCAGGGCGGCGACCAGCGGTCCGGCCTCCGCGTACAGGAAGAGGCCGATCGCGACGAGGCTCAGCACGACCGGGGCGAGCACGAACGCCCCCATGGCGCGGATGCCGGGCATCCGCACGGCGAGCACGAGGAACGCGACCACCCCCACCAGGACGACGGCGGTGGCGAACTCGTACATGTTGCCCCAGGGCAGCCGGTCGGTGGCCAGCCCGCGGGTGACCAGCACACCGGCGTGCGCCACGGCGCCGAGCGCGCTGACGGCGAGCCCGACCTGGGCCCACCGCGGGCTGCGCGGCGCGGCGCCCTGCGGCCGCGGGACCGGCCCCCCGCCGGCGCCGACGCCGGCACCGACCAGCTCACGGGCGGCCGGTCGGCGGCCGAAGGCCAGCTGCGCGGAGAACGCGACGACGGCCACCGAGTAGATCGCGACGGCGATGGAGAACAGGGTGTCCGACAGGTCGGCCAGCGACTGGTCAACGGTCACTCGGGGGAGCCTCCGGTTCCGGTGGGGCCCCGACGGACGACGGGGCGGGGGGCTGGGGGGACCGCTGCTCGAGCGCCGTCCGCAACCGGTCGGTGAGCTCGGCGAACCGCGTGGCGCTCTCGCCGCCGCCCCGGGTCAGCGAGCCGACCGTGAGGACGGTACCGCCGCCACCGGGGGTGGGGCCGGCGCGGGCGAAGACGCGCTCGCGGCGGAGCAGCAGCAGCGCGAGCAGGCCGAGCAGCAGGCTGATGGCGGCCGCCAGCACCCACACCTGCCCGGGGTCGTGGGAGAACTGCAGGGCGGCGAACTGGGCGTAGCCGTCGAAGGTGACGGCCGTGCCGTCGTCCAGGGTCAGCGTCTCGCCGACGGCGAGGTTGGCGCGGCCGGCCTCGGTGAGCCGGCCGCGCTCGATCTGGCTCTGGTCCAGCGAGTACACCGACTGCGGCAGCCCGGAGTCCAGGCCCAGGTACCCGCGGTAGGCGATGATCGCGACCTGCGGGCTCAGCGGCCGCGGGTCGATCGAGGTCAGGATGCCGCCCTGCAGCACCCCGGTCGGGGCGAAGAACCCCTCGAGGGCGAGCTGGTCGTCGGTGCCGGCACCCAGGTCGGGCAGCTTCAGCGCGCCCTGGCTGGACATCGTCGCCTGGTCCGCGGGGAGGAACGGCGCCGAGACGCCCTCGAAGACCTGCCCGCCGGGGAGGGTGACGGTGAACCGCGGGCTGTAGCCGTGGCCGGTCACGTAGACCCGGTCGCCGTCCATGCGCAGCGGGTCGTTGACGCCGATCGTCGCCGGCCGGCCCTCCTCGCCCGGCGCCCCGTAGGTGATGTCGGCGGTGTACGAGGACGCCGTGAGGTCCTCCTCGTACTCGGCGCGGAAGTCCTCGAGGTCCACGCACAGCGGCGTGAGGTCGGCGCCCTCCACCAGCGGACCGGCCGAGTAGGTGTCGTACTGCTGGAAGGAGTTGCAGAACCCCTGGCCCTCGGTGACCAGGATGCTGCCCTCGTACCCCCAGAGCTTGCCGCCGGCCAGGCCGAGCAGCAGGGCGACCAGGGAGAGGTGGAACAGTATGTTCCCGGACTCCTTCCAGAAGCCCTTCTCCGCGGACAGCTCGGGGCCCGCCCCGGTCTCGCGCCGGACGACGCGGAAGCGCTGCACCCGCAGCTCCTCCTCGACCACGTCGAGGGCGGCGGGCCCGGCCAGCGGGGTGGCGAGCTCCGCGGAGTCGGGCAGTCGCAGCAGCCGGCGCGGCGCCGGGGGCGGGGCCGCGCGCAGCGCCCGGACGTGCTCGACCAGCCGCGGGACCACGCAGCTGATCAGCGAGACGAAAAGCAGCAGGTAGACCGCGGCGAACCACGGCGAGCTGAAGACGTCGAACAGGTACAGCCGGTCCAGCCACGGCGCGAGCGCGGGGTGGTCGGCGAAGTACTGGGTGACGTTGTTCTGGCTGAGCGAGCGCTGGGGCAGCAGCGAGCCGGGGATCGCGGCCAGGGCCAGCAGGAGCAGCAGGATGATCGCCGTCCGCATGGCGGTGAGCCGGCGCCACCAGCGCAGCCACAGGTCCAGCGCACGCCGGCCCGCGGCCGGCCGGGCGGGCGGCTGCGGCGCGGCGGCCGGCCGCGGCGGGGCGGTCGTCGTCACAGCGAGGTCTCCGCGAAGCCGGTGGCGGCCAGCCAGGAACGCAGCCAGCCCATCATCTCCGTCCACGCGCCGGTGACCAGCAGCACGCCGACGACGACCAGCAGCGCGCCGCCGACCCGGGTGACGGTGCGCGCGTGCCGGCGCAGGAACGAGGTCGCGCCCAGCGCCCAGCGGGCGCCGAGGGCGACCAGCACGAACGGCACGCCGAGGCCGAGGCAGTAGGCGACGCCGAGGAGGGCACCGCGGCCGGCGGTCGCCTCGACGTAGGCGAGGGAGTTGACCGCGGCCAGGGTGGGGCCGAGGCACGGCGTCCAGCCGAGGCCGAAGACGATGCCGAGCAGCGGCGCCCCGGCCAGCCCGGCGACCGGGCGGGCCGACAGGCGTGCGGTGCGCTGCAGGACCGGCAGCCAGCCCAGGAAGGCCAGGCCCATGACGATGGTGACGACGCCGAAGACCCGGGTGAGCACGTCGGCGTGCTGCAGCAGCAGCCGGCCGAGCCCACCGAACGCCGCACCGAACGCGACGAAGACCGCGGTGAAGCCGAGCACGAACAGCAGCGCGCCGAGCACCATGCGGCCCCGGGGAGAGCGCTCGTCGGCGTCCGTGCGGACCGCCGTGGCGGTGCTCCCGCCGCGGCTCGCGGCGGGAGCGGGCGCCGTCGTCCGCGAGCCGGCCCCGGCCAGGCCGGTGACGTACGAGAGGTAGCCGGGCACCAGGGGCAGGACGCACGGCGAGGCGAAGCTGACCAGCCCCACCAGCGCCGCGACGGCGGCGGCGACGAGCAGCGGACCGTCGGTGACCAGGCCGCTGAAGGTCTCCCCCATCAGCCCTCCTCCGCCAGCAGCAGGTCGAGCACCGCGCGCAGGTCGGCCTGGGCGACCTCACCGGTGTAGACGGCGGCCACCCGGCCGTCGCGGTCGAGCACGATGGTGGAGGGGATGGCGTTGGCCGGGTAGTCCCGGAACGCCAGCGCCACCTCACCGCGGGGGTCGTACAGCGACGGGAACTCGATGCCCTCGCTGTCGACGAACGCCTGCGCGAACTGCTCGCTGGTCTCCTTGACGTTCAGCCCGAGGAAGGCGATCCCCTGGTCACGGACGTCGGCGTAGACCTCCTGGAACTGCGGCGTCTCCACCCGGCAGGGCGGGCACCACGAGCCCCAGAAGTTGAGGACGGCGATGTCCCCGGCCAGCTCGGTCGAGGCGAACTCGCCCCCGCCGAGGAGCGTGCCGGAGAAGTCGGGGGCGGCGGCCCGCTCGTCCTCGGGGATGACCTCCCCGGCCGGGGTGCCGGCGACGAAGCGGAACTGGCCGCCGTTGTTGACGTCGACGGCGGAGGAGCCGGTGGAGCAGCCCGCGAGGACGGCCGCGCCCAGCAGGACGCCGAGGAGCCGCTCGGTACCGCGGCGACGCGGGGTGCGTCCCCGGAGGGAGAGCCTCATGCCCCGGGCACCGCGTCGGGGTCGGTGGCACCGGCGGGCTCGGCGTAGGTCAGCCCCACGAACCGGTCCCCCTCGTAGGTCAGCGAGGTGACGCTGGCCAGCCCGCACTGCCGGCGGCGGGGGTCGTGCACGTAGCGGCGTCCCTCCAGGTGCAGCCGCAGCGTCCAGATCGGCAACTGGTGGCTGACGCACACCGCCGCGGACCCGCGGGCGGCGTCGCGCGCGGCCTCCACCGCGGCGACCATGCGGGCGGCGATCTCGACGTACGGCTCGCCCCACGAGGGCCGGAACGGGTTGCGCAGCTTCCACCAGTGCTGGGGCTGGCGCAGCGCCCCGTCCCCGACGCCGACCCGCAGCCCCTCGAAGGCGTTGCCCGCCTCGACCAGCCGGTCGTCGACGGTCACCGGCAGGTCGAGGGCCGAGGCGATCGGCGCGGCGGTCTGCCGGGCGCGCTCCAGCGGGCTGGACACCAGGTGGGTGACCGGCCGGCGCGCGGCCAACCACTCGGCGGCGGCCAGCGCCATGGCCTCACCGGTCTCCGACAGCCGGTACCCGGGCAGCCGGCCGTAGAGGATCTTCTCGGGGTTGTGGACCTCACCGTGCCGCAGCACGTGGACGACGGTCGTCTCGGCCATCAGGTGCTCACCCCGGCCGGGTCCTCGGCGGCCGGCGCCGCGGCGGGCTCGACCGCGGCGGCGGCGCGGGCGGCCGCCGGCAGCGCCTGGAGCACCCGCTCGACGGCCTCGTCGTCCAGGGCCGCGTTGACGAACCACGCCTCGAAGGCCGACGGCGGCAGGTAGACCCCGCGGGCCAGCATCGCGTGGAAGAAGGCGGTGTAGCGGGCGGCGTCCTGCGAGCGGGCGTCGTCGTAGTCGCGGACCTGCCGTCCGTCGGGCACGAAGAACACCGAGAACATCGAGCCGGCCTGCTGCACCCGGTGCGGCACGCCGGCGGAGAACAGTGCGGCGCTGGCCGCCCCGCGCAGGACCCCGGCCACCTCGTCGCAGCGGGCGTAGACCGCGTCGGTGCAGTGGCGCAGGGTGGCCAGGCCGGCGGCGACGGCCACCGGGTTCCCCGACAGCGTGCCCGCCTGGTAGACCGGCCCGGCGGGAGCGAGGTGCTGCATGAGGTCGGCGCGACCGCCGAACGCCGCGGCCGGCAGCCCGCCGCCCATGACCTTGCCGAAGGTGAACAGGTCGGCGTCGACCGGGTCCAGGCCGTACCAGCCCGACCGGGAGACCCGGAAACCGGTCATGACCTCGTCGACGACCAGCAGCGCGCCGTGCGCGGCGGTGATCCGGCGCAGTTCGGCGTTGAAGCCGTCCAGCGGCGGGACCACGCCCATGTTGCCGACCGCGGCCTCGGTGATGACGGCGGCGATCCGGTCGCCGCGCTCGGCGAACACCGCCTCGACCGCGGCCACGTCGTTGTAGGGGACGACGACGGTGTCGGCGGCCGCACCCGTGGTGACACCAGGGGTGTCCGGCAGGCCGAGGGTGGCCACGCCCGAGCCGGCCGAGGCCAGCAGCGCGTCGACGTGGCCGTGGTAGCAGCCGGCGAACTTGACCACCAGCGGGCGGCCGGTGACGCCGCGGGCCAGCCGGACCGCCGAGAGCACCGCCTCGGTGCCGGAGTTGACCAGCCGGACCTGCTCGACCGGCGCCACGCGGGAGATGATCTCCTCGGCCAGCGCCAGCTCGCCCTCCGTGGGGGCGCCGAAGGACAGGCCGCGGCGGGCGGCGGCGGTGACGGCCTCCACGACCGCCGGGTGGGCGTGACCGAGGAGCAGCGGGCCCCAGGACGCGACGAGGTCGACGTAGCGCCGCCCGTCGGCGTCGGTCAGGTAGGCCCCGGAGCCCTGCGCCATGAACCGCGGGGTGCCGCCGACGGCGCGGAAGGCGCGCACGGGGCTGTTCACCCCGCCGGGGGTGACCCGCTGCCCGCGGGCGAACAGGCCGGCCGACGTGGGGGCCTCGTAGTCGTACGGCGTGGAGTCCAGCGAGGTCACGAGCCCAGTGTCCCCTTCGTCCCTGTGTGGCCCCCCGGGGCCCGGTCGGTGATCCCGCGCACTCCGTCGAGCAGCGCGGAGGTGAGCGCGGCCGGGTCGCGGGTGGGCACCAGCACGGTGCGCCCGTCGGTGAGCCGCAGCGGCAGCCCGGCCCGCCCGCGCGGGAGCGACCAGCCACCGCCGAGCACCGGGGCGCCGGCGTCCACCCCCGCGGTCCCGGCGCGGACCGCGCGCAGGTGGGTGCCGTCGACGTCGGCCAGCAGGACGCGTTCGCGGCCGACGGTCAGCGCCGGCTCGTCGCCCTGGGCATCCACCCGGACGCCCCAGGCGCGGCGGGCCGAGAGCACCCCGGCCGCCACGGTCCCGAGGACGGCGAGCGCCGCCGGCACCGCCACCAGCGGCGGTACGTCGGCCCCGGGCACGAGCCGGGCCACGACGGCGAGGAGCCCGAGGACCCCGGCGGCCAGCCAGAACGGCCGCCAGGAGCCCCCGGGCTCGACGAAGTCGTCCCCCGCCCGCCCCATCAGCGCAGCCAGCGGGCCGCTTCCACCGCCCAGTAGGTCAGGACGGTGCCGGCGCCGGCCCGGCGGATCGCGGTGAGCGTCTCCAGGACGGCCCGCTGCCGGTCCACCCAGCCGTTGGCCGCGGCCGCCTCGACCATCGCGTACTCGCCGCTGACCTGGTAGGCGCTGACCGGGACGTCGACGGAGTCGGCGACCCGGGCGACGATGTCCAGGTAGGGCAGGGCCGGCTTGACCATGACGGCGTCGGCGCCCTCGGCGAGGTCCTGCGCGACCTCGCGCAGCGCCTCGTCGACGTTCGGCGGGTCCATCTGGTAGGTCGAGCGGTCGCCGAACTGCGGCGCGCCCTCGGCCGCCTCGCGGAAGGGCCCGTAGAAGCCCGAGGCGTACTTGGCGGCGTAGGCGAGGATCGGCACCTCGGAGAACGCGGCGCTGTCCAGACCGGCGCGGATGGCGGCCACCTGCCCGTCCATCATCCCGCTGGGAGCGACCAGGTGGGCGCCGGCCTGCGCCTGTGCGATGGCCACCGCCGCGTAGCGGTCCAGGGTCGGGTCGTTGTCGACCACGCCGGCCGGGGTCACGACCCCGCAGTGCCCGTGGTCGGTGTACTCGCACAGGCAGAGGTCGGCCATGAGGACCAGCTCGTCACCGAGGTCGGCGCGCAGCTGCTGCAGCGCGACGTTGACGATCCCGTCGGCGGCGTCGGCCTGCGAGCCCACCGGGTCCTTCTCCGCGGGGATGCCGAAGAGCATCAGCCCGGAGATGCCGGCCTCGGCCGCCTCGTGCGCGGCCTTGCGCAGCGAGTCCAGGGTGTGCTGGACGACGCCGGGCATCGACCTGATCGGCACCGGCTCGGGAATGTCCTGCTTGACGAAGACGGGCAGCACGAAGTCCGCCGGGGACAACCGCGTCTGCGCGGTCAGCCGCCGCAGCGCGGGCGTCGACCGCAGCCGACGCCCGCGCGCGAACCCGGGGTGGGCACCGCCGGTCACCGCGAGTCCCCGTCCTCCGCCTCGCGGAGGGACTCGGCGTACTCGGCGAGCGCGTCGACCAGCGGCGCCACGGCGGCGGTCTCCGGCTGGACGTCGACCCGCAGGCCGAACTCCTGCGCGGTCGCGGCCGTCTGCGGGCCGATCACCGCGACGACGGTCTTGGGGTGCGGCTTGCCGGCGATGCCGACCAGGTTGCGCACCGTGCTCGACGAGGTGAAGCACACCGCGTCGAAGCCGCCGCCCTTGATCGCCTCGCGCACCGCGGCGGGCGGCGGGGCGGCCCGGACGGTCCGGTAGGCGGTGACGTCGTCGATCTCCCAGCCGCGCTCCTTGAGACCCGCGGCGAGGGTCTCGGTCGCGATGTCGGCCCGGGGCAGCAGCACTCGGTCGATCGGGTCGAGGACGTCGTCGTACTCCGGGAAGTCGGCCAGCAGGCCCTCGCTGGACTGCGGCCCGGTGGGCAGCAGCTCCGGCACGATGCCGAAGGCGCGGACGGCCTCGGCGGTCTGCTCGCCGACGCAGGCGACCTTGACCCCGGCGAACGCGCGGGCGTCGAGGCCGAGCTCGGCGAACTTCTCCCGCACGGCCTTCACCGCGTTCACCGAGGTGAACACGATCCAGCCGTAGCGGCCGGTGACCAGGCCCTTGATGGCGCGGTCCATCTGGGCGGGGCTGCGGGGCGGCTCGACGGCGATGGTCGGCACCTCGACCGGGACCGCGCCGTAGGCCCGCAGGCGGTCGCTCATCTCGCCGGCCTGGTCCTTGGTGCGCGGCACCAGGACCCGCCAGCCGAACAGCGGCCGGCTCTCCCACCAGGAGAGCTTGGCCCGCTTGTCGACCGCGGAGCCGACGGTGGCCACGACCGGGCCGGTGACGGCGTCCAGGCCGGCGGTCTTCTCGGCGACCGCGGCGAGCTTGGCCACGACGCTCTTCTGGCCGGTGCCCGAGCCGCCGGTGGTGACCACGACGGCGGTGGAGCCGGACAGCCCGCCCTCGACCAGCCGCGCGGCCGCGTCGGGCAGCTCCTCGGCGTTGCCCGACAGCACCAGCGGCGCGTCCAGGCTCTTGGCCGCGGCGGCCAGCGCCGCCAGGTCGGCCTCGCCGCCGCGGAGGTCGGCGGTCAGGGTGGTGCCGCCGAGGGCGACACCGGCGAACGCCGGCACCGCGGTGGCCGGGGCGACGCCGGGCACGACGTCGAAGCCCACGGAGGTGCGGCCCACGGCGAGCACCTCCTTGACCACGGCGTCGTCGGTGAAGGGGTCACCGGCCACCAGGCGGACGACGGTGCCGCCGCCCTTGGCCGCGGCCACGGCCGCCTTGGCGACCTCGGCCGGCTCGCCGACCGCGGGGGTCGGCTCCAGGTCGGGGCGCTGTTCGCGGACGGCGTCGGTGAGCGCCGCCGGGACGGCGGTGTCGACGAGGACGGTGTCGGCCTCGGCCAGCGCCGCGGTCGCCCGGGCGGTGAGCATCCCGGGGTCGCCCGGTCCGGCGCCGACGAAGACGACCTTGCCGGCCGTCCCGTTCTGCTTGCGGAAGCGCGTCATCGCGTGCTCCTGTTCCTGGCCCGTGAGGGCTGGTGTGCGGGGGTCTGGGGAGCCGGGGCGGGCTGCCCGGCGGGGGTGGCGCTCATCGGGAGGCCGCCATGAGGTCGGCGGCGCCCCGGTCGATCAGGTCCGCGGCGAGCTCGCGCCCGAGCCGCTCGGCCTCGGCCGGCGGCCCGGTCAGCGAGCCGCGGACGCCGTCGCTGCCGTCGAGCGCGGTGACCGAGGCCCGCAGGAACAGCTCGGGGCCGTCCTCGCCCTCGGCCAGCTCGGCGTAGGCGGCGACCGGCGCGCTGCAGCCGGCCTCGAGCGCGGCCAGGGTGGTGCGCTCGGCGACCACGCAGGCCCGGGTGGCGGCGTCGTCCAGGGCCGCGAGCAGCTCCCGGGTACGGACGTCGTCGGCCCGGCACTCCACGGCCAGCGCGCCCTGCGCCGGGGCGGGCAGGACCTGCAGCGGGTCGAGGGTCTCGGTGACGGCGTCGAGCCGGCCCAGGCGGGTCAGCCCGGCACGGGCCAGGACGACGGCGTCCAGGTCGCCGTCCTGCCCCGCCCGCCCGGCCACGCGGGCCATCCGGGTGTCCACGTTGCCGCGGATCGGCACGACCTCCAGGCCGAGGCCGAGGGCGCGCAGTTGCGCGACCCGGCGCGGGGCGCCGGTGCCGACCCTGGACCCCGGCGGGAGCTCGCCGAGCGTGAGCCCGTCGCGGGCGACCAGCGCGTCGCGGGGGTCCTCCCGCGACGGGACGGCGGCCACGACCAGCCCGGGGTCGGGGGTCGTCGGGAGGTCCTTGAAACTGTGGACGGCGATGTCGACGGCGCCCTCGAGCAGCGCCTGGCGGATCGCCGCCACGAACACGCCCGTGCCGCCGAGCTGCGCGATCGCCGCCGAGGAACGGTCCCCCTCGGTGCTGATGTGCACCAGCTCCACGGGGACGCCGCTGGTCGCGGTGATCGCGTCGGCGACGGCCTGGGACTGGGTGGTCGCCAGCCGGCTGGCGCGGGTGCCCAGCCGCAACGGGGTCGTCGCCGTCGTCCCCGTGCTCTGCGGGGACCGCGCGAGGTCGGTCACGACTTCCCCCCGGCGCCGAGCTCGTCGGGGTCGACGGTGACCGCCTCGGCCAGGTTGGTCCGGTCCGGCGCGACCTCGGCGTCGATGCCGAGCCCGAACAGGGCCCGCAGCGCGTCGGCGTAGTCCACGCCGCCGGGGGCGCTGGCCAGCTCCTTGACCCGCACCGTCGGCTCGTGCAGCAGCTTGTCGACGACCCGGCGCACCGTGCGGGCCACCTCGTGGCGGGCCCGGGCGTCGAGGTCGGGCAGCCGGGCCGACAGCCGCAGCAGCTCGGCGTCCACGACCCCGGCGGCCTGGCTGCGCAGCGCCGACACCGTGGGCGCGACCGCGGCGGCCTGCCGCTCGGCGCGCAGCAGCGCGGTCTCGGCCTCGATCAGGGCGTGCGCGGCGGCGACGTCGTCGGCCGCGACCGGGCCGGCGGCGTGCCCGCCGCCGGCCGTCCGCTCGCCCTGGAGCAGGGCCAGGTCGACGACGTGCACGCCGGGCAGTGCCGCCACACCGGGGTCGACGTCGCGCGGCAGGGCGAGGTCGATGACGACCAGTGGCCGGCCGACGCGGCCGGCCATGGCCGTGGCGACGACGTCGGTGCCGACGACCAGCCCGCGTGCGCCGGTGCAGGTGACCAGCACGTCGGCGGCGGCGAGCTCCTCGGGAAGCGCGGACAGGTCGGCGGCGCGCCCCTCGACGGCGGCGGCCAGCCGCTGGGCGTGCTCGGGGGTGCGGCTGCTGACGGTGACCGTCGCCCCGCGGCGGGCCAGCGTGGTCGCGGCCAGCGCGCCCATCGAGCCGGCACCGACGACGAGCACGGGGCGGCCGGCCAGGTCGCCGATCCGCTCCTCGGCGCGGTCGAGGGAGACCGACACCAGCGAGGCGCCGGCCCGGTCGATGCCGGTCTCGGAGTGCACCCGCTTGCCGACCCGCAGCGCCCGCTGGGCCACCGGGTGCAGCGCCCGGCCCACGGTGCCCTGCTCGCGGGCGAGGGCGTAGGCGTTGCGGAGCTGGCCGAGCACCTGCGTCTCGCCGACCACCATCGAGTCCAGCCCGGCGGCCACCGTGAACAGGTGGGTGACGGCCTGCTCCTCGTAGTGCACCGTCACGTACGGCGAGAGCTCCTCGACCGTCGCGCCGGCCTGGCGGGCGAGGACCCGGCTGACCTCGGCGACGCCACCGTGGAAGCGGTCCACCTCGGCGAAGACCTCGACCCGGTTGCAGGTGGCCAGCACGATCGCCTCGCTGACGTGGTCGTTGCCGACCAGCTCGTGCAGCGCCTTGACCGTGTCCTCGGCGCCCATCGCGAACTGCTCGAGCAGCGCGACGGGTGCGTTCTGGTGGCTGACGCCCACCGCCAGCAGACTCATGCCAGCACCTCCACGGGCGCGGCCCCCCGCTGCTGGCCGAGGAAGGCGAGGACCTGCAGCTCCACGGAGAGGTCGACCTGACGGACGTCGACCCCCGCGGGCGCGGAGAGTGCCACCGGTGCGAAGTTCAAGATGCTCCTCACCCCGGCCGCGGTCAGCCGGTCGCAGACCGACTGGGCGACCTCGGCCGGTGTCGCGATGACCCCGATCGTGGCGGCCGCGCCGGCCACCACCTCGTCGAGTTCCTCCATGGGGCGGACCGGCTGCCCGCCGACCGCCACGCCCACCCGGGCCGGGTCGGCGTCGAACAGCCCGACGAAGCGGAAGCCGCGGCTGCCGAACCCGGCGTAGTCGGCCAGGGCCGCGCCGAGGTTGCCGATCCCGACGAGCACACAGGCGCGGGAACGCTCCACGCCGAGCACCCGGGCGATGCGGTCGCGCAGCGTGGCCACCTCGTAGCCCACGCCGCGCACCCCGCAGGGGCCCAGGTGGGAGAGGTCCTTGCGCAGCCCCGCCGGGTTGACGCCGGCCGCGGAGGCCAGCTCTCCCGAGGAGACGTTGCTGCGACCGCCGTCCGCGAGCCCGGTGAGGACCCGCAGGTACACGGCGAGGCGAGCGACGGTGGCCTCCGGGATCCGGGGCCGTGGTTGCGACACGGGCCTACTCCACAGCAGTCGTGCCCGTACGTCCGGCGGGTACCGGATGCGGTCGAACGACATCGGGGACGCGGGCGGATTGCCGCCCGGCGACAGCCACGGTAACCGCTTGTGAACGCAGGAACAAAGTCGCCGGGGGCCGGAGAGGCCGCAACCCAGCGCGTACGCGTCCCGCTGTGGTGGAGACCATACCAAGGGCCCCCTCGCCCCCCGCCACTCGCAGGCTCACGGCGGGCCCGCGAGGGGGCCGGTCAGGACAGTCCGAGGTCCCGGCGCAGCCGCGGCACGTCGACGGTGAAGTAGGAGTGCTCGCGGCCGTCGAGCAGCACCACGGGCACCCGGTCGCCGTACTCGGCCTGCAGGTCCGGGTCGGCGTCCACGTCGACCGCCACCGTGGCCAGGCCGGCCTCCGCGGCGATCTGCTCGAGGGTGGTGGCCGCGTTCTCGCACAGGTGGCAGCCCTGACGGGTGATCAGCTGCAACCGGACCGCCTCAGTCATCGCCGGCCCCCGCGGGCTGCTGTCCGCTCAACCCGAGCTCCCGCAGCCGCGCCCGGCTCACCTTGCCGGTCAGCGAGTGCGGCAGCGCGGCCAGCACCTGCACCGAGGTGGGCACCTTGTACCGCGCGAGGGACGCCGCGGCGTGGTCGCGGAGCTCCTCGAACGTCACCTGGTGACCGGGGCGCAGCGCCACCACCGCGCGCACGGCCGCCCCGGTCCGCGGGTCGGGGACCCCGATGACGGCGCTCTCGGCGACCGCCGGGTGGCTGTCGAGCACTCGTTCCACCTCCGCCGGGTAGACGTTGAAGCCGCTCACCAGGACCAGGTCGCTGCGCCGGTCGACCAGGTGCAGGTCGCCGTCCGCGTCCGCGTAGGCGAGGTCACCGGTGGCCAGCCAGCCGCCGGCGTCCGGACCGTCCGCGCCGTCGGGCCAGTACCCGGAGAAGAGGTTGGGTCCCCGCACCCAGATCTCCCCGGGACCGTCCTCGGTGAGGTCGCCGCCGTCGCCGCCGGTCTCGTGGAGGGCGGTGTCGCGCAGGCGGACCTCGACGCCGGGCAGCGGGCCACCGATGCAGGCCGGCTTGGCCCGGCCGGTGGCCAGGGTGCTGGCCACCACCGGGCCGGCCTCGGTCAGCCCGTACCCCTCCCAGACGGTCACCGCGGCCCGCTCCCGCATCGCCGTCCAGACCTCCGGGGGCAGCGGCGCGGCCCCGCTGGAGGCCATCCGGACGGCGGCGAAGGCGCGGCGCAGGTCGGCGTCGGAGCCCGCGGCGTCGGCCGCGGCCAGCCACGCCTGGTACATCGGCGGGGCGCCCGGCACGGCCGTGACCTCCTCCCGCGCCATCAGCGCCAGCGTCGCCGCCGGGTCGAACGCCTCCACCAGCACGGTGCAGGCACCGGTCGCCGCGACCAGCCCGAACCCGGCGTTGAGCCCGTAGACGTGGAACAGCGGCAGGACCAGCAGGACCCGGTCGTCGGGGCGGACCGGCGCCGGCTGCACCGCCAGGCACTGCTGCTGGTTGGCCCGCAGCGCGGCCGACGTCAGCATGGCGCCGCGCGGGCGGCCGGTGGTGCCGCTGGTGTAGGCCAGGAAGGCCAGTGCAGCGGGGTCGTCGTCCACCGTGGGTGGTGCCGCCTCCGCGGACGGCGGGCCGGCCACCACGGGGACCCCCGCCGGCGACGCGCGCTCCTCCGCCGCGACCAGCAGCGCGGCGCCGGAGTCGGTGAGCAGGTACTCCAGCTCGGCGTCGGTGTACGCGGTGTTCACCGGGACGACGGCCAGCCCGGCACGCAGGGCGCCGAGGGCGGCCCGCAGCCAGTCGGCGCCGTTGGGCAGCTGCACCGCGACCCGCTCCCCCGGCGACAGTCCCCCGGCCGCGTACCCGGCGGCCGCGCTGTCCACCTGCGCGTCGAGCTCCGCCCAGGTGAGCCGCTCGGCCCCGGCGACCACCGCCGGCGCCCCCGGCCGCTCCCGGGCCGCCGTCCGCACGAGCGAGGACAGCGACGTACCGACGTCGGTCATGCGCATCTCCTCCGGTGGAGCGGCCATGGCCACCCGCGGGAAGGGCCACGACACGACGAGTGATCGGGGTGGCGTGGACGGGCTGCAGTGATGTTGTCACCATGGGCGCTGCCCCGCAGCACCGCGCGCCTTCCCCACCGGGGTCGGCGCGCCCCCTGGGAGCCGGAGGGCTCGACGGGCCGACGAGGAGACGAACGCCCGCATGCCCCAGCCGCGCCAGGTGGACGAGTGGCCGTCCGCCGCCCCGCGGCGACCCACCCCGCACCCGCGGCGCGTCGCCGGTGCCGGGCCGCCCACCGAGGACGCCGTCCGGGACGAGCCGGACGCCGCCGTGGAGCCCGCCGCCCTCGACCCGGTGGCCCCGCCGCCGGCGGTCGACGTCTGGGAGCTGGTGCGACGGGCCCAGCAGGGGGACGCCGAGGCGTTCGGGGAGCTCTACGACCACTACGTGACGGTGGTCTTCCGGTACCTGTACCACCGGGTCGGCGACCGTGCGCTGGTCGAGGACCTCACCAGCGAGACGTTCGTGCGGGCGCTGCGGCGGATCGACTCGCTGACCTACCAGGGGCGTGACGTCGGCGCCTGGCTGGTCACCATCGCCCGCAACCTCCTCCGCGACCACCTGAAGAGCAGCCGCTTCCGGCTCGAGCTGACCACCGCGGACATGCGCGACGCCGACCGCGCCACCGACGGCCCGGAGGACGCCGTCGTGCAGCGGCTGACCAACGAGCAACTGCTGACCTGCGTGCGACAGCTGGGCGCCGAGCAGCAGGAGTGCATCTCACTGCGCTTCCTGCAGGGCCTGTCGGTGGCGGAGACCGCGGCGGTCATGGGGAAGAAGGACGGCGCGATCAAGGCGCTGCAGCACCGCGCGGTGCGCCGCCTGGCCGGCCTGCTGCCGGAGGGACTGCGATGAACGCCACCCCGGTCCCCCGCCGGTACCCCGTGACGGCGCGCCCGCCGATGTCGTTGCCGGGGTGGGTGCCCGCCGGCCGGCGGTGCACCCGATCGTCGGGAGGTCAGAGGTGAGCACGGACGACGGCGCCGCGCCCGTGGCCTCCCACCCTGCCGCCGTGCGGGACCGGGAGGACGCCGTCGTCGTCCGCCTGCAGGCGCTGGCCGCCGACCTCGACGACGCGCCCGACCCCGCGTTCCGTGCGGCCACCCGGGACCGGCTGGTGGCGATGGCAGCCGTGCGCCCGCCGCAGCCGGCGCCGTCCCGGCTGCGGCGGCTGGTGGCGACCCGGGCCGACGACGCCCTCGGACGTCCGTGGCGCACCCGCCTCACCACCGGGCTGGCCGGAGCGGCGCTGACCGTGACCACCCTCGCGGCCCTGGTCGCGCTCGCCACCGACGCCGGGCCGGGCGACGTCCTCTACGGCGTCAAGCGCGGCACCGAGCAGAGCCGGCTGGCCCTGGCCGGCGACGACCGCGGGCTCACGCTGCTGCAGTTCGCCACCACCCGGCTGGCCGAGGTCGACGCCCTCGACGGCGCCGGCCCGGCCGACGTCGTCGTCGCGCTGCTGGACACCATGGACGCGCAGACGGCCGAGGGGGCCGCCCTGCTGGCGGGCCGGGCGGTCGCCGGCGGGGACGCCGCGCCCCTGCACGAGCTCGCCGGCTGGGCCGCGGAGCAGACCCACGCGCTAACGGTGCTGGCACCCGAGCTCACGGCCGGCACCGACGACGCCGCACGCGAGTCCGCGGACCTGCTGGCCCGGGTGACCGACCGCGCCGCCGGCCTGGCGGTCGCGCTGTCCTGCCCGGGCGGGCCGGCCACCGCCGGCACCGACGCCCTCGGCCCGGTGCCGGCCCCCTGTGCGACCGGGACCGACGTCGCGCCGCCCGCGACCGCGGCACCGCAGGCCCCCGCCACCGGCAGCACCCCGGGGATGCCGGCACCCGGCTCCGCGGCGTCCCCGACGCCCCCTCCGGCCCCCGCGCCCGAGCCGGGGCCCACGGCCGGGGCGCCGGGCGGCACCGGCGTCCCGGTGCCGGCCACGCCGCCGTCCGCCGAGGCGCCGCAGGTCCCCACGTCCACCCGGGCCGGGCCCGCGCCCGGTGGCGCCCGTGGCGTGCCCGGCCCGGCCGTGCCCACCCCGACGGTGACGCGGCCGCCCCGGACCCCTCCGCCACCGCTGGTCGAGACGCCGCTGCCGATCTGCCTGCCGTTCCTCGTCTGCTGACGTCTGCTGAGCCCGGCACGTCCGCTGCACCCGCGACCGCGGGCCCGTGGCGGCCCAACTAGGGTTCGGGACCGGGTCCACCACCAGCCCCGCGGACCGGTCGTGCGCCGGCCACGCCGGGTCGACAGGGAGGTCGTCGTGCCGGGACTGCCCTTCCGGAGCCGCCGCGCGCGGCGGGCGGGCGGGCTGCCCGACGAGGAGACCCGGGCGCACGTCGCCGGTGCCGCGTCGGCCGCGGCCGCCGAGGTCGAGCCGGCGCCGGCCGTCGTCCCCGACCTGACCTCGGCGGCCTTCTTCGACGTCGACAACACGATGATGATGGGCGCGTCGCTCTTCTGGTTCGCCCGCGGGCTGGCCGCCCGCAAGTACTTCCGGGCGCGGGACCTCGCGCTGTTCGTGTGGCAGCAGGCCAAGTTCCGGGTCGCCGGCAACGAGAGCGCCGACGACATGCACACCATCCGGGAGAACGCCCTCGCGTTCGTCGCCGGCCGCCCGGTCGACGAGATCGTCGCGGTGAGCGAGGAGATCTACGACGAGCTGATGGCCGACCGGATCTGGGCCGGCACGCGGGTGCTGGCCCAGAAGCACCTCGACGCCGGCCAGCGCGTCTGGCTGGTCACCGCCACGCCGGTGGAGCTGGCCCGCATCATCGCCCACCGGCTGGGCCTCACCGGCGCGCTGGGCACCGTCGCGGAGGTGGTCGACGGGCAGTACACCGGCCGGCTGGTCGGCGAGCTGATGCACGGTGAGGCGAAGGCCGAGGCGGTGCGGGCCCTGGCCGAGCGGGAGGGTCTGGACCTCTCCCGGTGCACCGCCTACAGCGACAGCTCCAACGACCTGCCGATGCTGACGCTGGTCGGGACGGCGGTGGCGGTGAACCCCGACACCGAGCTGCGCGCCGTCGCCCGCTCCCGCGGCTGGGACGTCCGCGACTTCCGCACCGGACGCAAGGCCGCCAAGATCGGCGTCCCCACGGTCGCGGCCGCAGCGCTGTCCGGCGGGATCGTCGGCGGGGCACTGGCCCTCCGCCGCCGCAACCGCTGGCCGTGGTGACGTGCTGGAACGGCCCTCGTCCGGGGCCGCGCCGAGCGGGCGAGGCGTGGGGGGACGAGGGTCCGTCGTCAGCCGAAGACGGACCTGCGCTGCAGGAGCAGCTGGTAGATCGACTGCTGGATGGTCTCGCGCACCTGGTCGGTCAGGTTGAACACCAGCATCGGGTCCTCGGCGGCCGCCGGCCCGTACGACGCGGTCTCGATCGGCTCCCCGAAGGCGATCAGCCACTTCGACGGCAGCGGCACCAGCCCGAGCGGGCCGAGCACCGGGAAGGTCGGCGTGATCGGGAAGTACGGCAGGCCGAGCAGCCGGGCGACGGTCTTGGCGTTGCCGAGCATCGGGTAGATCTCCTCGGCGCCCACGATGGCGCACGGGATGATCGGCGCCCCGGTGCGCAGTGCCGCCGTGACGAAGCCGCCCCGGCCGAACCGCTGCAGGGTGTAGCGCTCGCGGAACGGCTTGCCGATGCCCTTGAAGCCCTCCGGGAACACGCCGACCAGCTCGCCGCCGGTGAGCAGGCGCTCGGCGTCCTCGTTGCAGGCCAGCGTGGTGCCCATCTTCCGGGAGACGGAGCCGACGAAGGGCAGCTCGAACACGAGGTCGGCACCGAGCAGCCGCAGCCGCCGCTGCGCGGGGTGGTCGTCGTGCAGGGCGACCGTCGTCATCAGCGCGTCGATCGGCACGGTGCCGGAGTGGTTGGCCACGACCAGCGCGCCGCCGGTGTCGGGGACGTTCTCCACCCCGTGCGTCTCCACCCGGAACCAGCGGGAGAACAGCGGGCGCAACAGCGGCAGCAGCACGTGGTCGGTGAGGTCGGGGTCGAAGCCGAACTCGTCGGTGTCGTAGTCGCCGGTCAGCCGGCGGCGGAGGAACTCCAGCCCACCGGCGAGCTGCTCCTCCCAGCTCGGCGACGTCCGCGGCACACGGGGTTCGTCGTCCTCGGGCCGCAGCGGGATGACCCGGGCCTCAGGCATCGCGCACCGCCCGCAGCCCCGGGGCCGGCGGCGCCGGGCGCAGCCGCTGTCCGACCGAGGCGACCGTCGCGCCCACCCGGTCCACCACGGCCTGGGCCCGCGACGTCACGCTGCCGACCAGTTCCGGGGGGACGACGGGGGGCACCGTGCTGGCGTAGTCGGCCAGGGCCTCGGCAGTGGTGAAGCGCGGCGTGTAGCCGAACTCCTCGCGCAGGACCGTCGTGTCGACCACCCGGCCGAAGTTGAGGAAGCGCATCTGTTCCGGGGAGTAGTCGACGAACCCGAACCGCCGGGTGAGGCGCCCCACCGACCCCAGCGTGGGCGAGGGCAGCGGCACCTGCAGCCGGCCGAGCCGGCGGATGACCTGTGACAGCAACAGGGTGCCCTCCCCGCCGACGTTGACCGTGCCGTGGAAGTCACCGGTGGTGGCCCTGGCGAGCACCGCGAGCGCGTCGTCCTCGTGCAGCAGCTGCACCCGCGCGTCGTAGCCGAGCGCCGTGGGGACGACGGGCATCCGCAGGAAGTGCGTGAGCAGGGAGTCGATGCGCGGGCCGATGAAGTTGGTGAACCGCAGGGCCGCCACCCCGACGTCGGGCCGGCGGCGGGCGAAGGACCGGACGTACCCCTCGATGTCGAGGCTGTCCTTGGCGAACCCGCCCGAGGGGACCCGCCGGGCCTGCATGGCCTCGGTGAAGACGGCCGGGTCGCGCGAGGAGGCGCCGTAGACGGCGCTGGTCGACTTGAGCACGAACCGGCGCACCGACGGTGCGCGCTGGCAGGCGGCCAGGAGCTGCATCGTGCCGATGACGTTGAGCTCCTTCATCGGCCCGCGCCCGCCGGAGCCGGCCGGCGCCGAGCTGATGTTCATGTGCACGACCGTGTCGACCGAGGCCGTCGCGATGACCTTGCCGATCAGCGGGTTGCGGATGTCGGCGCGCACGAACTCGGTGCGGCCGAGGCGCCGGAGGACCTCCGGCGCCGGGGGGACGGTGTCCACCCCGATGACCCGTGCGATGGACCGGTCGCGAGCGAGCTCGGCCGCCAGCGCACCCCCGAGCCACCGGCTCACACCGGTGACCAGGACGACCGCGGGCGGCACGAGCGTCAGCTCACTTCTTGTTGCGTCGCTGGACGCGGGTCTTCTTCAGCAGCTTGCGGTGCTTCTTCTTCGCCATCCGCTTGCGGCGCTTCTTGATGACCGAACCCATGCCCTGTGCTCCTGGTGTCGTCGCGGCGCGACGTCCGGAGGGGACCAGGGTCCCGTCGGCCGCCGCGCGAGGTGATCAGCTCGTGTGCGACGGCCGGTCCTGCATCGACCCGGCGTCGCTCGGCGCCCGAGCGTACCCGGCGCCCCCGCGGCGACGCTGCCGCGGGAACGGAGCCGGCACCGAGCCCTCCCCCTCAGGGGTGGCCACCCCGCAGGGGGCCCGCCGCGGCCCGCCCCTCGCGGTGCGAGGAGGACGGGGTCCGCCCACGGCGAGGGGCAGGAGGGTCTGCTCTCAGGCGATGTCGGTGTAGGCGTCGCGCAGGTAGTCCTGGACGGCGCGCTCCGGCACGCGGAACGAACGGCCGACGCGGACGGCGGAGAGCTCGCCGGCGTGGACGAGGCGGTACACGGTCATCTTGGAGACCCGCATCATGCTGGCGACCTCGGCCACGGTCAGGAAGGTGACCGACGCGCGGGGCGCGGGGACGGCCGGGCGGCCGACCGGCATGGCGGCCGGGTGGGCCGGGGCGATCGGACGGGCCATCTGGGCGGCCGAGATCGGACGGCCGACCTGACGCGGGGCCGGGACGCCGGGACGGGCGTAGGCGGCGGCAGTGGCGGTGCGCTGGGGCATGCTCATGACTTCATCTCCGGACCTAGCACGCGTCGGGCGCCGGCTTCCCCACCGACTACGGGACACGCACGTGCTGATACAGAGCGTAGGGGGACAGGCGTGACAGAAGCGATGGAAGAAACGGACATGCGGACCGGTCCGTCCTGGGCAGAACTACACCTATGTAGCCACGTCGACTTGTGCCCGGGCGCGTCATCGACGACACGTCCGCATCCGACCACGGAACGTCGACAAAGCGCCGCACTCGAGCGGTAGGGTCAGCGACCCTCGGGACGCCGACCGAGCTCGACCGACCGGGCGTGCGCCGCCTCGATGGCCGCGATGAGCGCGGCGCGGACGCCGTGCCGCTCCAGCTCGCGGATCGCCGCGATCGTCGTCCCGCCGGGGCTGGTGACCGCCTCCCGCAGCTGCACGGGGTGCTCCCCGGAGTCGCGCAGCATCACCGCCGACCCCAGCGCGGTCTGCACGATGAGGTCGGCGGCCAGCTCGCGCTGGAGGCCCAGCAGGATGCCGGCGTCGATCATCGCCTCGACGAGGTAGAAGAAGTAGGCCGGACCGCTGCCCGACAGGGCGGTGACCGCGTCCTGCTGGCTCTCGGGCACCCGGCGCACCCTCCCCACCGCGGCCAGCAACGCCTCTGCCTCGTCCAGGTGCGCCTCGTCGGCGTGCGCGCCGGCCGAGAGGACCGACATCCCCTCGTCGACCAGGGCCGGGGTGTTCGGCATGACCCGCACGACCGGCACGCCGTCGGACAGCGCCGCCTCGATGGTGGACGTCGGGACGCCGGCGGCCACCGAGACGACGAGGTGCCCCGGGTCGACGACGCCGGTGAGGCGGCCCAGCAGCGTGCCGATGTCCTGGGGCTTGACCGCCAGCAGCAGCACGCGGGCGCGGGCGGCCGCCTCCTCCAGGCCCAGGGCGGGCACCCCGTACCGCTCGGCGAGCTCCGCGGCGCGCTCCGGGTGCCGTTCGCAGACGAGGATGCCGTCCGTGCCGCCGCGGCGGACCAGCCCCGACAGCAGGGCCTCGCCGATCTTGCCGCCTCCGATGATCGCCAGACCCGACCGCGCGGTCATCGCAGACCCGCCAGCCGGCGCAGCGCCGCGACGGCGACACCCTCCCCCGAGGGGACGGCGACCCGCACCCCGTACCCACCGGCGACCAGCCGGCGCTGCTGCTCGGTGCGGACTCTCCACGGCATGACGTACTCCCAGCTGTCCGGTGTTCGCTCGTTCCAGGCGGCCCGCTCGCCGGTGATGGCGATCAGCCGCGGGTCGGTGGTGCCGACCGCGGGCCGGCCGGCTCCCGCCATCAGCACGTTCAGGCAGCGCACGAACGCCAGGTCCGCCGCGGCCCCCCGCCCCGAGGTCAGGCGGACCCGCCCGCCGGCGAGGGCACGGCAGCGCTGCTCGGCGCCGGGGCGGTCGGCCGGCACCACCACGACCGGCGCGGGCAGGTCCGCGGTCAGGGTGTCGACCTGCCCGGCGTCCCCGTCGAGGGCCACGCCGAGCCCGGCGTCGGCGGCGGCCCCCGCCACCACTGCGGCGTCCGCGGCACCGAGCCGGTCCACCGGGACGGTGAGCTCGCACCGGTCGGCCAGCCCCGCGCCGGCGACCCGCGCGACGAGCTCGCGCAGCTCCGCGACGGGGTCGGCGGGGTCGGCGGCGGGCCGGTGCCCGAGGGCGACGGCGAAGCCGGCGGCGGTCAGCTCGGCCGCGGTCCGGACCGCGTCGTCGACCCGCGGGCCGGCTCCGGTGAGGGCACCGGGACGCCGGCCGAGCAGGCGGCGCACCGGCGTGGGGGTCTGCGTGCGCACGTGCCGAACGTAGTGCGGGGGCGTGTGCCGTCGTCGGGGCCGGGGTAGCGGCGGCCGCATGGCAGGAGAACTGGACGGGATGAAGGTGGCGGTCCTGGCGACCGACGGCGTGGAGCAGGTGGAGCTCGACCGGCCGTGGCAGGCGCTGGAGGAGGCGGGGGCCGAGCCGGAGCTGGTGTCGCTGGAGGCGGGGCAGATCACCGCCTACGACCACATCGACAAGGCCGACAAGAAGAAGGTCGACGTCCCCGTGAGCTCCGCCGACCCCGACGAGTACGCGGCGCTGGTGCTCCCCGGTGGCGTCATCAACGGCGACTTCATCCGTGCCGACGCCGACGCCGTGGCCTTCGTGCGGGCCTTCTTCGAGTCGGGGAAGCCGGTCGCGGCGATCTGCCACGCGCCGTGGGTGCTGGCCGAGGCCGACGTCGTGCGAGGGCGCCGGATGACCTCGTGGCCGTCCCTGCAGACCGACCTGCGCAACGCGGGCGCGAAGTGGGTCGACGAGGAGGTCGTCGTCGACGGCAACCTGGTGACCAGCCGCAACCCCGACGACCTCGACGCGTTCACCGCCGCGATGGTCGAGCAGTTCGCGGCCGGGCCGGAGGAGGACGAGGAGGAGGACTGAGGGCGGACCCCCTGGCCCGCCACTCGTGGGAGGCCCCGTCCCCGGCCCTGCGCGGGCTCAGGGGCCGGGACGGGGCCGGCAGGCCCCGGGAGGGAGCCGGGGCGGGGCCGGCAGGCCCCGGCAGGGGGCCGATCAGCTGCCGGAGAGCAGGCCGGCGGCCGGTGCGATCGTCAGGACCGTCCCGGCGAAGACCAGGACGCCGACCAGCCGGAAGCCGGCCGGCTCCTTGTCCTGCCGCTGCCGCCACGCCCCGACGCCGGCCACGAGCGCGGCGACGGCGAGCGGCGCCAGCACCACGGCCAGGTAGGGCAGCAGCTCCCACAGCACGGTGAACAGGAAGTAGATGCCGACGCCGGCGGCGAGGGCGACGACCAGCTCGCCGGCGAAGCGCAGCCACGCCAGCGCGCCCTCCCGGGGGCCGAGCGCCTCGTCGTCGAGCAGCGGGGCGTCGTCGTCGGACCGGACGACCGGGATCGGACCGGTGGAGGGGCCCGGGTCGGCCGGCGCCTGGGCCCGGGTCGGGCCGGTGGCCGACGGTGCCGCGCCGGGGACACCGGGCTTCTGCGACGGGCGCAGGCCCGGGATCGCGGCCGTGGAGGGCTCCGGCCGGGCACGCCTGCGGTCGGGGGTGGGCGTCGGGCGGGCGAGGTCTCCGGTCCGGTCGACGGCGCGGCGGCCGAACGGGGCGCGCTCACCGACGCGGCCGGTGTCGCTCGGACGTTCCCCGCCACTCCCCCGCTGGCGCACGCCGGTGTCGGAGTCGTCGTCCCGGCGGCGCCGCCCCCGTGCCGGGGACTCGACCCCGGCCTCCCGGAGGATGTCGGCCAGCGGCCGGCCGCCGGTCTCCGGGTCCCGGCGGGACGTGCCCCGCTCCCCAGGGGACGTGGTCACTGCTCTTCCCCCAACCAGTCCAGTCGCCGCAGGATGACGCCCTCCCGCAGCGCCCACGGGCAGATCCGGACGGACGGTACGTCCAGGGCCCGCATCGCCGCGCGCGCCACGACGGCACCGGCGGGCACCTGGTGGGCGCGGTCGGGGGACACGCCCTGCAGCTCGGCCAGCGCCGAGGACTCGATGCGGGACACGAAGCCGATCAGCTGGCCGAGGCCGTCCGCGGTGAGCTGGCGCGGTGCCCGCAGCCCGGCGGAGTAGGGCGCCGCACCGGTCAGCCGGGCGAGGGTCCGGAAGGTCTTGCTGGTCGCGGCCACGAGGTCCGGCGGCCCGCCGGCCAGCAACTTCTTCGCGGCCGGCTTGAGCAGGTCGGCGGCGTACTCGTCGAGCTCCTGCAGGGCGCGCAGGTCGGGACGCCCGCCGGTGCGGGCGTCGGGGAGGTAGCGGCGGGTCATCCGGCCGGCACCCAGTGGCAGGGACAGGGCGACGTCCGGGTCCTCGTCCACGCCGCTGGCCAGCTCCAGCGAGCCGCCGCCGATGTCCAGCACGAGCAGCCGGCCGGCGCTCCACCCGAACCACCGGCGGACGGCGAGGAAGGTCAGCCGCGCCTCCTCCTCGCCAGTGGTCACCTGCAGGTCGACGCCGGTCCGCTCCCGGACCCGCGCCAGCACCTCCAGGCCGTTCCCCGCCTCCCGGATCGCGGAGGTCACCAGCGCCAGCAGCTCCTCGCAGCCCTGCCGCTCGGCCTGGTCGCAGGCCTTGCGCACCGCCTTGACCAACGCCTTCTCGCCCTCCTTGGACAGGAGGTCGTTGCGGCCGACGTGCTCGGCGAGGCGGAGGACCTCGCGCTCGTCGTGCATCGGGGTCGGGTGCGCGCCCCTGTGCGCGTCGACCACCAGCAGGTGGACGGTGTTCGATCCGACGTCCAGCACCCCGAGCCGCATGCGGTCAGTCTGCCGGTCGCCGCCGGAGCGGGCTGATCCGGTCAGCAGCCGGGGGCGTCCCCGCCGCGGCTCCTACGCTGGCCAGGTGCACGACGTCCCCCCCGAGGTGCCACTGGACTTCGCCCGCGAGTGGGTCGAGTTCCCCGACCCCGCCGATCCCGCGCACGTCGTCCGCGCCGACCTGACGTGGCTCTCCTCCGCCTGGACCTGCGTGTTCGGCCGCGGCTGCGCCGGGGTGGTCGAGGGCCGTCCGGACGACGGCTGTTGCAGCCACGGCGCCTTCTTCACCGACGAGGACGACCTGGCCCGGGTGACCGCCGCCGTCGCCGACCTCACCGACGAGGACTGGCAGCTGGCTCCCGTCGGCCGCGGCGCCTGGACCGAGGAGGACGCCGCCGACGACGACGAGGGTGGCGTCCGCTCGCTGCGCACCCGGCGGGTCGACGGCGCGTGCGTCTTCCTCAACCGGCCGGGGTTCCCGGGGGGCACCGGCTGCGCGCTGCACCGCATGGCGCTCCGGGAGGACCTGCACCCGCTGCTCACCAAGCCCGACGTCTGCTGGCAGCTGCCGGTGCGGCGGGAACAGGAGGAGGTCCGGCGGCCGGACGGCACCACGGTGCTGGTGTCGAGCATCGGCGAGTTCGACCGGCGGGGGTGGGGCCCCGGCGGGCACGACCTGCACTGGTGGTGCACCGGGTCGCCGGCCGCGCACGTCTCCCCGGAGCCGCTGGTGCTGACCTACGCCGCGGAGCTCACCGCACTCCTCGGGGGCGCGGCGTACGAGGAGCTGCGCCGGCTCACCGAGGCCCGGCTGGACCAGGGGCTGGTCGCCCCGCACCCGGCCAGCCCGCGACCGGTCCCGCTCGTGCTGCACCGTCGCCGGCCGGACGCGGAGCCGGGGGCCGACCACCCGCACGGGGTGCGCCGGGCCTGACCCCGGGCTCGCCGCCACTACCCTTTGCGGGTACGGACCGACGAGCGGACGGCGGGAACTGTGATCGAGGAGCACGCGGCCGCGGACCCTCCGACGGCCGGGGAGCGGCTCCGCGGGCAGGACGCGGGGCCGGGGAGCGCCCGCCCCGACAACGCCTTCCTCGCCCTGGTGCGCATCCCGGTCTTCCGCCGGCTGTGGGCGGCGATCACCCTCTCCAGCCTGGGCGACTGGCTGGGGCTGCTGGCCACCACCGCGATGGCCCAGCAGCTGACCCGCGAGGAGTCGCTGGCGGTCCAGGGCGCGGCGATCTCCGGGGTGATCCTCACCCGCCTCCTGCCCGACCTGCTGCTCGGACCGCTGGCCGGGGCGCTCGCCGACCGGCTGGACCGGCGGACGACCGTGGTCGTCGGCGAGGTCCTGGCGTTCTCCCTGTACCTGTCCATCGCCGTCAGCTACGAGCTGACCTGGCTCTACATCGCGCAGTTCCTCGTCGAGGCGGTCGGGCTGTTCACCAACCCCGCCCGGCAGGCGATGTGGGTGGCGGTCGTGCCCCGCGAGCGGCTGGCGGTCGCCAACCAGGTCTCGCTGTTCAGCGTCTACGGCGCCGTCCCCGTGGCCTCGCTGCTGTTCGCCCTGCTGTCGACGGTCAGCCGGGGCTTCGGCGGCGCGGGCAGCGAGGCGCGGACGGCGATCGTCGTCGCCCTGGTGTTCAACGCGGTGACGTTCCTGGTCAGCGCCACGACGGTGCTGCTCTCCCGGCGGCTGATCCCGGGGACCGCCACCGACCGGGACGGCGGGCAGCGCAACGTCTTCTCCCTCGTCGTGGAGGGCGTCTCGTTCCTGCGCGGGCAGCCGCTCATGCGCACCCTCTACGTCGGGGTCATCGGCGCGTTCAGCGCCGGCGGGCTGACCATCGGCGTCGCCCAGCTCTACGTGGCCACGCTGCAGGCCGGCACCGCCGGCTACGGCGTCGTCTTCGGGGTGGTCTTCACCGGGCTGGCCATCGGCATGCTGATGGGGCCGCGCCTCCTGCCGACCGTCCCGCGCGGCAGCGTCTTCTCCCACGCCATCGGGCTGGCCGGGCTGGCGCTGCTGGCCATGTCGGTGCTGCGGGACTTCGTGCTGGCCACCGGTGCGGCCTTCCTCGTCGGGCTGTTCGCCGGCATCAGCTGGATCATCGGCTACACGCTGATCGGCTTCGAGGTCGAGGACCGGCTGCGCGGCCGGGTCTTCGCCTTCCTCTACTCCTCCGTCCGCATCGTGCTGCTGCTGGCGGTGGCGATCGGCCCGGGCCTGGCCGGGCTCCTCGGCACGCACGACCTGCGGCTCGGCGACCTCGTGCTCACCCTCACCGGGCCCGGCCTGACGCTGCTGGTCGGGGGGCTGCTGGCCCTGGTGGTCAGTGCCTACGCCACCCGCCAGGTCGCCCGGAAGGCGTCGCGCACCCGCGTGCGGGACGTCCTGCGGTTCCTGTGGGGCCGCTCGGACCTCCTCTCGGCGTCGGCCAGCAGCGTCGGGCTGTTCGTCGTCGTCGAGGGCGCCGACCGCCACCTCACCCACCGCTACGCCGAGGACCTCGCCCGGGTGCTGCGCGAGTGCGGCTGCCCGGTGGTGGTCACCGCGGAGCCCAGCGACACCCACCTGGGCCGGCAGGTGCGCGGCGTGCTGTTCCCGCCGCCCCCGGGCACCGGCACCGGGTTCCCGCCCGCCGAGCCGCTCCCGGCGGACGACGACCGGCCGGTCGGCGCCCACACGGCGGCGCTGCTGGCGGCCGCGGACCGCGCCCAGCACGTCGCGACGGTGATCCGGCCGGCGCTGGAGCGCAACCAGGTGGTGGTCAACACCCACTACGTGGACACCTCGATCGCCTTCCACGGCGCCGGTCAGGGGCTCGACGGCGACCGCATCTTCCGCACCTCGCTGTGGGCCACCCGCGGCCTGCTCCCCGACCTCACCGTGGTCGTGGACGCCCCGGTGACCGAGGCCCCCGACGGTGCCGACCCCCAGGCGGTGCGCCGGGCCTTCCTCGCCCTCGCCGATGCCGCGCCGGACCGCTACGTCGTCGTCCCGGGTGAGCTGCTCGAGCCCGACGAGGACGGCAGCCTGGTCTCCCCCGTGGTCCGGCGGCGGATCACCTCGCTGCTCGCGCTGCGCTACCCGAACGCCTCCGACGGCGGCTCCGGAGCCGCCGACCCGCCCGTCGGCGCGGCGGCTCCCGCGTCCCCGGGCCCGGCCGAGCGCTCCGTAGGGTGACCACGTGAGCGGAGCGGCGACGTGGACGGCCGAGGACACCGAGGACGTCGTCTGCTGCCTGTGCGGCGTGCCCGGCACGCTGGTCCACGACGTCGCCCCGTTCGGGGTGGTGCGCTGCCCGCAGTGCGCGCTGGTGTTCATCAGCCCGCGGCTGCGCCCCGAGGCCCTGCAGCGGCTCTACGACGACGTGGGCTACTTCGAGGGCGGCGTCTACGGCAACGCGCTCTCCGGTGACGACGGCGCCGGGGCCGGCGGCGGCCGTCTCTCCCCCGCCATGCTGCTGCAGCGCACGTGGACCACGGGCCGGCTGCGGCTGATCGAGCGCGAGCACGGCGGCGCCCCGGTCGGCGGACGGCTGCTGGAGGTGGGTGCCGGCTACGGGCTGTTCCTGGCCGCGGCGCGGGACGCCGGCTGGACGACGTCCGGCGTGGAGCTGTCCCGGACCGGCGTGGCCCACGCCCGCGGGACGCTGGGCCTGGACGTGTTCTGCGGGCAGGTGGAGGACGCCCCGCTGACGCCCGGCTTCGACGTGGTCTGCGCCTGGGACACCGTCGAGCACGTACCGGACCCGCTGGCCTTCTGGCGGACGGCGCGCTCGCTGGTCGCCGACGACGGCGTCGTCCTGTTCTCCACGCCGTCCTACTCGTCGCTGCCGGCCCGGCTGCTGGGCACCCGCTGGTGGACGCTGAAGCCGACCGAGCACATCTGGCACTTCACCCCGCGCACGCACGCCCTGCTGCTGGCCCGGGCGGGGTTCGCGCTCACCGAGGTGGTCCGCAGCCCGCTGGCACCGGCGAACGCCGCCCGCCTGGACTCCCTGGTCGGCATCGCCCGACCCATCCCCGGCGCCTGAGCGCGGGCCCGCCCTTCCGCCCCCGCGGGCTCGGGCCGGGCCCCGGGACAGGGCCGTTCAGGCGGCGCGGCCGTCCTCCCCGGCGAGCGCCGCCGCCCGGAACGTCTGGCGGTACGCCCGGGGCGAGACGCCGCGGCGCCGGGCGAACTGCTCGCGCAGCCCCGCCGCGGTGCCGAAGCCGACCAGCCGGGCGATCTCCTCGACCGGGGCATCGCTGTTCTCCAGCAGCTCCTCCGCGGCGGCCAGCCGCTGGCCGAGCAGCCAGGCGTGCGGTGTCGTCCCCGTGGTGGCCTTGAACCGGCGGGCGAAGCTGCGCGGGCTCATCAGCGCCCGCCGGGCGAGGGTGTCGACGCTGATGTCCTCGGCCAGGTGGGCCGAGGCCCACTCGAGGACGGCGCCGAGCAGGTCGTCCTCGCACGCGGGGACGGGGGCGTCGATGAACTGTGCCTGGCCGCCGTCGCGGTGCGGCGGGACGACCATCTCGCGGGCCAGCGCGTTGGCCGCGGCCGCGCCCCACTCCCGGCGGACGACGTGCAGCAGGGTGTCCACCCCCGCGGCGGTGCCCGCGCCGGTGATGATCTGGCCGTTGTCGACGTAGAGCACCATCGGGTCGACCCGCACCGCCGGGTACCGCGCGGCGAGCTCGCCGGCGTACTTCCAGTGCGTGGTGGCCCGCTGGCCGTCGAGCAGGCCGGTCGCAGCCAGCACGAACGCCCCGGTGCACTGGCTGACGATCAGCGCCCCGCCGGCGTGCGCGGCGCGGAACGCGTCGAGCAGCTGGGGCGTGGGGACGCGGGTGAACAGCTCCCACGCCGTGATCGTCACGATGTCGGAGGCGGCCAGCCGGTCGAGGCCGTGCTCGACGGTGATCGGGATGCCGGTGTCGGTGCGGACGACACCGGGCTGCTCGGTGACCAGGCCGAAGTCGAAGCGGGGCAGGCCCATGTCGCGGCGGTCGTAGCCGAAGACCTCGGCGGCGACGCCCAGCCCGAAGCTGCCCACCAGACCGTCGGCGACGACGGTGCTCACCACGAGGGGACGGTCGCTGACTGCCATGCCGACATGATGGCAGAGAAGTTGCGGTTGCGGTCAGTCCTGCCACTCGTGCGCGGATGTGGCCGGGAGCACGCTCTCCCCATGTTGCTCATCACCTGCCCCGTCACCTCCACCGACGAGCTGGTCGCGGCCCGGCGCATCCGCTCGGTGGTCAACCACCCGACCCACATCGCGCTGCACGTCGAGTGCCCCTCCTGCGGGGCGGTGCACGTCTACCGCACCGGCCGCCGGTGGGACGCCGTCCGCGAGCAGCAGGCGGCCGGGCACGCCACCCCCGCCCCGGCGACGCGGGAGCTGGCCCACGCCTGAGCGGCCGGCGCCGCTCGACCTGCGGTCCGGCGCGACTGCCCCTAGACTCGAACACATGAGCGAATCGAACCCGCACACCGAGAGCACCACGGAGAAGGACCCGTCGGACTGGGTGACCGGGGACGAGCCGGCCACCGGCGCGCAGAAGAGCTACCTGAACACCCTCGCCCGCGAGGCCGGTGAGGAGGTCCCCGAGGAGCTCACCAAGGCCGACGCCTCCCGGAAGATCGACGAGCTGCAGGAGGAGACCGGCCGGGGGCAGTGACCCTCGGCCGGACTGCCGACCGGGGCTACGCCTCGAACTTGTAGCCCAGCCCCCGGACGGTCACGAGGTACTTCGGGTTGGCCGGGTCGGGCTCGATCTTGGCCCGCAGCCGCTTGACGTGGACGTCGAGGGTCTTGGTGTCGCCCACGTAGTCCGAACCCCACACCCGGTCGATGAGCTGACCCCGGGTGAGCACCCGCCCGGCGTTGCGCAGCAGCAGCTCGAGCAGGTCGAACTCCTTCAGCGGCAGCGCGACCGGTTCGCCGTCGACGGAGACCACGTGCCGCTCGACGTCCATGCGCACGGGCCCGGCTTCCAGCGCACCCTCGGCCGGGGGCTCCACGTCACCGTGGCGGCGCAGCACGGCCCGGATCCGGGCGACCAGCTCGCGGGCGGAGTAGGGCTTGGTGACGTAGTCGTCGGCGCCCAGCTCCAGGCCCACCACCTTGTCGACCTCGGAGTCCTTGGCGGTCAGCATGATGATCGGCACGCTGCTGCGGGCGCGCAGCGAGCGGCACACCTCGGTGCCCGGCAGGCCGGGGAGCATGAGGTCGAGCAGCACGATGTCCGCGCCGCCGCGGTCGAACTCGGCCAGGGCCTCCGGCCCGGTGGGGGCGACGACGGCGTCGTACCCCTCCCGGCGCAGCATGTAGGACAGCGCGTCGGAGAAGGACTCCTCGTCCTCCACCACGAGCACTCGCGTCATGACCGTCCCTTCGGGGCGTTACCGGCGACCACGTCGCCACCGGCATCGGGACCGGCGACCGCGTCGCCGGTGGGTTCGGAGCCGGCGACCGCGCCGCCGGCGGGATGGGCGCCCGGCAGGGAGCCGGCCACGGGCGCCGGACCTCCGGCGGCGGGTGACTGCCCGACGGCGGCCCGCGAGGCGAGCGGGATCCGCAGCGTGAACGTCGACCCCAGCCCCTCCTCGCTCCACACGCTCACCGAGCCGCCGTGGTTGGTGGCCACGTGCTTCACGATGGCCAGCCCGAGGCCGGTGCCCCCGGTGGCCGAGGCCCGCGACTGGTCGACGCGGTAGAAGCGCTCGAAGACCCGGGACCGGTCCTCCCGGGGGATGCCGATACCGCTGTCGGTCACCGTGATCTCCGCGAAGCCGGACCGGGCCCGGGCCCCCACGGCGATGCGGGTGCCCTCGGGGCTGTAGGCGACGGCGTTGGCCAGCAGGTTGGTCACGGCGGTGGCCAGCTGGGACTCGACGCCACGCACCACCAGCCCGTGCTGGCCGCCGGAGGCGATGGTGATCTGCTTGGCCGACGCGGCCAGGCCGGTGCGGTCCACCGCCTCGGCGATCACGCGGTCGACGTCGACGGGCAGCAGCTCGGGCAACGGCTCGCCGCCCTGGAGCCGGGACAGGTCGATCAGCTCGCGCACCAGCCGGGACAGCCGCTCGGCCTCGTGGGTCATCCGCGCGGAGAACCGGCGCACCGTCTCCGGGTCGTCGGCGGCGTCCTCCACCGCCTCGGCCAGCAGCCGCAGCGCGCCGACGGGCGTCTTGAGCTCGTGGCCGACGTTGGCGACGAAGTCGCGCCGGACGGCCTCCACGCGGCGCGCCTCGGTCACGTCCATGAGCACGAGGGCCACCGGCCCCGGCAGGGGGCCGGTCTCCAGACGGATGCCGTGCACGCCGACCTGCCGCGGACCGCCCCCGACCAGCTCACCGGGCAGGTCCACGTCGACCCGGCGGCGGCCACCGGTCCGGACCTCGTTGGCCAGGGTCAGCAGCTCGGGGACCAGCACGCGGGTGCCGCGCACGATGCCCAGCGCCCGGGCCGGCGGGTTGGCCAGGAGCACGACGTCGTCGGCGTCGAGGAACACCACGGCCGGGTCCATGAGGTCGAGCAACCGGCGGGCCAGGATCGTCTCGGCCAGCGGCGGCGTCGCCGGCGGGGCGGCGCGGTCGAAGTCGGGCCGGTTGTAGCGCAGCAGGACCGTGGCGACGAGCCCGCCCCCGACGACGAGGCCGACCACGAGGGCGACCGTGGGACTCACGTCTCCTCCTCGCCGCCGCGCGCGGCCGCACCGCTCGCGAGCCCGCTCCCACTGCCGATGCTAGGCGGCCGCGACCCCCCGTCATCCCCCGTCGGGGTGGCGCCACCAGCGCGTACCGGCACTGTTCACGTTCCCGTGCCCACCCGTTCACCCGCTGGGCCGCAGGCCGGGCGCAACCGGACCTAGTCTCGGACGTGGACGTGCCGGAGCTGCGAACAGGCGGAGCTCGGTGCTGTGGACACGGCCGATCCCGGCCGACGAGGAGGACGACGGTGCGCGACAACTACCGCGAGGAGCTCGACGACATCCGCGGCTGCCTGGTGGACATGGCGAACTCGGTGGGGTCGCAGCTGGCCAAGGCCACCACCGCCCTGCTCGACGCCGACGTCACCCTCGCCGACCTGGTGATCGCCGCCGACGACGCGCTCGACAACACCCGCGAGAGCATCGAGCAGCGCTGCTTCACGCTGCTGGCCCGCCAGGCGCCGGTGGCCACGGAGCTGCGCACGGTCATCACCGCCATGCGCATCGCCAGCGACTTCGAGCGCATGGGCGACCTGGCCGAGCACATCGCCAAGGTCGCGCGGATGCGCTTCCCCGACGCGGCGGTGCCCCAGGAGGTGCGCCCGGTCTTCCTGGAGGCCGGTCACGTCGCCGAGAGCCTGGTCACCAAGGCCGGCACCGTCATCGCCAAGCAGGACGTCGAGGCCGCGCTCGAGCTCGAGGACGACGACGACGCGATGGACCGGCTGCACCGCCAGCTGTTCCGCGAGGTGCTCTCCGACGACTGGCCGCACGGCATCGAGACCGCCATCGACATCACCCTGCTGGGCCGCTACTACGAGCGGTTCGCCGACCACGCGGTGAGCGTCGCCCGCCGGGTGGTCTACCTCGTCACCGGCGAGCGCCGGATCAGCGCCGCCGGCTGAGCCGCGACATCGCGGTCCGCGGGACCGCACGACGACGACCCGCGGCCGGGTGCCGTCCCCGGCCGACACGACAGCGGCCCCCTCTCACGTCGGGAGAGGGGGCCACTGTCGTGTGCGCGGGCTACTTCTTGCCCTGGTTCTTGACCGCCTCGATCGCGGCGGCGGCCGCCTCGGGGTCCAGGTACTCGCCGCCGGGCTTGACCGGCCGCAGCTCGTCGTCCAGGTCGTAGCGCAGCGGGACGCCGGTGGGGATGTTGAGCCCCACGACCTCGTCCTCCCCCATCCCGTCCAGGTGCTTCACCAGCGCCCGCAGGCTGTTGCCGTGCGCGGCGACGAGCACGGTCAGGCCGGCGCGCAGGTCCGGCACGATCGCGTCGTACCAGTAGGGCAGCATCCGGACGACGACGTCGGCCAGGCACTCGGTGGCCGGGCGCACCTCCGGCGGCAGCATCGCGTAGCGCGGGTCGCCGTCCTGGGCGTACTCGCTGCCGGCCTCGATGGGCGGCGGCGGGGTGCTGTACGAGCGGCGCCACACGGTGAATTGCTCCTCGCCGTACTCGGCGAGCGTGGCGGCCTTGTCCTTGCCCTGCAGCGCGCCGTAGTGCCGCTCGTTGAGCCGCCACGAGCGCTTGACCGGGATCCACTGCCGGTCGGCCGCAGCCAGCGCCAGCTCCGCGGTGGTGATGGCCCGCTTGAGCACCGAGGTGTGCGCGACCTCCGGCAGCAGGCCGTGCTCGGCGAGCAGCTCACCACCGCGGGCCGCCTCGACGCGGCCCTTCTCCGACAGCGGCACGTCGACCCACCCGGTGAACAGGTTGGCCTTGTTCCACTCGCTCTCGCCGTGGCGGAGCAGCACCAGCGTCCCGGGGGGTGTCCTCGTCACGGGGCCATCCTGCCCGATCCGGTGCGGCTCGTCGTCGGCCCCGTCCCGAGGCTCGCCCCGAACGCGCCGAGGGATCGGTCGGCCTCGTCCCCGGTCCCGCCCCGAGCTCGCGGAGGACGGGGAGGACGAGGTCCTTCCGGGGGTCCCTCACCCGGTGAGCAGCGGCCACACCACCCACAGCTCGAAGGCCGCCGGCGGCACCAGGCCGGCCAGCAGCCACGGGCTGCGGACCGGGCGGGCGGCTCCCCAGCGCAACGCCGCGACGACGGCGACGCTGCAGGCCACCGCGACGGCCATCCACAGCACCACGGCGGGGACGTCGACGACGACCAGCTGGGCGAGGGCCAGCTCCACCGCGCACAGCAGGATCGGGTACGCCAGCGCCGACGCCGCGACCACGCCCGCGAGGGCCCGGACGAAGCGCTGCTGCGCGGGCTCCTCCTGCTGCACCGGCGTCACGCTAGAAGGACCCCCCTGCCGCCACCACTCGCACGCCCGCGGCGGGGCCCTGCCGGGCGGCCGGAGCGGCAGGGCACCATCGGATGGTGACCGCTGTGCAGCGCTGGCGCGACAAGCTGGCCGCGTGGGCCATCGACCCCGAGATCCTGGCCGCCGCCCCCGAGTCGCCGTACGGCTTCCCGCCCGGGCTGTTCGGCAGCGACCGCCGTCCCGGGCGCGCCGTCGACGCCGCGCGGGAGGTGGCCCCCTCCAGCGTGCTCGACGTGGGCTGCGGCGGCGGCGCGGCGAGCATCCCGGTCGGGGCGAGGGAGCTGCTGGCGGTGGACTCCTCACCGGAGATGCTGGAGCGCTACCGCGCGGCGGCCGCCCCGACGCCGGTGCGCACGTGGTGCGGCCGGTGGCCCGACGTCGCCGCGGAGGTGCCGGCCGCCGACGTGGTCGTCGCCGCGGACGTCGCCTACAACGTGCCCGACGTCGAGGAGTTCGTGGCCGCGCTGACCGCGCACGCCCGGCGGCGGGTGGTGGTGGAGCTCGGTGACGTCCACCCGTGGACGTCGATGGGCGCGCTGTGGCGGCACTTCCACGGCCAGGACCGCCCCGCCGGGCCGTCGGCGGCGCTGTTCGGGGAGGTGCTCGCCGAGCTGGGCATCGCGGCGGACTCGGCCACCGAATCGCGGCCGGACCCGTGGCAGGACGCCCCGCGCGACGTCGTCCTGGCCTTCACCCGCCGCCGGCTGTGCCTGCCGGTGGAGCGTGGACCCGAGGTCGCCGCGGCCATGCGGCGGTTCCGGGACGACCGGCCGCGGACGTCGACGACCTACTGGTGGGCCGGCACCGCGTCCTGACCGGCCGGCCGCCGGCGCCCGGGCAGCCAGGCGAGGACGACGACCGCGGCGACCAGCGTGGCCGCCGCGGTGCCCACCGCGGTCAGGTGCATGGCCGAGACGAAGGCGTCCTGGGCCGGGCCGACGACGCCGGCCGCGGCGGCCGCGACCTCGGCGTCCCCGGAGGTCCGGGCCGCCTCGACCGCCTCCAGGGTGGCCACGATCGAGGTGCTCGCCTCCGCCCGGGCGGCGGCGGGCAGCCCGTCGACGGCGTCCCCCAGGTGGGCCGAGTAGGACGCCGCCAGCAGCGAGCCGAGCGCGGCGACACCGAGGGCGCCGCCGACCTGGCGCACCGAGTTGTTCACCGCCGCGCCCGCGCCGGCCTTGTGCCGGGGGACGACGGACATGATCGACTCGGTCGTGGGCGCCATCACCGCCCCCATGCCGAGCCCCTGCACCGACAGGACGACCAGCAGCAGCCACAGCGGTGAGCCGGCGTCGAGCAGCTGGAACCCCAGGACGGCGGTGGTGATGAGCCCGAAGCCGGTGGCGACGACGAGCTTCGTGCCGAGCCGTTCCGCGATCCGCGACGTCACCGGCGCCGTGAGGGCCATGCCCAGGGCCATGGGGATCAGCGCGGCGCCGCTGTCCAGCGGCCCGTAGCCGCGCACGCCCTGCAGGTAGTAGACGAGGTAGAACGTCGCGCCCATGAGGGCGAAGAAGTTCAGCCCGAGGGCCACCGCGGCGGCGGAGAAGGCCCGGTTGCCGAAGAGCGAGACGTCCAGGGCCGGGTGGGTGGAGCGCCGCTGCAGCAGCACGAACAGGACCAGCAGCACCAGGCCGCCCACCAGCGGCACGAGGACGCCCGGCGAGGACCAGCCCGCCCCCGAGCCGCCGTGGATGATCCCGTAGACCAGCCCGACCAGCGCCGCGATCGACAGCAGGACCCCGGGGACGTCGAGCCGGCCCGGGGACGGGTCCCGCGACTCCGGGACGACGAGCAGCGTGGCCACGATCCCGACGACGGCCACCGGGACGGCGATGAGGAAGATCGCGCCCCACCAGAAGTGCTCCAGCACCGCGCCGCTGGCCAGCGGGCCCCCGGCGACCGCGAGCCCGGCGGCCCCGGCCCAGATGCCGATGGCCCGGCCCCGCTCGCCGGGCGGGAAGACGTTGGTGATGACGGCGAGGGTGGCCGGCTGCACCGCGGCGCCGCCGATGCCCATGACCGCCCGCCAGACGATCAGCTCGACCGGGCTGTCGCTGAACGCACCCAGCAGCGAGCCGACGGTGTAGATGGACAGCCCGAGCAGCAGCACCGTCCGGCGGCCGATCCGGTCACCGAGCACACCCCAGGAGAACAGCAGGCCGGCGAAGACCAGGATGTAGGCGTCGACCGCCCACTGGAGCTGGCCCTGCGTGGCGCCGAGCTCCCGCTGCAGCGTCGGGATCGCGACGTTGAGCGTGGTGTTGCCCATGATCACCACGAGCAGGCAGACCGTCATGGTCGCCAGGACCCACCAGCGGCGGGCGTGACCGGGCCGCTCCTCCGTGGCGGCGGCCGGCGTGCGGTCGGTCGCCGTCACGCCCCGGAGTCCGCGTCGGCCGCGGGACGGGACCTCCGCGTCGGGTCGGCGAAGTCGGCGAACGCCTCCAGGTTGCGCAGCGACTCGCCGCGCTTGACCCGCCACTCCCACTCCCGGCGGATGGAGGTGCCGAAGCCGATCTCCAGCATGGTGTTGAAGTGGTCGTCGGCGTAGCTGAGCACCGCGCCGAGGATGCGGTCGAGCTCCTCGGGGGTCACCGCCGCGTGCGGCAGCCGGCCGGTGAGGTAGACGTCGCCGACGCTGTCGATGGAGTAGGCGACGCCGTACATGCGGGCGTTGTGCTGCAGCAGGTAGGTCCACAGCTGCTCGCGGTTCTCGTCGGGCCGGCGGCAGACGAAGGCCTCCACCCGCAGCGCGTGCTGCCCGACGACCAGGCCGCAGACGGTCTTGAGCTTCTGGGTGCCGGGCAGGTCGACCAGCCAGCGGCCGGGTGCGGGGTGCTCGTGCACCAGCTCGGCCGCCCGCAGCGTCTGCTCGATGACCGCGTCGAGCTGCTCGACGCTCACCGGGCCACCTGGGCGCCGAGCGCCCGCACCGTCCCCAGCCCGCGGGCCGCGCGCAGCACCGGGCCGGACGCCGCCTGCCGGGCCGCGGCCGCCATCTCCTCGGCCGCGGCGGTGTACGCCGCCACCAGCGAGTCGACGGTGCGCTCCCAGGAGAAGGAGCCGGCGTGCCGGCGGGCGCCGGCCGACAGCAGCTCGCGGCGGGCGAGGACCGCGCGGATCGCGGCGGCGTAGTCGTCGGGGCGGCGGCCCTCGACCAGCACCCCGGAGACGCCGTCCCGGACGGCGGTGCGCAGGCCCCCCACCGCGGCGGCCACGACCGGGGTGCCGCAGGCCTGGGCCTCCAGCGCCACCAGGCCGAACGACTCGTTGTGGCTGGGGACGACGGCCACGTCGGCCGCGCGGTAGTGCTGGGCGAGCCGCTCGGCGTGCTGCGGCGGGAGGAACCGGACGAGGTCGCCGACGCCGAGCTCCCCGGCCAGCTTCTCGAGCTGGCGCGGGGCCTCCAGACCGGAGCCGCTGGGCGCGCCGATGACGTGCACCTGCAGCCGGCCGCGCAACCCCGGGTCGTCGGCCAGCATGCGCGCGGCCGCCTCGAGCAGCAGGTCGGGGGCCTTGAGCGGCTGGATCCGGCCGACGAACAGCAGCACCACGGCGTCGTCGGCGATGCCGAGGGCACGGCGGGCCGCCGTCCGGTCGCCCGGGGTGAACCGGTCGAGGTCGACCCCGGGCGGGACGATCAGGGTGCGGCGGGGGTCGGCGGCGTAGTGGTCGACGAGCTGGCGGGCCTCGTCGTCGGTGTTCGCGATCAACCGGTCGGCCTCGGCGACCACCTGCTCCTCGCCGATCACCCGGCCCTGCGGCTCGGGCCGGTCACCGGCGGCCAGCGCGGCGTTCTTCACCTTGGCCAGGGTGTGCGCGGTGTGGATCAGCGGGACGCTCCACCGGTCGCGGGCCAGCCAGCCCACCTGGCCCGACAGCCAGTAGTGCGAGTGGACGACGTCGTAGTGGCCCGGCTCGTGCTGCGCCTCCTCGCGCAGGACCGCGGCGGTGAAGGCGCACAGCTGCCCGGGCAGCTCCTCCTTGCCCAGCCCCTCGAACGGGCCCGCGCTGACGTGCCGCACGGTCACGCCCGGGCTCATCTCGACCACCGGCGGCAGGTCGCTGGAGGTGGCGCGGGTGAAGACGTCGACCTCGATGCCGCGGGCGGCCAGCCGGCGGGAGACCTCGACGATGTAGACGTTCATGCCGCCGGCGTCGCCGGCGCCGGGCTGGTCCAGCGGGCTGGTGTGCACCGACAGCGTCGCCACCCGCCTGGGCACGGCCGACCGGGGACGTCGGCGAGCGGCCACGTCCGACCTCCCGCCTCGGCTGGGGCACCCGACGGCACCCGCTCGACTCTCCATCCTGCAACAGCGCCAGGATGGGGTTCATGCCCGGCCCCTCAGCCCAGTCTCCCTCCGCTCCTCCCGTCCTGCCCGGTCAGGGCCGCACCGCCGTGGTCACCGGCGCCTCCAGCGGCATCGGGGCGGCCACCGCGCGCCGCCTGGCCGCGGAGGGGTTCGACCTCGTCCTCGGAGCGCGGCGGATGGACCGCCTGACCGCGCTGGCCGAGGAGATCGGCGCGCGGGCGCTGCCGCTGGACCTCACCGACCCCGACTCGGTGGCGACCTTCGTGGGTGCGCTGGACGGCGTGGACGTGCTGGTCAACAACGCCGGCGGGGCCTTCGACGCGGCCCCGGTCGCCGAGGCCGACCTGGACTCCTGGGCGCGCACGTACGACGTCAACGTGCTGGGCACCGTCCGGCTCACCAAGGCGCTGCTGCCGGCGCTGATCGCCTCGGGCGCCGGTGACCTGCTGTTCGTCGGCTCGACGGCCGGACTGATCAGCTACGAGGGCGGCGCCTCCTACACGGCGTCCAAGCACGCGGTGCACACCCTGGCCGAGACGCTGCGGCTGGAGCTGTTCGACCAGCCGGTGCGGGTGGTCGAGATCGCGCCCGGCATGGTGAAGACCGACGAGTTCACGCTGAACCGGGTCGGCGACCGGGAGAAGGCGGAGGCGGTCTACCGCGGGGTGCGCGAGCCGCTGGTCGCCGAGGACATCGCGGACTGCATCGCCTGGGCCCTCACCCGCCCGCACCACGTCAACGTCGACCTGCTCGTCGTCCGCCCCCGCGCCCAGGCCGCCCAGCACAAGGTGTTCCGGCAGTAGGAGGCCCCCCACCCTCGCACTCTCGGGGCGGTGCCCGGAGGGCCCAGGGCTACGGCCGGACGGCGGTGGGCTCGCGCTCGAGGGTGACGCCGAACTCCTCGTGGACCGTGGTCACGACCTTGTCGGCGAAGGCGAGCAGCTCGGCCGCGGTGGCGCCGTCCGCCGTCGTCAGCGCCAGGCTGTGGCGGGACGACGTCCCGACCCGCCCCTCGCGCGTGCCCCGGCCGAAGCCGGCGTGCTGGACCAGCCAGGCGGCGCTGAGCTTCACGTGCCCGTCCCCGGCCGGCCAGCTCGGGCAGCCGTCGACGGCCTGCGCGACCGGCACGATCGGGTTGGTGAAGAACGAGCCGGCGCTGCGGCTGTCGGGGTCGGCGGGGTCCCAGACCATGCCCTTGCCGCGGCGCAGCTCCAGCACGGCGGCGCGGACGTCGGCCAGCGGGGCGGGCGTCCCGAGCTCGACGCCGAGCCGGCGGGCCAGCTCGGCGTAGCCCACCGGGCGGGACAGCTGCCCCGGCGCCAGCTGGAAGGTGACCTCGAGGACGACGAAGCGCCCGGGCTCGCGCTTGAGCCGGCTGTCGCGGTAGGCGAACCCGCACTCGGCCGGCGTCAGCACCCGCTCGGCCTGCTCCGCCCGGTCGTACACGCGCACCGCCGTGATGACCTGGGCGACCTCCTGGCCGTAGGCGCCGACGTTCTGCACGGGCGTGGCACCGGTCGAGCCGGGGATGCCCGACATCGCCTCCATGCCGGCCAGGCCCTGCTCGACGGTCGCGGCGACCAGGTCGTCCCACGGCTCCCCGGCCTGGACCACCAGCTGCGCCCCGGTGCGCTCGATCCCCCGGCTGCGGACGGCGACGACGTCCCCCGGCCAGCCCTCGTCGGGCGCGATCAGGTTGGAGCCGCCGCCGAGCAGCAGCAGTGGCCGGCCGGCCTCGTCCGCGTCACGGACGGCGGCGACCAGTTCGTCGGCGTCGGTGACCTCGACGAGCCGCTCGGCGGGACCGCCCACCGCCAGCGTCGTCAGCTCCGCGAGGGGGGCGTTCCGTCGGACCTGCACGGCTCCACGCTAACCGGGTCTACGCTCTGGACCGGTGAGCGAGGCGGGAGGCGGGGACCACAAACGCCGAGCCGTCCTCACCCCGAAGAAGGCCAACCCCCGCCTGGCGGCCGGCCGCGCGCGGGCGCTGGGCCTGCCGACGCGGGGCACCACGAACGCCAACCGGCTGCGCCGCATCGACCGCTGGCTGCTGGCCACGCAGGTCCCCCGGCTGCGGGACGCCGCCCGGCCGCTGGTCGTCGACCTGGGCTACGGCGCGTCGGCGGTGACGACGCTGGAGATGGCCGACCGGCTGGGCCCGGAGGTGCACGGCCTGGAGGTCGTGGGCCTGGAGATCGACCCGGAGCGGGTGGCCGCCGTGGCCGACGACCGCGACCCCCCGCGGGTGGACTTCCGGGTGGGCGGCTTCGAGCTCGCCGGGCTGCGGCCGGTGCTGGTGCGCGCGTTCAACGTGCTGCGCCAGTACGACGAGGAGTCCGCGGCCCGCGCCTGGGAGACCATGTGCGCCGCCCTGGGGCCCGGCGGTCTGCTGGTGGAGGGCACCTGCGACGAGTGGGGACGGCGGGCGGCCTGGGTGGCCCTGGACGCCGACGGACCCCTCACCCTGACCCTCTCGGCGCGGGTCGCCGACCTGGACCGGCCCTCCGACCTCGCCGAGCGGCTGCCCAAGGCGCTGATCCACCACAACGTCCCGGGGCAGCCGGTCCACGAGTTCCTGCGCACGTTCGACGCCGCCTGGGCCACCGCCGCCGGGTTGTCCACCTTCGGCCCGCGGCAGCGCTGGACCGCCGCCGTCCAGTCGCTCGCCGACCAGGGCTGGCCGGTCGTCGGCACCTCGCGGCGGTGGCGGCACGGCGAGGTCACCGTCCGCTGGTCGGCCGTCGCCCGGGCCTGAGCCGGGCGGGACCGGCGAGCCCGTGGGGATGCGGCCGTCGGACCGGGCGGGATCGGCGATCTCGCGCGGTCGGGCACCATGGGGGCGTGAGGTCCCTGGGAGGTGAGCCGCTGCGCCAGCGCTGCATCGAGGCCGTCGTCGAGGAGGGCGAGCGGTTCGGCGTCCTGGGCCAGGAGATCGAGGCCGGGCTGACGGCGGCGCACTGGCGCACACCGGTGCCGTGGATCCCCGCCTGGACCGTCCACGACCTCGTCGGCCACCTGGGTGCCGTGCACCGGTGGGCCACCGCCATCGTGTGCGCCGGCACCACCGCGCCCCCGGCTCCGCCACCCGCACCGCCGGCCGACGGCCTGCTCGACTGGTACGCCGCCGGCCTGGCCGGGCTCGTGGAGGCCCTGCGGGCGACACCGCCGGACTCCCCCTGCTGGCACATGAGCCCCGCCGCGGAGCGCACCGCCGCCTCGTGGGCCCGCCGGCAGGCGCACGAGCTCACCGTCCACCGGATGGACCTCGAGGTGGCCGTGGGCGTCCCGGTCACCGAGGTCGACCCGGAGCTGGCCGAGGACGGCGTCGACGAGGTGCTGCGCGTCGTCGTCCCCCGCTGGGCGCACACCGAGCCCGTGCGCACCGCCACGGCGAGCGTCGCCGTGCGCAGCGTCGACACCGGCCGCGCGTGGCTCGTCCGGATCACCGACGGCGCGGTCGAGGTCCGCGACGGCGACTCCCCCGCCGACGCCCGGCTCGAGGCGCCCGTCACCCACCTGCTGCGCCGGCTGTGGGGCCGTCCGGCCGAGGTCGCCGTCACCGGCGACCCGGCCGCCGAGTGCCTGCTGCGCGGCCGATGACCCGGCGCCCCGTACCCGGGGTGGTGCCCCCCGGCCCCACACCGGTGGCCGGCGGCACCGCCGAGCTGCTCGGCGACGCCGACCGCGACGGCTCCTGGGTGCTCATGGTGGACGGGACACCGCAGTCGCACGTGGACCTCGACGACCCCGGGCACCTGGAGTTCGAGTACGTGCGCCGGATCGGCCACGTGCTCGACCTCGCCGCGGAGGAGGGCGCGCCGATCGACGTCGTCCACCTGGGCGGCGGGGCGCTCACCCTGCCCCGCTACGTCGCGGTCACCCGCCCCGGCTCCCGGCAGCGCGTGGTGGAGATCGACCAGCCGCTCACCGACCTGGTGCGCGCCCACCTCCCGCTGCCCCGCGGCGCGCGCATCCGGGTCCGCGCCGCGGACGCCCGCGCCGGGCTGGAGGCGCTGCCGGCCGGCAGTGCCGACGCGGTGGTCAGTGACGTCTTCGCGGGGGCCCGCACCCCCGCCCACCTGACCAGCGTGGAGTACGCCGGGCAGACGCGGCGGGTGCTGCGCCCCGGTGGCGTGTACGCGGTCAACGTCGCGGACGGGCCGCCGCTGCGCTTCGCCCGCGTCCAGGCCGCGACGCTGCGCGCCGTGTTCGCGCACGTGTGCCTCCTGGCCGAGCCGGGCACGCTGCGCGGCCGCCGCTTCGGCAACCTCGTGGCGGTCGCCTCGGACGCCGAGCTCCCCGTCCCGGCACTGGTGCGCCGGTGCGCCGCCGACCCCATGCCCGGCCGGGTGGTCGAGGGCGCCGACCTGGACCGGTTCGCCGGGAGGGCGCAGCCGGTGCACGACGCCGACGCCGTGGCCTCGCCGGAGCCCCCGGACGGCGTCTTCAGTCGCTGAGCGCGGCCTCGAACGCCGCGAGCGCGGCGTCGCCGAGCAGTCCGGGGTTGGCCGCGTTGACGACGACGTCGACGTCGGCGCGGGTGAGGTCACCGAGAACTGCCCGCAGGAGCACGTCGGGACCGTAGGGTCGGGCGCATGACCTCGCCCGTCCGCCCTCCGCTCCGTCGCGACACCCGCAACAAGGTGATCGCCGGTGTCTGCTCGGGGATCGCCCGGCGCTACGGCCTGTCGGCCGGCGGCCTGCGCCTGGCGTTCGTGCTCTCCTGCGTCCTGCCCGGGCCGCAGTTCATCGCCTACCTGGTGCTGTGGATCGTCATGCCCGCGGACCGGGGCTGACGGTCACCAGCTGTTCCCGCCGCGGCGCAGCCCGCGCACCGCGGGCCGGACGTCGACCAGGTAGACGATCGCGGCGATGATCGCCGGCAGCCCGAGGAAGCTCATCGGCCCCTGCCAGAACACGACGAGCACGGCGAGCCCGGTGATGGCCGCCCAGGCGGGCTTGGTCAGCTTCCCCGCCGCGACGTAGCCGGCCGCCGGCCGGATCAGCGCGTCGACGAGAGCGTACGCGGTCAGTGCCAGGGCCCCGTAGTACAGCCCCAGGTAGATGACCCCGTCGAAGGACAGCATGTCCGGAGGGTACCCGTCGCGCGGCCGCCGTCCGGGTCACCCGCGGCGTCCCGGCACGGCGCCACCCCGTCAGGGGAGTCGGCGACCACCGGTCACCGGGGACTCCCCCGACGGCACAGGGCCCCGGGGCGCGGTGCGCTCCGGGGCCCTGTGCGCGGCCCCTCTGCAGGGTCCCGCCGCGAGCGTGCGGCGGCGGGGGCAGAGGGGTCCTCTGTCAGGCGTCGCTCTTGGCGGGGACGGCCGTCGGGTCGGCCGGCTTGGCGGTCCGGGCGCGGGTGACGCGAGCCGAGGCCTTGGCCGGGCTGCTCTTGCGGGCGGCCGAGCTCTTCTTGACCGGCTTGGCCGGCGCCGGGGCGTCGGCCTCGCCGATGGTGGCCTTGGCGGCGTCGGCGGCCTGCGCGGTCTTCTCCTCGGCGGCGTCGACGACCTTGGCGGTCTTCGCCGCGGCCTTCTGCGCCACGGAGGTGACCTCGTTGGAGGCCTCGGCGACGGTCTCGGCGGTCTCCTCGAGGACCTCCTCGAGACGGTCCTCCACCGCGTCCACGGCACGCTCGGCGCGGAACACGACCTTGCGGAAGGTCGGCTGGCGACGCAGCTCCTCGACGACCTCGCCGCCGCGGACGGCGAGGGACTCGATGGTGGCCACCGTCTGGGTGCGGGCGGTGCTGACCAGGCCGGTCACGGTGTTCTTGACCGACTCGGGGCGGACGGCGGCGGCCACGTGCTGGGCCGACGTGCGGGCGGACTGCACGGCGCTGCGGGCGCGGCCGGCGGCCTCCTCGGCGCGGGTGCGGGCCTCCTTGGCGGCCAGGTCGACCTGGACCTGGGCCTCGCCGGGCAGGGCCTCGGCGCGCGAGCGCAGCGTCCCGACGGCGGCGCGGGCGCGCTCGACGGCGAGGTCACCGGCGCCGACGGCGGCCAGCAGGACGGTCTTGTTCTGGACGGCGACGGTCTCGCCGACCTTCTTGAGGGTCTCGGTGGTGCTCATGCGGACTCCTTGGCGGAACTCGGGGTGGGGGTGGTGCTCGGGACCGTGGTCGGTGCAGCGGGTGCGGTGGCGGCGTGCTCGCGGACGTAGGTCTCGTAGAGCTCGAGCAGGACCGCCTTGTGCCGCTCGGAGAGCGACTCGTCGTTCCGGATCGCCGCCACGGTGTCCGGGTTGCCGGCGCGGCGGTCGAGGATCCCGGCCTGCTCGTAGAGCGTCTCGGCCGAGATCTCCAGGCCCTTGGCGATGGCCGCGAGGATCTCCGCCGACGGCTTGCGCAGGCCCCGCTCCACCTGGGACAGGTACGGGTTGCTCACCCCGGCGCTGCGGGCGAGCTCGCGGAGGGACACCCGCGCGGCGTTGCGCTGCTCCCGGATGAAGTCACCCACCTGCGAGCTCGTCGCCGAGACCTTGGACCGCTCGGCGGCGACGGTCTCCGCGACACTGCCCGCCAGCTGGTCCACCTTCTCGCGGACGGTGGTCACCTGCTCGCGGACGAACTCGCCGGGCTTCTGCACGACCTCGACGCTAACCCCGGGTGCTAGCTCCTGCAAGCGGTGTAGCTAGCGCCCCGGCGTGAGCCGCCTCACACCCGTGCGGTCCGGCTCAACTCCGCGCCGTCGCGGCCGAACGCACCTCGCCCACCACGTCCTCCCCACCCGACACGGGGACCAGCGACCACGGCGCCAGCTGCTCCGCCGGGACGCCGAGCCGCCGCAGGCCCGCGCACAGGGCCGGGGTGCGGCCGCGGTCGCCACCGTCGTCCAGCTTCAGCGCGACCGCGCCACGGCCGGGCAGCGCCGCGACGTGCACGCCGTCCGCCCCGCCCTTGACCAGCAGGCCGTCGACGGCCCGCATGAGCCCGGTGTCCTCCCGGCCGGTACCGGCGACGAACCACGGGTGGGCCCGCATCGCGTCGGCCACCGCCCGCTCGCGGCTGCCCGGGGGCGCCTCGACCAGCGACGACACCGCACGCGCCAGGCCGGTGAGCGGCAGCGCGTGCTGGGGGGCCCCGCACCCGTCGACGACCACGGCGCCGACCGGGACGCCGGCGGCCTCGCCCAGCCGCGCCTCGATCGCCTCCTGCAGCGGGTGGCCCCGGTCCAGGTAGCCCTCGGTCGGCCAGCCGGCCGCGACGCAGGCGGCCAGCATCGCCGCGTGCTTGCCGGAGCAGTTCATGGCCAGCCGCTCCGGCTCCCGGCCGCCGGCGAGCCAGGCGGCGAACGTGGGGTCGTGGACGGGCAGCGCCGGCGGGCACGCCAGGTCGTCGGGCGAGAGGCCGGCGGCGGCGAGCATGCCGGCGACGAGCTCCCGGTGCGCGTCCTCCCCCGAGTGCGAGCCGGCCCCGACGGCGAGCTCCTCCCCGGAGCGCGGCGTCCAACCGGCGGCCAGCATCGCGGTGGCCTGCACCGGCTTGTTCGCCGACCGCGGCAGCACCGGCCGGTCGACGTCCCCGGCCGAGAACAGCACGTCCCCGTCGGCACCGACGACGACCACCGCCCCGCGGTGCACCGACTCGAGGAACCCCGAGCGCCAGACCTCGACCAGCACCGGGTTCTCCGGCCAGTCGGCCGGCGTCACCGGCGCGGAGCCGGGACGGGTGACGGCGGTCAGTGCCGCCCCTCGTCGGCCAGCAGCGCGGCGACGTCGGCCTCGCCGTTCTGGTAGCGCCGGCCCAGCTCCGCGGCCAGCCCGTCCATCACCCTCTGCACGCCGCGGCGGCGCTCGGACAGGGAGCTCTCGGCGGCGGCCAGGGCCCGGGCGGCCTGCTCCAGGTCGGCGTCGCCGAGATCGGGGACCGCCGACAGGTCGATGCCGCGGGTCAGGCCGTTGACCCAGGACTCGTACTCCTCGGGGGCGGCCGGCTGCACCGTCTGGTGCCGGCCCAGGCCGTGCGCGGGGCCGCGGCCCTTCTCGGCGAGGATCTCCGGCAGCAGGTCGACCAGGGAGCGGCCGTCGTGCTCGGCGCGGCGCTGCAGCTCGCGGCGCACGATGTCCAGACGGCCCTGCAGCAGCCGGCGGGTGTAGGAGAGGTTGACCTCCTCCTGCTCGGCCTGGCGGCGCAGCCGCCGGACGTCGGCCATCGGGCGCCGGACGGCGTCCTCGAGGAAGCCGGGGTCGAGCAACGCGTCGACGGCGGCGCCGCCGGCGGGCGTGGGTTCGGGGGTCACGGGGCAGCCTCCACGGTCGTGCGCGAGGGGGACGGGTGGGAGATGCCCAGCAGGGCGCGGGCCTCGGCGGTGGTCGTCGGCGGGCGCTGCGCGATCCGGGCGAGGCCGGCGGCGCGGGCCACCAGCTGGGCGTTGTCGCGCACCGGCTCCCCGGGCGCGTAGGTCAGGGTGTCCTCCATGCCGACCCGCAGGTGGCCGCCGGCCGACAGCGCCGCCAGCATCACCGGCAGCGAGGTCCGGCCCACGCCGGTCGCCGCGAAGGTCGCCCCCGGTGGCAGGTGCGGCAGGCAGGCGGCCAGCGCCTGCGTCGTCCCCGGCATCCCGCCGGGCACGCCCATGACCAGGTCGACGTGCACGTGGCCGCCGTGCGGCGGGCCGTACCGGTCCAGCAGCCGGGCCAGCGTGGCCAGGTGGCCGAGGTCGAACACCTCGTACTCGGGCACGATGCCCCGCTGCTGCATCCGGGTGTGCAGCTCGACGATGAGGTCCCAGGGGTTGCTGAAGACGTCGCGGCCGAAGTTGACCGTGCCCAGCGACAGCGAGGCGGCGTCGGGCTCGGCGTCGAGGACGGCGAGGCGCGCGTCGAACGGGTCGGTCACCGCTCCGCCGGTGGACAGCTGCACCACCAGGTCGGTGGTCTCGCGGACGGCGGCGACCACCTCGCGGACCCGGCCGAGCTCCAGCGTGGGCCGCGCCTCGGCGTCGCGGACGTGCAGGTGGACGACGGAGGCACCCAGCGCCTGACAGTCCCGCGCGGTGGCCACGACCTCCTCGACGGTCACCGGCAGCGCCGGGACGTCGGCCTTGGCCGACTCCGCCCCCGTGGGGGCGACCGTGATCAGCGTGCTCGGGCTCACCGGCCGATCGTCGCAGACCGGACGGCCCGGATCCTGTCGCGGGCCGCGGCGCGAGTGTCGTCGAGCTCCGCCGGGACGTCGTCCGGGTCGATCGCCGCCCGCGCGCCGCCCACGGTCAGCTCGGCGTCCGCCGCCACCGACTGCTTGACCAGCGCCAGGGCGACGACGCCGAGCTCGTGGTGCCGGACGACGGTGCCGGCCCGGCCCACCTCGCGGGTGCCGCTGCGCACCGGTGTCCCCGGGGCGGGCAGCTCCTCGCTGAGCCCGTCGAGGTGCAGCAGCACCAGCCGCCGCGGCGGACGGCCGAGGTTGTGCACCCGCGCCACCGTCTCCTGCCCGCGGTAGCAGCCCTTGTCCAGGTGGACGGCGCCGGTCAGCCACCCGGTCTCGTTGGGGATCGTGCGGTGGTCGGTGTCGACGCCGGCCCGCGGCCGGCGGGCCTCGACGCGCAGCGCCTCGTAGGCGTCCAGCCCGGCGGGCGTCGCCCCGGCGGCGAGCAGCGCCCCGGCCCGCGCGCCCAGCTCCGACCGCGGGACCAGCAGGTCGACGACGTCGGCCCCGTCCCCCACCGGGGGCATGCGGCGCACCCAGCCGCCGCCGTCCACGGGGAGCACCGCGTACGGCTCGGCCGGCACCGGCAGCCCGGCGGCCGCCAGGACGGCGGACCCCTGCGGCCCGACCAGCGACAGCAGCGCCCACCCGGCGGTGACGAGGGCGGGCTCGACGCGGAGCAGGAAGCGCATCCGGTCGAGGAAGGTGTGCAGCGCCTCGCCCGACCCCGGCTCGACGTCGGCCCAGGTGGTGCCGGCGAGGTCGGCGAGGACGAGGTGGTGCTCGACGTGCCCGTTGGGCGAGAGCAGCAGGGCCTCGGTGCCGGCGCCGTCGGCCAGCCGGTCCAGGTGCTGGGTGGTGAGGCTGTGCAGCCAGGAGAGCCGGTCGGGGCCCGGGATCGCCAGGACGTCGCGGTCGCTGCGGTCGACCAGGCCCGCCCCCTCGGCGAGCGCGCGCTGCTCGCGCAACGGGTCGCCGTAGTGCGCGGGGACGGACCCGTCCTGCACGGCGACGGCGCCGGGGTGCGAGAGGAGGGGCGAGGTGCTCATGTGTTCTCCGTTCCAGCGCGTTCACGGCAGGCGCGGCACGTCCCGGACAGCGCGACGTGCCCCACGTCCAGCTGGAAACCCAGGTCGGCGGCCAGACGTTCCGCGGCGGTGTCGAGCAGCGCGGGGTCGGCCGAGGAGATCTCGCCGCAGCCCTGGCAGACGACGTGCAGGTGCGGGTGCTCGGCGGCGTGGTAGACCGGCGCCCCCTTGCCGAGGTGGGTGTGCCAGACCAGGCCGAGACGCTCGAGCAGTTCCAGGGCGCGGTACACCGTCGAGGTGTCGGGCGCGGCGCCGCCCGGACCGGCCTCCTCGCGCAGCCGGGCGCTGATCGCCTCGGGCGTGGCGTGCTCGAGGGAGGCGACCGCGGCCAGCACCCGCTGGCGCTGGGTGGTCAGCCGGAGGCCGCGCGCCCGCAGGCGTTCGGCCAGCGGGGCGGCGAGCTCCGTGCGGTGCGAGTCGGCCACGCGGTCGAGCCTATGCCCGGGCGCAGTCCCTCAGTCCGGCCAGCAGGTCGGCGTAGGCGGGCACCGGGACGCCGTCCACCGTCGCCCCCGGGACCCCGGTGACGCCGTCGACGGCCCCGGCCGCGGTGGCCGCGTCCAGCACGGCGGCGTCGACGGCGGGGTCCAGCAGCGCCCGCAGCGCCGCGGCGTGCTCGGGCACCAGGACGGCGAGCGCGGCCACCAGCGCCGAGCAGCCCCAGTTCGACGTCCCGGCCACCACCAGCGCCCCCACCGGCACCCGGCAGGCGATCCGCTCCCCGTGCGCCACCTCGGCCGCCACCACCGCGGCCGGCACGTTCCCCATGCCGATCTCGTTGCCGCCGTCCCCGACCGCGCCGGTGACCAGGCCCGGCCGGGCGAAGGCCGCGTGCAGCGGTGCGGTGGCCGCCGTGATGTCCACCGCCCGCATCGTCATGACCCGCCCCTCCGCGTTGGGGCCCAGCCGCTCGACGGCGACCAGGTGCGACGGGCCCAGCGCCTCGATGCGGTCGGCGACCCCCGCGGCGTCGGCCCCCAGCGGGACGACCGACAGCCGCCCGGCGCCGAGGACGTCCAGGCAGGCGCCGGTCACCTCGGCACAGGGGTCGTCGGTGACCACCACCGGGTCCGCACCGATCCGCGCGAGCGCCGCGGCGAGCACGGCGGTGCCGACCGGCCCGTCGGTCTCCGCGGCCGGTGCCGGCGCCCAGGCGATGTGCACCCCGGTGACCAGCCCCACGCGGCTCCCCGCCGTCCCGGCCGCGGCGAGGGCGGCGGCCAGCCGTCCGAGCTGGCCGCGGACCGCGGCCCCCAGGGCGGTGACGTCGCGGGCGCCGGGCCGCAGCACCGCCTGCTCGATGGCGGCGAGGCGCTCGTTCACGCGCCTTGCCCGCCGGCGCCCGTCAGCCGGGTGACCGGCGTCGCCGTGTCCTCGCGCGACCTCGCGAGCTCGGTCACGGAACCGGCGGGCGGGCCTCCGCCAGGACCCGCCGCAGCGGTTCCAGGTACGCCGGGGGGACGGCGTGCGGCCCGTGCGGCTCCAGGAACCCGGCGACCGTCGCGCCGGTCACCCGGGCGAAGGACGCCGCCTCCTCCCCCAGCGCCCGCACCACCGGGAACCCGCCCCACGCCGTGCTCTGCGCCAGATGTGCCATGGCCGCGGCGCTCTCGGCCCGCTCCCCCACGCAGTCGAAGGGCTTCTCGGTGGCCCACAGGACACGGAACCCGTCGACGAGGGAGAGGTCCTCCAGGGGGTTGCCGCCGAACATGGCGCGCGCCTCGTCCGGGGTGAGGAAGACGGCGAAGCACAGGAAGGTGAACAGGCACTTGTCGCAGTGCAGGCACCACCGCTGGGTGGCCTCACCGCCCAGGTGCGCCTGCGTGTAGGAGCGGTTGCAGCTGAGGATCTCGCCCCGCAGCGCGGGCAGCGCGGCCACCGCGGCGACCGTGGCGAGCTCCGACAGCTGCCGGGTGAGGCTGAAGTAGCCGACACCCAGCTCGGCGGCGGCCGCGGCGAACAGCCGCTCGAACTCGTAGGACTTCGAGTACTGGTGGTTCACCCGGGCGCCGTCGACCTCGAGGGTCTCCTCGTCGGCGGAGCGCTCGTTGGCGAACACCACCGGCCCGAAGTCCCCGAGGACGGCGACCAGCGTGGAGATCGCCGAGTTGATCGCGGTCACCGGCACGTGCCCGTTGAGCCCCCCGGCCGCCGTCCGCTCGGCCAGCAGGGGGTCCAGCCGCCGGCGGACGCCGATGAGGGGCACGCCCGCGGCGGCGGTGACGTCGCGCTGTGCGCCGGTCGGGTTGATCGCCAGCGCGGTCGCCGGGGAGACGACCACGAGCGCCAGCGCGGAGTCCTTGCCGCCGCCGACCGGCAGCAGCGCGCCGGCGCCGGCGGCGTCCGCCGGCGGCGGGTCGGCCGGCCGCAGCCCGACGTCGAACTCCACCGCGTGCGGCACCGGCAGCCGGTTGACCGCGGCGAACTCGCCGAGGCCGTGCGTGTAGGCGGCCTCGGCGACGGCGAGCTGCGCCGCGGTCAGCGGCCGGGTGACCGTCACCCGGCCGGGCGCGCGCAGCTTGTAGTAACTGGTGCCCATCACCAGGTGGACGAGGTCGAGCGCGGCGTCCAGCCGGGCGAGGTCGACGTCGGCGACCCCCTCGGTGTCCAGGACCAGCCGCTCGGTGAACTCGTCCTGGCCGAGCCGGTAGGTGAAGGCGGCCTCGCCCGTGGTCAGGTCCAGCGAGCGCTCCGCCACCACGAAGGCCCCGTCGGGGACCGGCGACCGGCCCGGCTCCACGTCCGCGGCCTCAGACGCGCTGCGCACCGGCGTCCCGGAGGATCTGCTCATAGGTCCGCGCCAACTCCTCGTAGTTGCGGTAGCGGTTGTAGCTGGGGGCGCCCGGCGACAGCAGCACCACGCCGCCGGCCGGCGTCGTCCGCACCGCCTCGGCGACGGCCTCGGGCAGGCCCGCGGTCTCGGTGACCGGGGGTTCGGACCCGCGCTCGGCGGCGGCGGACCGGACGTCGGCGGCCAGCCGGGCGCCGGTGTCGGGGACCGTGACGACCCGCACCGCGCCGTCCCGGGCGACGACGGCGCGGGCCAGGTCCGTGTAGTCCAGGCCGCGGTCCTGCCCGCCGGCGATGAGGGTGACCTGCTGCGCGGCGAACGCCTCCAGCGCGGCCAGCACCGACACCGGTGTGGTGCTCAGCGTGTCGTCCACGAACGTCACGCCGTCGCGTGTGGCGACCGGGGACAGCCGGTGCGGCAGCGCCCGGAACCCGGCGACCGCGGCACGGACGGCGTCCCGGTCGGCGCGCAGGTCCACGCCCATGCGGACGCAGGCGGCGAGCGCGACGTGCACGTTGGCGACGTTGTGCACGCCCGGCAGGTGCTCGGGGCGGAACCCGGCCAGCTCCGCCGCCGGGACGACGTCGCCCGGGTCGACCAGCAGCGCGGGCTCCAGGTACCGCTCGGCGATCGTGCGGGCCTGGACGCCGACGACGACCGAGCCCGGCGCGCACCCGGCGAAGACGTGCAGCTTGTCCCGGTAGTAGGCCTCGACGCCGCCGTGCCAGTCGAGGTGCTCGGGGGCCAGCGAGGTGATCGCGCCCCACCCGGCGAAGTCGTCGACGGCCGCGGCCTGGTAGCTGGAGATCTCGACCACCAGCGTCGTCCCGTCGCCGACGGCGCCGTCCAGCAGGACGTCGAGCAGCGGCGTGCCGATGTTGCCCGCGTGCACCGCGGGCCGGCCGGCCGCGTCCAGCACCGCCGCGGCGAGCGCGCTGGTCGTGCTCTTGCCCTTGGTGCCGGTGACGCAGAGGGTCGGCACCGCCCGGGCCCCGAACTCGGCGAGCGCCAGGCCCGTGCCGGAGGTGACGGTGGTGCGCGCGGCCAGCGCCCGGGCGTCCTCGCGGTAGGGGCTGATCCCCGGCGAGCGGACGACGACGTCACAGCGGGCCAGCGCGGCGACGTCCGCGCCCACCTCGGCCCCGGGCGGCAGCTGCGCCGGGTCCGGCGGGACGGTGTCGACGACGACGACACCCGCCGCGCCGGCGCCCACGGCGGCACGGACGGCGGCGCGTCCCTCGCGCCCGTGGCCCCAGACGCCGACCCGTCGCCCGGCCAGGTCGGCGACCCTCACCGGCACCTGCGGACGGGCACGGGCGGGCGGCGACTCACGCCGCCCACTGTACGGAGCACCGGACGTGCCGACGCTCCGCCCAGCGGGTGCCGTACGGTTCAGGGCAGGTGCGCCGGGAAGTCTGGTCGGCAACGTCCGACCCGACCCATCGCCCTGGGAGCAGCCCCCGTGACCACACCCGCCCGCCTCTTCGGCCGAGGGTCCTGGACCGAGACCGCTCGGATCGCGTCGGTCCTGCGCAGGGAGACCGTCGGCGGCGCCCTGCTGCTCGCGGCCGCCGCCGTCGCGCTGGTCTGGGCCAACTCACCGTGGGCCGCCGCCTACGAGACCCTGCGCGACACCCGCGTCGGCCCGGCATCGTTGCACCTCGACCTCACGCTCGGCACGTGGGCGGCCGACGGGCTGCTCGCCGTCTTCTTCTTCGTCGCCGGGCTGGAGCTCAAGCGGGAGTTCGTCGCCGGCGACCTGCGCGACCCCCGCCGCGCCGCGTTGCCGGTGGCCGCGGCCGTGGGCGGCATGGCCATTCCCGCCCTGCTCTTCGTCCTGGTCAACCTGGGCCGGGACGACGGCGCCCTGCGCGGCTGGGCCATCCCGTCGGCGACCGACATCGCCTTCGCCCTCGCCGTCCTGGCGGTGATCAGCACCCACCTGCCCAGCGCCCTGCGCACGTTCCTGCTCACGCTCGCCGTGGTCGACGACCTGCTGGCCATCGTCGTCATCGCGGTCTTCTACACCGACGACTTCTCGGTGGTCCCGCTCCTGCTGGCGCTGATCCCGCTGGCCCTCTTCGGCCTGCTCGTGCAGAAGCGGATCCGCTCGTGGTGGCTGCTGCTGCCCCTGGCCGCGGTGACCTGGGTGCTGGTCCACGAGTCGGGCGTGCACGCCACCGTGGCCGGGGTGCTGCTCGCCTTCACCGTCCCGGTGGTGCGCAGCGCGGCCGCCGGCGGCCCGGACGCCGGTCCGGGGCTGGCCGAGCACTTCGAGCACCGCATCCGGCCGCTCTCGGCCGGGATCGCCGTCCCGGTGTTCGCCTTCTTCTCCGCCGGCGTGGCGCTCGGCGGGCTCTCGGGCCTGGCGTCCTCGGTCACCGACAGCGTCGCCGTGGGCATCACGGTGGGCCTCGTCGCCGGCAAGGCGATCGGCATCACCGCGGCGACGTGGCTGGTCGCCCGGTTCACCCGCGCCCAGCTCGACGAGCACCTGGGCTGGCCCGACGTCGTGGGGCTCGCACTCCTCGGCGGCATCGGCTTCACCGTCTCGTTGCTGATCACCGAGCTGGCCTACGGGCTGGGCTCGCCGACCTACGACCACGCCAAGGTGGGCATCCTCACCGGCACGATCCTGGCGGCGGCGCTGGCCACCGTCATCCTCCGGATGAGGAACCGCCGCTACCGGCGCATGTTCGAGGAGGAGCGGGTCGACCGGGACGCCGACGGCATCCCGGACGTCTACCAGGTCACGACGGTCGACGACGCCGCCGAGCACCGCGGTCGGCCGGACGCGCCGCCCCCGGGCCGCACCGTCGGCGGTTCCGCTGAGAGCTGACAAACGACGTTGCCGACCCCTCCGGTGGCACGTACCGTCGAGGTACACGAGAGAGGAGGTGGTCCGTAACTTGCATGCTTATCGGACTCGTGAGGTGGCTGTCCGCTAGCCGCCGTCCAGATGGGCCGCCCGTTCAGACGACAGTCTGAGCGACGGCAGATCGCCCGTCCGTCGTACGGCGGCGAGCGAGAACCGGACAGTCACCCGACCCCCGGGCCGCCGACACTTGTCCAGTCGGCCCGCGTGCAGCGCCCCTGCCCAGGCAGGGGCGGCGCCGCGGAGCAGCCCGGGGGTTGTCCGTTCTCCGGGGGGCAGTCAGGTGCAGTTCGCCGGGCGCCAGGTCGAGAGCGACGTCTCCCCCGGCGCCTGGATCGCCGAGGCGGTCCGCCCCTTCTCCGAACACGTCGTCGGCGGGCTGGTGCCGCCGGTCTTCCCCGCCTACGCCCGCGTCTTCCACCCCGCCGCGCGCTACGCCGGCCTGCACGACGTCGACGTGTCCTGGGGCGAGGTCGCCGCGGCCAACCGCACGGCGGCCCACCCCGCCATGGAGTGGGGCTCGATCACCGGCGCGATGGAGTTCTTCGCCGAGGCCGACCAGTCGCCGCTGTGGGACGGCGCGCCCGCCATGGGGCACCTCCCGGAGTCCGTGGCCGCCCGGCTCGCCGACGTCCTGGCCCGCCACACCACGACGCCGGAGGACTGCTGGTTCGGCGTCTGGGCCGGGTTCGGCACCATCGTGGCCGACGAGCCCACGCTCGCCCTGCCCGGGCGCGAGCACTGGCTGCTGCGGGGGCCGGTCGGGCTGGCCGCGGCCAACCTGGCGCCCGAGCCCTCCGAGCAGAGCGCGAACCTGTGGTGGCCGGCCGACCGCGCGTGGTTCGTCGCCACCGACATCGACCTGGTCACCACCTACGTCGGTGGCAGCCGCGCGTGCGTCGACGACGTCCTCGCCGCCGAGGGCATCGAGGCGGCCGAGGTCCTCCCGGCCCAGCGCGTCACCTGGGACGCCGACACGGTCAACCCGCTGCCGTCCGACGCCCCCGGCTGAGGCACCGGGGAGCGCAGCCGGCCGTCACGGCCTCCCCGGGGCAGCACCTCAGAGGACGGCGAGCTCCGCGGCGAGGTCGTCGAGGCCGAGCGAGCCCTGGGAGAGGGCCGCCATGTGCCAGGCCTTGCGGTCGAAGCCCTCCCCGGCGGCGCGCTGGGCGGCCGCCCGGCCCTCGAGCCAGGCGCGCTCCCCGAGCTTGTAGCTGATCGCCTGACCCGGGAGGCCCAGGTAGCGGACCAGCTCGCTGTCGAGGAAGGCGGCGGTGGCGCCGCTGTGCGCCCCGAAGAAGGCCCGGCCGAGCTCCGGCGTCCACGGCTGCCCGCGGTGCTCGGCCAGCACGCCCTCGGCGTCGTCGGGGACCGGAAGCCGCAGGTGCATGCCGATGTCCACCACGACCCGCATGGCGCGCAGCTGCTGGGCGTCGAGGAAGCCGAGCCGGGTGCCGGGGTCGGCGAAGTAGCCGAGCTCGTCCATCAGCCGCTCGGCGTAGAGGGCCCAGCCCTCCACGTTCGCGCCCACCGAACCGAGCGAGGTCTGGTAGGTCGACAGCTGCCCGGACACGTACGCCCACTGGGCCAGCTGCAGGTGGTGGCCGGGAACGCCCTCGTGGTACCAGATCGAGGTGAGGTCCCAGAGCGGGAAGCGCTCCCGGCCCAGGGTCGGCAGCCAGGTGCGGCCGGGGCGGGAGAAGTCCTGCGCCGGGCGGGTGTAGTACGGGGCGGCGGCGCTGCCGGGCGGCGCGATCATCGCCTCGACCCGGCGCACCGGCTCGGCGAGGTCGAAGTGGACGCCGTCGAGGGCCTCGATCGCCTCGTCCATCATCGCCTGCAACCGGTCGCGGATGGCGTCGACGCCGTCGACGGCCGGGCCGTGCACGTCCAGCCAGCGCATGGCCTCCATCGGGCTGCTCCCCGGGACCACCGCCTGCGCCGCGGTGCGCTGCTCGGCGAGGATCCGCCGGTGCTCGGCCCAGCCCCAGGCGTAGGCCTCCTCCAGCCCGTTGCCGGCGCCGAGGTCGGACCCGGTCCAGCGGCGGGCGTGCAGGGCGTAGCGGTCCCGGCCGACGGCGTCCGGCGTCCCCTCGGCCTGCGGGGCGTAGGTGTCGCGCAGGAAGTCACGGATCTCGGCGACCGCCTCGTCGGCCGCCCGCGCCGACTCCTCCAGCTCCCCGTGCAGGGCGTCGGGACCGCCGGCGGCGAAGCCGGCGAAGAAGGGGCCGGCCAGCCACTCGCCGAGCTGGCCGACGACGGTGGACACCTGCCGTGGCGCGACGAACAGCCCGCGCCGGGCGCCCTCCTCCAGCGATGCCCGGAAGCCCCGGTAGGCCTCGGGGACCCGCGCCATCCGGCGGGCGATGACCGCCCAGTCCTCCTCGGAGGCGGACGGCATCAGCAGGAACACCTGCCGGATCGAGTGGACCGGGCTGAACAGGTTGGACAGCGCGCGCAGCCCCTCGCCGGCCTCGTGCGCGGCGAGCTCGGCGCCCAGTCGCTCGCGCAGCAACCGGGCGCAGCGCCGCTCGACCGGGTCGTCGGTGAGCGCGGGGTCGGCGGCCAGGACGCGGTCGAGCTCGGCGAGGGTGTCGCGGGCCAGCTGCGCCTCGGCCTCCAGGCCCGCGGGGCTCGGGTCGGGCAGCCGGTCGTCGCCGGGGCGGGTGCCCAGCGACGTGGCGACGAGCGGGTCGAGGTCGCAGACGGCGTCGACGTAGCGGTCGGCGACGTGCCTCGGGGTGGTGGGTCGCTGCGGGGTCCCGGCGTCGCTCATCGGATCCGTTCCAGGCGGGCGGACATGGTGGGGCGCAGCGGCGTGTCGGTGCCGGCCCGGTCGACGGCGTACATCAGCGCGCCCTCGACGATGCCGTAGAGCCGGACGGCGCGGGCGACGTCGGGTGCGTCCGGCGTCCGGGCGACGACGTCGCTGGTGAGCTCCCAGCTGGTCGTCGTCCGCGCCCGGCCGACGTAGATCTCCACCAGGCCGTCGGGGCTGGCGACCAGCAGCTCGACGTCGTCGCCGCCGCGAGGGCGCCAGAAACCGGACTCCCGGACGTCGGGGCCCACGATCGTGCCGTCGTCGGTGAGCCGCCAGGTGCGCGACTCGTAGGCCAGGAAGCCGCGGCCGTCGTGGCTGAACCGCACCCACTGGCCGAACCGGTGGTCGCCGTCGCTCCCGGCGGCCTGCCCCTCGCCGTGCCACTCGCCCAGCAGCGGCAGGACACCCAGGAGCTGCTCGGAGACCTCCGGGCCGGAGCGGACGTCGACGGTGTCGGGCACCGGGAGCTCCGTGGCGTCGCTCACCGGCGCACCCCCCTCGGGCGGCGGGCGAGCCGGACAGCGCCGTAGCCGCAGCTCAGCGCCGCGAGCGACGCCAGGGCGACGAGGACCCAGGCAGAGACCATGGCCTCCACCGTAGGGCCGCCCGGTGACGTGCTGGCACGGCCCCGTCCAGAGGCTCGCCGCGGGCGGGCCTGCGAGCGGCGAGGAGGACGGTGCCCTCCTGCGGAGGACGAGGAGGGGGTCCTCCGTCACGCGGTCGCCGGCACCGCCGCGGCGGTCGCGGCCACCACCTCCGGCCACGGCGTCGCGGTCAGGCCGAGGACGGCGGTGGTGGCCGCGGCGTCGACGACGAAGGCCTGGTCGAACTGGTGCCGGATGTCGACCACCTCCCGCATCATCGGCGAGACCAGCCCGACGGCCCGGAGCACCGGCCACGGGATGCCGCTGACCGGCACCGGGGGCACCCCCATCGCCTCGGCGAGGTCGCCGATCGCCTGCCGCTGGGAACGCGGTGCGGTGCTCGGCACGTGCCAGGCCCGGCCCAGCGCCCGCTCGTCGGTGCCGAGGGCGACCAGCGTGGCCGCGACGTCGGGCAGGTAGGCCCAGCTGCGGGGTGCGTCGGGGTCGCCCACGACCCAGGCCCGCCGGCCGCGGCGCAGGGCGGGCAACTGGCGCACCAGGTGCGAGTGCGTGGCCGGCACCTGGGGGCCGACGAAGTCCGCGGCCCGCGCCTCGGCCGTCCGGATCCGGCCGGCCCCGTGCGCGGCGAGCGCGTCCCGCCACATGGCCGCCCGCACCCGGCCCTTGAGGTCGGTGGCGGCCAGGGGGCTGTCGGTGGTCATCGGGCCGTCCGGGCGGCCGTAGCCGTAGAGGTTGGACATCGTCACCAGCACCGCGCCGGTGCGCTCGGCCGCGCTCAGCAGGGCGGCGGCGACCGGCGGCCAGTCGGTGGCCCAGCGGTGGTACGGGGGGTTGACCGCGTTGTAGACGGCGGCCGCGCCCCGGGCCGCCTCGGTGAGCGCGCCGGCATCGGCGGCGTCGACCGCGCGGTGCTCGACCGCGTCGGTCGAGGTGCCGCCGCTGCGCGAGAGCACGCGCACGCGGTGCCCCTGCGCGGCCAGCAGCTCCGCGGTCGTCGTGCCCACCGGACCCTTCCCCACGATCACGTGCAGTGCCACGTCGTCCTCCCGGCTCCGTGCGAGAGCGGTGCTCTCGTCTGCGAACGACGCTCGCACACGGCGTCCCGCCTCGTCAAGAGCGCCGCTCTGGTTTGTGTCCACCGCTCGCAAACGGCAGGATGCACCGCATGCCGCCCACCGCCCGTGCGCGCATCCGCGCCGAGCTGACCGCCGAGATCACCGACGCCGCGCGCCGCCAGCTGGCCGAGGTGGGTGCCGCGGCGCTGTCCCTGCGCGCGGTGGCCCGCGAGCTGGGCATGGCCTCCTCGGCGCTCTACCGCTACTTCCCCAGCCGCGACGACCTGCTGACCCGGCTGATCATCGACGGCTACGACGCGCTCGGCGCCGCGGCCGAGGCCGCCGACGACCCCACCGCCCCGCCGCGCGAGAGGTGGCTGGCGGTCTGCCGCGCGGTCCGCGGGTGGGCCCGCGCCCACCCGCACGAGTACGCGCTGCTCTACGGCTCACCGGTCCCCGGCTACGCGGCTCCCCGCGAGACGGTGCCGGCCGCCGTCCGCGTCGGCGTCGTCCTCGGTCGCGTCCTGGGGGACGCCGCACGCAGCGGGGTCCTGCCCGCGACGGCCGGCGTCCCCCGCGACCCGTCCCTGCTCAGCGACGGCACCGTGGAGGTCCTCGGCGGCGAGCACCCCGCCCTGGACGACGCCGTCCGGCTGCGCGCGCTGCTGGCCTGGAGCTCGGTCTACGGGACGATCAGCTTCGAGCTGTTCGGGCACCTCGTCGGCGCGGTCGAGGACGGCGACCGATACTTCGACGCGGCGATGGGGGAGCTCGCCGGCCTGATCGGCCTCTGACGTGCCGCTCCTGCGTACCTTCCGCCGGCCGCCGGGGCCGCCCGGTGCACCCACCCCGCCCGGCGTCGTCCACCACGGCACCCTTCCCGGTCGGCACCCTCCCCGGTCCGCACCCCTGGAGCGCCCGCCGGCGCCGGGTCCCGCCGCGTCCACGCGTGGGGATGGGGCAGGCTGGGCAGTTGGGTCCGGACGGCGGACGGCGGGAGGGCAGCGTCATCGAGGGACACCGGGGCGATCCGGACACCGGACGGGTGCGCTCGCTGCGGGCGACGGAGAGCGATCTCTCGCGCACGGTGGCCCGCTACGAGCGGGTGCTGGCCAACGTCGCCGACGGCATCTACGGGCTCGACGCCGAGGGCCGGGTGGAGTTCGTCAACCCGGCCGCGGTCCGGATGACCGGCCACTCCGCCGCGGACCAGCTGGGGCTGGACCAGCACGAGCTGCTGCACGGCGTGCGGCCCGACGGGTCGCCGTACCCGAAGGAGGAGTGTCCCGTCTGGCGGGCCCTCCGCACGGGCCGGACCATCGCGACCGACGGCGAGGTGTTCTGGCGCCGCGACGGCAGTGCCGTCCCGGTGGAGCTCATCGCCGTGCCCACCGTGGAGGACGACACGGTGACCGGCGTCGTCGTCTCCTTCCGCGACCTCACCGACCGTCTCGCCGCGCAGCGGCAGGCCGCCGAGCTGCATCACCTGGCCGAGCGGGCCACGGCACAGCGCGCCCTCTCCGACCGGCTCCAGCAGGCGCTGCTCACGCCACCGCCGGAGCCGGACCACCTCCACATCGCGGTGCGGTACCGGCCCGCCGCCCACGAGGCCCAGGTCGGTGGCGACTGGTACGACGCGTTCCTGCAGCCCGACGGCGCGACGATGCTGGTCATCGGTGACGTCGTCGGCCACGACAGCACCGCCGCCGCCGCGATGGGCCAGCTGCGCGGGCTGCTGCGGGCGCTGGCCTACGACAACGACGAGCCGCCCTCGGCGACCCTCACCCGCGCCGAGCACGCCGCCGTGGGGCTCGCGGTGAGCAACCTGGCCACCGTGGTCCTCGCGCGGATCGAGCGCCGCCCCGACGTGCCCGTCTCCGGCACCCGGGTGCTCCGGTGGAGCAACGCCGGCCACCTGCCGCCGGTGCTGCTCGCCCCCGACGGCAGCACCACCCTGCTGGACACCCGGCCAGACCTCATGCTGGGCGTCGACCCGGACGCGCCCCGCACCGACCACACCGCCGAGCTGCGCGACGGCGCCACCCTGCTGCTGGTCACCGACGGGCTCGTGGAGCGCCGCGACGCCGACCTCGACCAGGGGCTGGTGAACCTGCGGGAGGCGCTGCGGGACCTGGGGCGGGTGCCGCTCGAGGAGCTGTGCGACACGCTGCTGGCTCGCATGCTGCCGGTCGCCGGGGCGGACGACGTCGCGCTGGTCGCCGTCCGGGCCTATCCGGAGGACCGGCCGCGGCCGCCGGAGGCGGGACCCAACCGCCTGCCGCCCGGCATGGACTGAGGACGCGACAGCGCCCGCCCCGGCCGGTGCCGGGACGGGCGCTGTCTGCGGTCTCCGGTCAGTCGATGGCGACGGTCGTCTCGTTCAGACCGACGTCGGCGGTCAGCACGCGCTCGCCCTTGCCGACCGGCGCGAGGGAACGCAGCTTCCACTCACCGGGCGCGGCGAAGAACCGGAACTCACCCTCGGGGCTGGTGACCACCTCGGCGGTGAACTCGTCGGTCGCGTCGAGCAGCCGCACGTAGGCACCGGCCACGGGCGCGCCGTCGTGCCAGACCGAGCCCTGGATGACCGTCTGGGTGCTCAGGTCGATGCCGGCCAGGCCACCGCCCTGCTTCGGGGCTCCACACATGTCAGCTCACTTCTCGATCGGGACGCCGACCAGCGAGCCGTACTCGACCCAGCTGCCGTCGTAGTTCTTGACGTCGGGCTTGCCGAGCAGCTCGTGCAGCACGAACCAGGTGTGGCTGGAGCGCTCGCCGATCCGGCAGTAGGCGATGGTCGCCTTGCTGTCGTCGTAGCCCTGCTCGGCGTAGAGCTCGGCGAGCTCGGCGTCGGACTTGAAGGTGCCGTCCTCGTTGGCCGCCTTGCTCCACGGGATGTTCATCGCCGTGGGCACGTGCCCCGCCTTCTGCGCCTGCTCCTGCGGGAGGTGGGCCGGGGCGAGGATCTTGCCGGAGAACTCGTCGGGCGAGCGGACGTCGATGATGTTCTTCGAGCCGATCGAGGCGACGACCTCGTCGCGGAACGCGCGGATCGACAGGTCGGGGTCCTTGGCCCGGTACTGCGTGGCGGGGCGCTCGACCGGGTCCTTCGACAGCGGGCGACCGTCGAGCTCCCACTTCTTGCGGCCGCCGTCCATCAGCTTGACCGACTCGTGGCCGTAGAGCTTGAAGTACCAGTACGCGTAGGCGGCGAACCAGTTGTTGTTGCCGCCGTAGAGGATGACGGTGTCGTCGTTGCTGATCCCGCGCGAGGACAGCAGCGCCTCGAACGCCTCCTTGTCGACGAAGTCGCGGCGCAGCGGGTCCTGGAGGTCCTTCTTCCAGTCCAGCTTGACGGCGCCCTCGATGTGGCCGCCGTCGTAGGCGCTGGTGTCCTCGTCGACCTCGACGAAGACGAGGCCGGGCTCGCCGAGGTTCTCCTGTGCCCAGTCGACGGAGACGAGCACGTCGTTACGGCTCATGGGGGGTGTTCCTCCCTGTGGTCGGGTGTGCGGGCGGACGGGGTGCGGGCGCCGGGTCGGCCCCGCGGTGTGTGGTCTGGTGCGGGGTGCTCCGGGCCGGTACGGGCCTGCCGGTGTCGGTCCGGGACCGGGTGCGGACTCGTGCGGCGGCGCGGCCGGGCGGCGGTCGGAGCGGCGGCCGGGCGAGGCGGGCTCGCCCTCAGGAGGCCGGACACAGGCAGCTGCCGACGCGGCACAGGTCGACTGTGCGGCGTGAGGTCAGCAGGATGCCCACGGCGCGAGGGTAACGGATCACACGCCACGCCCCTCCCGGGTGGCCCGGACGGTGGACAGGTGCGCGTCCACCGGTCCGGCGAGCTCGCCGGCCCGCGGCGCGTGGTCCAGCCGGCCGAGGAGGTCCCCGTCCCCGGCCAGGAACAGCAGCGTCGGGGTCGCCCGCACGTCCAGCGACCGGACGGCGTCCAGGTGGCTCTCCGCGTCCACGTCGACCACGGCCAGACCCGGCCGGGTGGCGGCCAGCTGCCGCAGCCGGGCCCGGGTCGCCCGGCACGGACCGCAGAACGCGGTCGAGAACTGGACGACGGTCAGCTCGGCGTCCTGCGGCCGCACACCCAGGCGGTCCAGGACCGCGGCCGGCACCCGGCCCGCGCTGTCCCCGGTCGCACTCATCCCCAGCCCCAACCCGGCCGGCCGGGTGCGTGTTCCCCGCGGACTCAGCCGCGCAGCACCGTGTCGGTCGCCTCCACGGCGACGTCCACGCCGTCCTCGCCGGGGGTCACCCCGGTGACCTGCAGACCGAAGGGCAGCGCGGGGAGCACGTAGCGCAGCTCGAGCAGGTCCGTGGCCTGGTCGAGGAGCCAGCCGGGCACCGGCACGCCCGCTCCGGAGGCCTCCCCGACGTCGACGACCACGGCGTCGCCGTCGAGGGCCACGGTGCCCACGGCGGTGAGGGGCAGGGTGACGCCGGCCAGCTGCACGGTGCTCTGGATGCGCAACCCGTCGCCCTCCCGGGTCAGGGTGGTGCCCGGCGGCAGCTCGGCGGAGAGCAGCGCGTAGGACAGCGTCGCCGTCCCGTCGACGCGGTCGACCGGAACCTGCTCCACAGAACCGGAGAGGACGTCGGACAGCGGCACCTGCACCCCGTGCAGGCGGACGTCGGCGCGGGTGCCCTCCGGCCGGCCGAGGTCGGCCGCGGTCAGCGCGATCCGCACGTCGTCGTAGCGGCCGGCCACCGCCTGGGTGAGGAACGGGAAGCCCTCGATGTCGACCTCCGGCTGCCCGGCCAGCTGGCCGCGCTCGGCGATCGCCCGGCCCACGCGGTCCTCGGCGATCCCCACGCCGACGCGGTCGGCGAGGGCGGCCAGCCCCACGAGGAGCAGCAGGACCACCAGCAGCGCCCGCACCGGCCGCCCCCTAGAGGGCGTTCTGCAGGACGACGGAGAACGCCACCGGCGCGCAGGCGGCGAAGGGCAGGACCGCCTGGAGCAGCGGCACCGCCCACGGCGTCCGCGGTCCCTCGGCGACGACGTAGCAGGCGGCCAGGCCGACGAGCGCGGCCACGCCGGCCAGCGCCAGCCCGAAGAGCAGCAGGGTGAGGACGTCGGCCAGCTCGCCGCTGCCGTGCCGGGCCAGCGCGACGGCGGTGCCGGCCAGCACCGAGAGGACCAGGCCGAGGACGCCGCTGGGCACCCCGTCGGCGATCGCCGGTCGCGGCAGCACGAGGTCGACCAGGTGGCCCGCGACGATCGTGACGCCGACGACCAGGAGCGCCGTCGTCGCCGCGGCGGAGTCCGCCCCGTCCGGGTCGAGCAGTACCAGCACCGCCAGCGCGGTCACCGCGCACAGCAGGAGGACGACCCCGGCCAGCGAGCCGACCACGTCCCGCCGCGGTGCGCGGCGCAGCATCTGGTGCAGCACCGCCGCGATGAACCCGACGCCCGGCACGGCCAGCAGCGAGCCGAGCTCGGGGCGCTCCGGCAGCACCACGAGCACGTCGGCGCCGGCGGCCGCGGCCAGGCCGAGCGCGGGAGCCCCCGCCCGAGCGGGGATGCCGGTGGCCGGCACCCAGGCCGCGACCAGCGCCACCTGCAGGACGGCGACGGCGGCGAGCCGGCCGGGCGACCCCGCGTACTCCCCGAGCAGCACCAGCAGCGCGGCGCCCGCGGCGGCGGCCGCGGCGGCGGGCAGGTGGTAGCCGCGGGCCGAGATGCCCGGGCGCAGGGTGGCCGCTGTCACCGGTCGATCGTCGCAGACGCCCGACGCCCGATCCGCTCGACGAGCGGCCCGGTCCCTCCGCTCCCGGCGTGTCCGGAGCGCGGGGCGACGACGCCCGCCGGCCGGACGCCGTCCTCGGTGTGCACCGTCACGCGTTGCAGTTCGGGCACGACGGACGGGATCGGCAACACGTCGGTTATCCTGCTGACTCTCTCTCGACAGCGCCGTCGTGGACCCCCGGACGTCACTGCGTCCCCGCCTCCCCCGAGGAGACGACATGCGACTCGTGCTCATGACCGCGGCGCGCCAGGCCACGACCGAGGTGCTGCCCGCCCTCGGGTTGCTGGGTCACCAGGTCCGCGTCGTCGCGCCCGAGCTGTCCAGCCTGCTCGACGGCGACTCCGGCGACGTCGTGCTGGTCGACGCCCGTCACGACCTGATCCAGGCCCGCACCCTCTGCGGGCTCCTCTCCTCCACGGGCGTGGCCTCCGCGCTGGTCGCCGTGCTCGCCGAGGGCGGCCTGGTCGCACTGTCGGCCGACTGGGGCGTCGACGACGTCCTGCTCGACACCGCCGGCCCGGCCGAGGTCGACGCCCGCCTGAAGTGGGCCACCGCCCGCCGGCTGGCCGCCACCACCCCGGCCGACGGCGCCGACGGCGGCGTCACCCAGGCCGGCGAGCTGGTCATCGACGAGCACAGCTACTCGGCCAAGCTGCGCGGCCGCCCGCTCGACCTCACCTACAAGGAGTTCGAGCTCCTCAAGTACCTCGCCCAGCACCCCGGCCGGGTCTTCTCCCGCGCCCAGCTGCTGCAGGAGATCTGGGGCTACGACTACTTCGGCGGCACCCGCACGGTCGACGTCCACGTCCGCCGGTTGCGGGCCAAGCTCGGCACCGAGCACGAGGCGCTGATCGGCACCGTCCGCAACGTGGGCTACAAGCTGGACCAGCAGGTCGCCGACGCGACGGCGGCTGCGGCCCGCGCCGAGGCCGACACCGAACTGGTCTGAGGCCGCCCTGTCCGCTCCCCTCCCGGTCACCGACGTCGCGCGCCTCGCGGCGGCCGACGTCCCCGCGGTGCTGGCCCTGCTGCGCGCCGCGACGGCCGCCGACGGCGTCCGCCCGCTGTCGGAGGAGGCCGAGCTGCGGCTGCAGCACGGCGGCCCCGCCGGCGGCCGGGACGTGCTGGTACGGACGCCGGACGGCGGGCTCGCCGGCTACGCCCGGTTCGAGGGCGGGGACGGCACGGGCGACGCCGAGGCCGAGCTCGTGGTCGCGCCCGGCTCCCGCCGTCAGGGGGTCGGCGGCCAGCTGCTGACCCGGCTCGAGGAGCTGGCCGGCGCCCGCCCGCTGCGGGTGTGGGCGCACGGCGACCTCCCGGGCTCGGCCGAGCTGGCCACCGGCCGCGGCTACTCCAGAGCCCGGGTGCTGCTCAAGATGCGCCGGGACCTCTCCGGTGTCGACCCCGATCCGCGACCGGCGCTGCCCGAGGGCGTGCAGGTGCACACCTTCCGGCCGGGCCGGGACGAGGACGCGTGGCTGCGGGTCAACGCGCGCGCCTTCGCGACCCACCCCGAGCAGGGCAGCTGGACGCCGGAGGACCTGCGGCTGCGGGAGGCCGAGCCCTGGTTCGACCCGGCCGGCTTCTTCCTGGCCTGGCGCGGTGACCCTGCCGACGGCGGCACGCTGCTCGGCTCGCACTGGACCAAGGTGCACCCGCCCGGTGACGAGGGGCCCGACGCCGTCGGCGAGGTGTACGTCCTGGGCATCGACCCCGACGCCCAGGGGCTCGGACTCGGCCGGGCGCTCACCGACCTCGGCCTGGCCCACCTGCGCACCAGCGGCCTGGCCGAGGTCCTCCTCTACGTCGAGGAGGACAACACCGCCGCGGTGACCCTCTACGAACGCACCGGCTTCACCCGGCACGCCGTCGACGTCTCCTGGCGGCGCACGCCCTGACCTGCCGGCGGCGTCCGGGCGGCGCCGTCCCGCGCCGGTCGCGGCCTCCCCTAGAACCCCGGCCCCCTCTCCGCAGGCCGACGCGCGCGGGTTCACCGGCTGGACGTGAGCTGGTTCTCACCCGGTCGGAGAAGGCTCGACCGGCGTTCACCTCGCGTTCACCGAGGTACCGGGAGGCGTCCACCTCAGCTCCTTAACTTCGACGGCGTTGGTCCTCCGCTGCTCGGCATCGACGCCCGGGCACCAGTCGAAAGGCACCGAGTTGAAGCTCAGCACCAGGTCGCGCGCCGTCGTTCTCTCGACGGCGCTGGCCGGCACCCTCGCGCTCGCCGCGTGTGGCGCCTCCAACGAGGAGAACGCCGCCGCCAGCGGCGGCACCGGCAGCTCCACGGAGCTGAGCGGAACCCTCGTGGGCGCCGGCGCGAGCAGCCAGCAGGCGGCGATGCAGGGCTGGACCGCGGGCTACTCGAGCGTGCAGTCGGGCGTGACCGTGAACTACGACCCGGTGGGCTCCGGCGGTGGCCGTGAGCAGTTCCTCGAGGGCGGCACCGACTTCGCCGGCTCCGACGCCCCGCTGGACGAGGAGGAACTCGCCCAGGCCGAGGAGCGCTGCGGCACCTCCGGCGTGTTCGAGCTGCCGAACTACATCGCCCCGATCGCCGTCATCTACAACCTCGAGGGCGTCGACGAGCTCAACCTGTCGCCCGCGACCCTGGCCGGGATCTTCAACCAGCAGATCACCTCCTGGAACGACCCGGCCATCGCCGCCGACAACCCGGGCGTGACCCTGCCGGACCAGGCCATCACCCCCGTCAACCGGTCCGACGAGTCCGGCACCACCGAGAACTTCACCGAGTACCTGTCCGCCGCCGCCGCCGAGGCGTGGCCGCACGAGGCCGACGGCGTCTGGCCGGTCGCCGGCGGCGAGGCCGCCCAGGGCACCTCCGGTGTGGTCAGCGCCGTCGGCGCCGGCAACGGCACCATCGGCTACGCCGACCTCTCGCAGGCCGGCGACCTCGGTGTGGCCAGCATCGGCGTGGGCTCGGAGTTCGTCGCCCCGTCGGCCGAGGCCGCCGCCGCCGTCGTCGAGAACTCCGAGCCGGTCTCCGGCCGTGGCGAGTACGACTTCGCCATCGAGCTCAACCGCGACACCACCGGGTCCGGCGAGTACCCGATCGTGCTGGTCAGCTACCACATCGGCTGCATCCAGTACGACGACCAGGAGAAGGCCGACCTGGTGAAGGACTTCATGACCTACGTGATCAGCGAGGAGGGGCAGCAGGCCGCGGCCGAGGCCGCGGGCTCGGCGCCCATCTCCGAGGGTCTGCGCGAGCAGGCGCAGGGCGCGGTCGACGCCATCACGGCCGGCTGATCCGAGTCCACCGCGGGTGACGGCCCGGGACGCCGACCAGGCGCCCCGGGCCGTCGTCCGGCCCGGCGACGGGCACCCGTCGCCCGCACCGCACCCACATCCGGCCGACACCCCACGGAGCAACGGTGAGCGCCACCAGGACCCCGACCGAGCCCGGCACCTCCAAGCCGGTCCGCCGGCCGGGCGACCGCATCTTCGCCGGCAGCGCCAAGGCCGCCGGCATCCTGATCCTCGTCATCCTCGCCGGGGTGGCCGCCTTCCTCGTGGTCGAGGCGCTCCCGGCGATGACGGCTCCCAGTGACGAGATCCCCGGCGGCGAGGGCCTGCTCGGCTACGTCGCCCCGCTCATCTTCGGCACGCTGCTCGCCGCCGTGATCGCGCTGGTCGTCGCGACGCCGCTCGCCGTGGCGATCGCGTTGTTCATCGCGTACTACGCGCCCCGGCGGCTGGCCCAGGGCCTGGGTTACGTCGTCGACCTGCTGGCCGCGATCCCGAGCATCGTCTACGGCTTCTGGGGCATCGCCTGGCTGGCGCCGCGCCTGGTGCCCTTCTACGAGTGGCTCGAGCGCAACCTCGGCTTCATCCCGCTGTTCGCCGGTCCGACGTCGGCCACCGGCCGCACGATGCTCACCGCGGGTCTGGTCCTCGCGATCATGATCCTGCCGATCATCAGCGCGATCGCCCGCGAGGTCTTCCTGCAGGTGCCGAGCCTGCACCGCGAGGCGGCCCTGGCCCTCGGGGCCACCCGCTGGGAGATGATCAAGATGGCGGTGCTGCCCTACGGCAAGTCCGGCGTCATCGGCGGCGCGATGCTGGGCCTGGGCCGCGCGCTGGGCGAGACGCTGGCCGTCGCCCTGGTGCTGTCGGTCTCCGGCGGCATCACGTTCAACCTGATCAGCAGCGGCAACCCGTCGACCATCGCGGCGAACATCGCCCTGCAGTTCCCCGAGTCCAGCGGCGTCGACGTCAACACGCTGATCGCCAGCGGGCTCGCGCTGTTCGTCATCACCCTCGGCGTGAACATGCTGGCGCGCGCCATCGTCAACCGCCGGGCCGATTTCTCCGGAGCCAACTGATGAGCCAGACGTCGACGGTCCCGGTGGCACCCACCGGCACGCCGCCCCGCCCGGCCGGGCGTGGCACCCGCGGCCACATCCCGCGCTGGGCACCCTGGGCGTGCTTCGGGGGCGCACTGGTCGTGGTGGCCCTGCTGGACCTGGTCCTCGGTCTCAACATCGCCCTGTACGTGCTCTACACCGTGGTCCTCGGGACCGTGGCGCTCTACACGCTGACGCGGGTCGTCGAGGGTCCGCGGCGGGCGACCGACCGGCTGGTCACCTGCCTGGTCGTCAGCGCGTTCGGGCTGGCGATGGTGCCGCTGGTCTCCCTCGTGTGGGAGGTCGTGCGGCGCGGCGTGGAGCGCCTGGACGGCGAGTTCTTCGGCTCCTCGCTGATCGGCATCGTCGGTGAGGGCGGCGGGGCCTACCACGCCATCCTCGGCACGCTGATCATCACCGCGCTGACCACGCTGATCTCGGTGCCGATCGGCCTGCTGACCGCCATCTACCTGGTGGAGTACGGCAGCGGCCGGCTCAAGCGGTGGATCACCTTCCTGGTCGACGTCATGACCGGCATCCCGTCGATCGTGGCCGGCCTGTTCGCCTACGCCCTCTTCGCGATCTTCTTCGGCCCCGGCGTCCGGCTGGGCATCGCCGGTGCGGTCGCCCTGTCGGTGCTGATGATCCCCGTCGTCGTCCGCTCCGCCGAGGAGGTGCTCAAGCTCGTCCCGAACGAGCTGCGCGAGGCGTCCTACGCCCTGGGCGTGCCGAAGTGGCGGACGATCGTCAAGGTCGTCATCCCCACCTCGATGGCCGGGCTCGGCACCGGCGTCACCCTCGCCATCGCCCGCGTGATCGGCGAGACCGCTCCGCTGCTGGTCACCCTCGGCATCACCAACGGCACCAACCTCGACCCGTTCGACGGCCGCATGGCGACGCTGCCGGTGTACGCGTACTACCAGCTCACCCAGCCCGGCGTGCCGCCGGAGTTCGCCATCGACCGCGCCTGGACGGCGGCGCTCATCCTCATCATCCTGGTCATGGGGCTCAACGTCGTCGCCCGCCTGATCAGCCGCTTCTTCGCTCCCAAGACCGGTCGCTGACCGGCATCCCTGGAGGACCCTCGTGGCCAAGCGCATCGACGTCTCCGACCTCAACATCTTCTACGGCGACTTCCGGGCCGTGGAGGACGTCACCGTCTCCATCGAGCCGCGCAGCATCACCGCACTGATCGGCCCCTCCGGCTGCGGGAAGTCCACCTTCCTGCGCTCCCTCAACCGCATGCACGAGGTCATCCCCGGCGCGCGGGTCGAGGGCAAGGTCGTCATGGACGGCGTCGACCTCTACGGCGCGGACTCCGACCCGGTCGACGTCCGCCGGCAGATCGGGATGGTCTTCCAGCGACCCAACCCGTTCCCGACCATGTCGATCTACGACAACGTCGCCGCGGGCATGCGGCTGAACAACAAGAAGATGAAGAAGGCCGACCTCGACGACCTGGTCGAGCGGTCGCTGCGCGGAGCCAACCTCTGGAACGAGGTCAAGGACCGCCTCGACCGGCCGGGCGCCGGCCTCTCCGGTGGTCAGCAGCAGCGGCTGTGCATCGCCCGGGCGATCGCCGTCGAGCCCGACGTCCTGCTGATGGACGAGCCGTGCTCGGCCCTGGACCCGATCTCCACGCTGGCGATCGAGGACCTGATGACCGAGCTCAAGGAGCGGTTCACCATCGTCATCGTCACCCACAACATGCAGCAGGCGGCGCGGGTGAGCGAGCAGACCGGCTTCTTCAACCTCAACGGGGTCGGTCAGCCGGGACGGCTGATCGAGTTCAACCCGACGGAGAAGATCTTCAGCAACCCGGACCAGAAGGCGACCGAGGACTACATCTCCGGCCGTTTCGGCTGAGCCGGACCGCACGACGGAGGGGGTCGCCGCAGCACGCGGCGGCCCCCTCCGTGCGTGGGGCCCCGGAGCAGCGCCTGCGGGGACGACGTCGGGTACGGCGGCCTGCGCAGGATCACGGTCGGACACGGGCCGGCCCGGCACGTCCGTCGTCCCGCACCCCGGCCGCCACGGTCGGCGTCCGGGGAACCGGGCTGAGCCGGCGGCCGGCCGTACTCAGCCGCAGCTGAGTCCGGCAGCAAGGTGTCCCAGATGGGCGTGAGTCCGTGCCTGGCGGGGCGGTGGGGATCCCCGGTACGGGTGACACTCGGCGCCAGCGATGACTCCTGGCACCGCCGGGCGTCCTCCCAGTGGACGGCGAGCACTCGGCGTCCAGTGGGCCGGCAGGGCGACGAAAGGGAGCTGAGTGACCGAGACCAGGCAGGACGTGGACGTTCGCGTCCACACCGAGCGCACCCGACTGCTCCGCGTGCTCGACGGACTGGACGAGGAGCAGTGGGACACCCCCAGCCTGTGCGCCGGCTGGACGGTGCGGGACCTCGTGGTGCACGTGCTCATGCCGTACGAGCTCTCGGCGCCTCGGTTCCTGCTGATGATGCTGCGCGCGAAGTTCGACTTCGACCGGGCCGCTGACCGGTGGGCGGCCACGGACACACGGAGACCGGCCGAGGTCGTCGCAGGCCTGCGGGGGACCCAGCACCGCACGTTCTCGGTACCCGGCGCGCCCGTCGAGGCGCCGTTGAGTCACCTGGTCATCCACGCCCAGGACGTCTACCGGCCGCTCGGCGTGCCATCGCCGACCGACCCCGAGAACGCCCGGATCGCCCTCGAGCAGCTGACCAGCCCCCGCGCCCGGGGCTCGCTACCTCCAGGCATCCTCGACGGACTGGCCTTCTCGGCCACCGACATCGACTGGCGCTTCGGCGAGGGAGCCCAGGTCTCCGGACCCGCCACCGCGCTCCTCACCACGCTCTCCGGCCGTACCGCCGCTGTGCCCGAGCTCGCCGGTGCGGGGGTGCCAGACGTGCGAGCGCGCCTGTAGCCGCCCAGCGCGAGAGCGCCGACGACGCACGACCCCACTCACGGTGGGTAGCCGAACTCCCGCTCAGGAGATCACACCCCGCCGCCGAGGTCAGCCGCAGCTGACGGGGGCGGTGCTCGAGGCCGGCTCGGTCGGGGGCGCGGCGGCGGTCTCCGGCGCCGGCTCCGCGGCGGCACCCGGCGGGGGCACCGTCACGGGGACGACGGTCGAGTAGCCGGGCCCGATCACCAGCTGGACGGCGTCGCCGACGGTGTCACTGGCCTGCAGCACGGAGCCGGGGACGGCGGCGGCGACCGTGCGCGCCCGCTCCTCGGCACCCGGGCCGTACCGGATGACGGTCTCGTTGACCGTGCCCGGTTCGTTGCCGACCGTGCCCACCCCGAAGCCCTGCCCGCGCAACAGGTCGGCGACGGTCGCAGCCAGGCCGCGGGTGGCGGTGCCGTTGAGGACGTCGACGCTGATCCCGTCGGGGGTGACGGTCAACGGCTGCTCGGCCGGCGCGGGAGCGGGCTGCTCCGCCTGGGTCTCCGCGGTGGGCGGCGCCGCCGCCGCGGCGTCGTCGTCGACCGCGGCCTGGGCGGTCAGCTCCGGGGGGAGCCCGCCCTCGTCGATGACCGCGTCGAACAGCGAGCGGGTGGCGCCGGCGTCGAGGACCACGTAGGCCTGCTCGGTGCCGGCCGGCACGTACCCGACCTGGGAGACCGGCAGCCCGGTCCGCTGGACGGCGTCGCCGGTGAGGTCGCCCAGCGTCCCGGCCAGCGTGCGCAGGTCGCCGAGGTTGGTGTCCTCGTCCACGGTGAGGGCGCCGGAGGACCGCGTCAGGAACTGGGTGAGCGTGACGGGGTTGCCGACGGTGCCCCACGTCATCGCCGTCCGCAGGGTCGCGCTGAGCAGCAGCTGGGCACGCTCCGCCACGGCGGCCCCCGTGACGTCGGAGCCGGCGTCGCCGGGGGTGAGGAACGCCGAGGCCTGCTCCCCGGACACCGTGCTGCCGCCGGCCGGCAGCGGGTGCGCCGAGGCGGCCACCGCGGCGGTCGGCCGGGGCAGGCACATGGCGACGCCACCGAGCGCGTCGACCATGTCGGGCAGGCGGGTGAGGTCCACGCCCAGGTAGTGGTCGACCCGGAGTCCGGAGACCTGCTGCACGGCCCGGACCATGCAGGCCGGCCCCCCGTCGAGCAGGGAGACCGCGAAGGCCTCGGTCACGGGCTCGCGCAGCTCGCCGTCGGACCCCTCGCACGCGGGGGTGTCGACCAGCGCGGTCGGCGGGATGCTCACCAGGACGGCGCGCTCCTCGTCGGGCGAGACGTGCGCGAGCAGCGTGGCGACCGCCGCGGGGCCCTCGGCGCCGGGCAGGCCGGTGCCGACCACCAGGTAGGTGGCCGCGCCCTCCTGCAGCCGCGGCGCGAGCACCTCCGGCCCCTGCGGAGCCAGCGCCCGGACCCGCTGGATGCTCTGGTCGACGTAGAAGTAGAGGCCGAGGTGGTAGGCGACGACGACGCCGACCACGACCAGCAGGCCGAGCGCCGCGCGGACCAGCCGCCGACGGCCCGGGCTGCGCGCGGCCCGCCGGGCCGCCCGTCGGGCCCGCGGTCCGGGCAGCGACAGCCGGGTGGCGCCGGCGAGGGGGACGTCGCGCCCGGGGATCGGCGGCAGCGGGGCGATCGGCCGCGAGGGACGGTGGCCCGGCTGGTCGGCCAGCGGCGGGAACAGCGGGGTGGAGGGCCGGGCCGACAGCGGCGGCACCGGTGGCAGTCCGCTGCGCACCGGCCCAGCGGCGGGAGGCTGTTCCTGCGGGGGGACGGGCGGCGGGGCGGCCGACCGGGGGGCGGGGCCGCGCTCCGGCGGGGCGTCCGGCCCGGCGGCGGAGGGTCCGGGCACGGGCGGGAACCCGCGGCGGGGCCCGGGGGTCTGGTCAGCGGGACGCTCCGGCGGCTCGGGACCGACGCCGCCGGTGGCGCGCTCGCGGGGCTCGGGGCGGGCGTCGTCCCCGGGTACGGGGGGCAGGCCGCGCCGGTGGGCCGGGGCCTGCTCGCCGAGCGGGAGCGGGATCTCGCCGGTGCGCGCGGCCCGGCGGCGACCCACCTCACCACCCTGACGGGCGATCAGCTGCTCGACGGTGATCGGCTCGCGGGCGGGCGTGGACGGATCCGGGGACGACGGCCTCCAGCGGCCGAGGAACCGGCCGGGCGCGCGGCCGTCCCCCGCGTCGTCGCGCGTCCGCTTGTCCCCCACCGGTGTCGACTTCCCATCGTCGTACCCATGTCGCCATGGCCCGCGTCGTCCGCTCCGCGCCGGCCGCGGGTGACGGCGCACCGCGCGATCGCGACAGGTCTCCACGATACGGGCGGAACGGCTCCGCCCCCGCCGACGCGCGGAGTCACCGAGCGTGACTCCGCGCGCAGACGTAGCGTCGCCGAAGTGAAGCTGCCGTTCGTTCCCGGGCCCTCGGACGTGATCTCCGCGGTGGAGGGCCTGCGTGACGGCGCCTCGGAGGCGCTCGCACTGGTCCCGCGGCTGGCCGCGGTGGTCGGCCGGGTGGAGACGCTGCTGGACCGCGTCGAGACCGTGGTGGCTCGCGTGGAGAGCGTCGCCGGCCGCGCGGAGGGGCTGCTCACGGCCGTCGGGCAGACCCAGCAGAGAGCCGACGAGGCGATCACCGCCGTCGGACACACCCAACGCAAGGCCGACGAGGCCATCACCGCCGTCGGACACACCCAACGCAAGGCCGACGAGGCCATCACCGCCGTCGGACACACCCAACGCAAGGCCGACGAAGCCATCACCGCCGTCGGACACACCCAACGCAAGGCCGACGAAGCCATCACCGCCGTCGGACACACCCAACGCAAGGCCGACGAAGCCATCACCGCCGTCGGACACACCCAACGCAAGGCCGACGAAG